>DATBBK010000210.1:0-2888 GCA_036271035.1 Thermoanaerobaculia bacterium | reverse complement strand
CGCCGCGGCCGTCGCCGGGGGACTGATCGACTTCTCCGCCGCTCGGCCGCCCGGGAGGCTCGAGGAGACGCTGGCCCGCTTCGCGCTCGACCGGTCGATCGCGCGCCGCGCGCCGGTCGAGGCGAACCCGCTCGCCGGATCGGACGACGCGGCGCGGTCCGGGCTCCGGCTCTTTCGCGTCCACTGCGCCAGCTGTCACGGAGCGCCGGGAGTCGATCCGTCCGAGGGCGGCGCGAGCCTCAACCCTCCGGCGCCCGGCCTCACTCTGCCGCGCGTGCAGGCGCGGTCCGAGGGCGAGCTGCGGTGGATCGTCGCGAACGGGATCCGCATGACTGGGATGCCGGCGTTCGGACCCTCCCGCAGCGAAGCGGAGATCTGGCAGCTCGTCGCCGCGCTGCGGCGACTCCCGAAGATGAGCTCGGAGGAGCGTCGGATCGTGTCGGGAGCGGACGGGCGCTAGCATGGAGCTCGCTTCCATGAACGAGACGGTCTCGGACGAGACGCTCCTGTCCGACCTCGCCTCCGGGCGGCAGGACGCGATCGGCGCGCTGTACGCGCGCTACGCTCCGACCGTCCTCGGCATGGCCGCGCAGGCGCTCGGCCGCCCGGCCGCGGAGGAGATCGTGCAGGACGTCTTCGTCGCGGTCTGGAAGGGCGCGCGAACGTTCGACCCGAAGCGCGGCCCGGTGCGGCCGTGGCTCCTGCAGATCGCGCACTTCCGCATCGCGAACGAGCTCCGGCGGCGGAGCCGGCGCCCGCGCGTGCAGGACGACCCCGAAGGAGAGCGGCTCGCCGCGATTCCCGATCCGGGTCCGAGCCAGTCGGAGGAGGTCTGGAACGCGTACCGTCACGCGGCGCTGCGCCGTGCCCTCGAGGAGCTGCCGCCGCCGCAGCGCCAGGCGCTGGGACTCGCCTTCTTCGAGCAGCTCTCGCACGACGAGATCGCGGAGACTCTCGCGCTGCCGCTCGGCACCGCGAAGTCGCGCATCCGCGCGGGTCTCAAGTCGCTGCGCGTCCGGCTCGCGCCGATCGTGGCGGTGCTCGCCCTCGCGCTCGCCGGTTCGATCGCCCTGCGTCTCGCGCGCGGCCGCTCGGAGCTCGCGCGCGAAGACCGCGCGTTGACGATGCTCACGTCGAGCGACGCGCGCGCGCTGCGTATGACCGCGCCGGGAAATCCGGCGTCCGCCATCCACGGCGTCTATCGCCACGTGCCGGGCTCACCGATCGCGGTCTTCACGATCTCTCGATTCCCGGTTCCGCCCGCGGGAAGCGTCTATCGCCTGTGGGGGCGCGTGCGTGGCGAGTGGCTGCCGCTCGGCGTCCTGCGGCCCGACGCGACGGGCCACGCTCGCGGCATCGCCGAGCATCCGTCGCTCGCGAGCGAGCCGGAACGGCTGGAGGTGAGGACGGAGCCGGCGACCGTGGCGACCGCCCCGACGGGTCCGGTCGTCATCGCCTGGCCGTGAGTCGTTCGGCCGGCGCCGGCGCCTAGTCCGCGCGGCGAGGGTGGCGGACCGCTTCGCGGTAGATCGCGAGCGTCGCCTTCGCCGACTCGTCCCAGTCGAACAGGGCGAGCCGTTCCCGGCCCGCGGCCGTGAGACGAGAGCGCAGCAACTCGTCGCCGTCGGCCGCGACGAGCGCGCGCGCGAGGGCATCGACGTTCGCGGGGCTGGCGAGGAGGCCCGCGGGTCCGACGATCTCCGGCATGGAGCTCACGCTCGACGAGACGAGCGGCGTTCCGGCGGCCATCGCCTCGACGAGCGGCAGCCCGAATCCCTCGTAGAACGACGGATGCAGGACGACCCGCGCTCGGTTGTAGAGCGCGTTGAGCACGGCGGGACGGACGGAGGACTGGACGATGACGCGCTCGCGCGCGGCAGGCGTCGCGAGCAGCCGGTCGAGCGCGCGGTCGCCGGCGGCGGGCCGGCGCACCAGGACCATGCGGTACTCCGGCCGGTCCGCGAACGCGCGGAGGAAGGCGCGGACCGCTCCGATGTGGTTCTTGTACGGCGACGCCTGTCCGACGGTAAGCACGAACGGATGCGACGCGTCGACGATCGGCGCGACCAGCCGCTCGGCCTCGTCGGCGGGCAGAGGGAAGATGCGCCGGCGATCGATGCCGCTGCGCACGACGCGAATCTTCGGCTCGTGCCACGGCGCGTACTCGACGATCGCGTTGCGGGTTGCGTGGGAGATCGCGATGATCCGGCTCGCCGTCTGCATCGCGTCGGTGAGGCGCGTGCGGTAGAAGAAGCCGCCCGCCTTCCGCATGAAGAGGTTGTAGGAGTTGTAGGCCGGGTTGACGATCCAGTTGATGTCGTGGATGGTGACGACGACGGGAACGTCGAAGCCTCGGGGAGCGATGTCGAACGGCGAGTGGAGCACGTCGAAGCGGTGCCCCCGGAGCGCGGGCGCGAGGCGGCCGGGCGTCAGCGCGATCTCCGCCGGATAACGGACGAAGACCTCCTCGACGCCGTCCACTCCGATCGGCCGGTGCCCTCGCGTCCGGACGAGAAGCAGGCCCGGCGGCGCGTCCTGCCGGAGCAGCGCTTGGACGAGGTTGACGATGTAGCTGCCGACCCCGCTCTCCGGGTCGCGGAGCTTGCGGGCGTCGATCGCCACCCGGAGACGATCGTCCGGAGCAGAGCGTACGGCGGGAAGCGGCGCGGCCTCCGGCTCGGCCTCGGCGAGGCCGCGATCGGACACGGCGAACGTCATGCCGCCCCCGGACTGCCCGGGAATCTCACGCATGCAACCTCTCAGCGCACAGGGGCAGACCGGCGCGGATTCGGTCCGCCGGCCGTCTTCACCGGAGTCTTTTTACCATGCCCGGGCCGATGGATTCACGCACGTCATTTGCGTATTGGTCCCGCCTGTCGCCGTCTTCA
>DATBBK010000209.1:0-27725 GCA_036271035.1 Thermoanaerobaculia bacterium | reverse complement strand
TTCGGCTTCGCGTGTTCCCGGAGACGAGGAGGCACGCATGATTGCCCGCATCTGGCACGGCGCCGTTCCCGCCCACAGGCGGGAGGCCTATCGCGCATGCCTCGCGCGCACCGGAGTCCCGGACAGCCGCGGAACGCCCGGCAACCTCGGCGTGACCGTGCTCGAGAGGCTTGAGGGCGACGTCGCGCACTTCGTCTTCGTGTCGCTCTGGGAGTCGCTCGACACGATCCGCGCGTTCTCCGGGGAGCCGGTCGAGGCGGCGCGGTACTACCCGGAGGATCGGGAGTACCTGCTCGAGCTCGAGCCGACCGTGACGCACTACGAGGTCGCCATCCAGGTCCCGCCGAGCGGAACGGGCTGAGGACCCGCCTCAGGGATTGGAGAGGGTCCGCCCCTCTGTCAGGTCGGCCGGCACGCCCGACGGAAACTTCTTCTGGATCTCGCCCTGGATCACCCCGATGCGGTTGCCCGGATCCGGGTGGCTGCTGAGGAACTCGGGCGGGCGCTGCCCGTTCGAGCTGCTCTCGAGAATCTTCATCACCTCTTCCATCGCGCGCGGGTCGTAGCCGGCCTCGCTCATGAAGTCGACTCCGAGCGTGTCCGCCTGCAGCTCGTCCTGGCGGCCGTAGCGCAGCTGCGCCATCTGCGCGACCAGCGCGCCGATCTCGACCGCCTGCTGCCCGTGCCCGCTGTCCGACGCCGCCACGCCCGCCGCTCCGATGAGTCCCTGCGCCAGCCGGCTCTTCGCGATCTGCTCGGAGGTGTGGCGCCCGACGACGTGGCCGATCTCGTGGCCGAGCACGCCCGCGAGCTGCCCCTCGTTCTGGAGGTGCTTGAAGAGGCCACGCGTGATGAACACCGGGCCGCCGGGCAGCGCGAACGCGTTGATCGTGTCGGGATCGGCGAGAAGAGTGAAGTGATACTGGTACGGCGTCTGGGCGGCGCGCGAGCGGGAGTGCACGCGCTCGCCGACCTCGTGGACGAGCTGCTGCGCCGCGGGGTCCGGGTCGTCGCCGCCGAACTGCTGCGCCATCTGGGGAGCGGACTGCAGCCCGACCGCGACCTCCTGCTCCGGCGAGAGCGCGATCGCCTGCTTCTCACCGGTGACGGGGTTGACCTGGCGCGACGCGTAGTAGCCGATGATCGCGACGACGGCGACGATCACAGCGGTGAGCAGCCGGGAGCGCTGCATGACGACCTCCTTCCGGCGTGGCCGGGCTTTCTCGGGAAACCGGGGAAACGCGTCTGCAGAGCCTATGCCAGAGCCCTCTACGGGCAGGACCCGGGAGCGCCGACAGGCGTCTCCCGGCGGGGACCGCAGATCACCTTACTCCGCCGCGATGCCGACGGCCGCGGCGCCCGCTCCGCGGCGCCCTCGGGCGACTGACACCGCCAGGCCGGCGAGGATGAGCGCGCTCGCGACGACAGCCTTCGCGGTCAGGTTCTCTCCGAGGATCGGGATCGCGAGGGCCGTCGCGATGAGGGGCTGCAGGAACACGTAGAACGCGACCTGCGACGCGTGCGTGCGCGCGAGCGCCCAGGAGTTCAGCAGGTAGGGGATGACCGTGCACAACACGATCACGGCTCCCAGGCACGTCCATGCGAGCGGCGGCGTGCGCGACGGCGAGAAGCGGATCAAATCCGGGATCGCGGCGAGGACGATGAGCACGGACCCGTATCGGAAGCACGCGGCGGTGTATGCGGTCGCGCGGTAGTCGGCGAGGGCGCGCCGCGACAGGACGAGGTACAGCGAGTACGAGATCGAGTTCGCGATGATCAGCAGGTCGCCGCGGAACGAGCCGTTCGACCACTCGAACTGGTGCGCGTTCAACAGCGCGAGGGCGCCCGCGCCGGCGAGGCCGATGGCTCCGGCGGCGCGCGCCGTCAGCGTCTCGCGCCGAAGCAGCACGGCGGCTGCGAGCGTGAAGACCGGGATCGTCGCGGTCAGGATCGTCGTGTGGATCGCGCTGGTCAGAGAGAGCCCGCAGATGAACAGGATCTGGTTGAACGAGACGCCGAGCAGCGCGTAGAGGAGGATCCGGGGCCTGTCGGCTCTGCGGATGGTCTCGCCGCGCTGCGCGCGCCGGATGATCTCGAGCAGGGCGGCGGCGGCCGTGACGCGGAAGGCGGCGAACGGGAGGGGAGGGATCGTCGCCAGCGCGAGCTTGCCGAAGATCGGGTAGAGCGCGAAGCCGACCTGCGCGCCCGCGAGCGCGGCGTGGATCTGCCAGGGCGCGTGGGGGCGCGTCACGCGAACGGCAGCGGCACGACGAGGGCGGTCGCACCGTCGGTCGCGGCGGCGAGCCGCGCCGAATCCTCCGCGGCGGCGAGCCGCGCGCCGTCAGCTGCCTCGTACGAGACGATCCCGAGGCCGATCGGTCCGAAGCGCTCTGAGGTCGCCACGCTGGTCACCCGGGCGAGCTCGCGGTCCGGGCGCTCCGGCAGCGCGAGCGCGGTCCCGGTAGGCATCGGCGCTCCTTCGAACCGCAGGCCGGCGAGGCGGCGCGTCGGCTTGCCGTAGGTCTTGCGGCGGGCGACGATCTCCTGGCCGACGTAGCAGCCCTTGGTGCGCGAGAGCGCGTCCTCGAGGCCGACCTCGTCCGGGAGGTTCGCCTCGGTCGCGTCGAAACCGAGCCGTGGCCGCCCCGCCTCGATTCGCAGCGCCTCGGCGACATCGTCGGAGATCGGGATGGAGCCGGCGGCGGCGAGAGCGGCCTCGAGCGCTCCGCGGCCGGCCTCGGACCCCAGGATCTCGCCCGCGAGCTCGCCCCAGGCGGGCAGACGCGTGTCTCCCGGCGGCGCCGTGATGGCGGCCGAGCCGGGCCCGTACAGCGCGGCGAGCAGACGGCCCTCAGAAGCGTCGCGGACCGTCACCTTCTGAAAGGCCGCGTACTTCGCGAGGTGCGTCCGCACGGCCTCCACCGCGTCGCGGGGGAGGAGGATCAGGAAGCGCTCCGGCTCGGCGAGGAGGCGTCCGAAGTAGAGGACCTTCCCCTTCGACGTGAGACCCGCCGCGAGGCGCGAGGCGCCCGGCGCGAGGCCGCGCACGTCCTGCGTGAGCTGGCCCTGGAGGAAGGATTCGCGGTCCGGCCCCTCGATCGCGACGACACCGGCGGCCGACAGCCGATGCCGGATCGGGCTACTTGGCAACGATCTCGGCTCGCAGACGCACCTTCGGCGCGTCCGCCGCCTCGATCGTCCGCATCCGGGTCGTGACCTTGACGTTGTCCGCGGAATGCGCGGAGACGTTCGGGGAACGGTCGTTCGAGGCGATCACCTGCCCGCTCTTGTCGAGCACCTCCACCGAGAGGTGAACCTCGAATTTCTGCGAGCTCCGGTTGTCGATCAGAAACTCCCAGTCGATGCCCGACTTGTCGTTGGGCTTCTCGCGCCGCGCCTTGTCGACCTGGTAGTCCGCGGGATAGTCGAGCACCCGGACCCTCTGAATGACGAGCTTGTCGTAAGTCCAGTCCAGCTTGACTTCGCCGCCGCGCGGGAAGGCGATCGTCTTGTCGAACTTGTTCGACTCGGCCATCGCCGACGAGGCGACGAGCACGGCGGCGAAGAGGACGAGGCGGTGCATGCCTCCGAACCGAAGCGAGGTCCTGATCATGACGTCTTCCTCCGGCTCATTTCTTGTCATGCACGAAGAAGGCCCGAACCCGGACCTTCGGCGAATCCGCCGCGTCGAGGGTCCGCATGCGCATCGAGAGCCGGTACGACTCGTCGGCGAAGCCGTCGATCGTCACGCCCCGATCGCTCGACTTCACGACCTGGCCGTTCTTGTCGAGGACCTCGACGACGAGCTTGATCTTGAACTTCTCCGGCCCGCGGTTGGCGACCTCGAACTGCCACCAGAGCCACGAGCTGTCCTTGGGATCGTTCGCCCGCGCCTTCTCGATGTCCTCCTCGTCCGGGTAGTTGCGCGCCTCGAGGCTCCGGATCGTACACTTCGCGTACGTGATCCCGACCTCGCCCTCGTGGCGCCGGGGGAACGGGATCGTCTTCTCGAAGGAGCCCTCCTCGGCGGAAGCGGCCTTTTCGGGCGCCCTCGCGGCAATCACGACGGAGCACGCGAGAAGGGCGGCCGCGCAGACCGTGAGACGTCGCATCGTCATTCGGGCACCTCGCGGCGGCAGAGCGTATCATTGGCGCCCCATGGCCGAGGACGCCGCCGGCACGCACGTGATCGACGTCTTCATGATGTCGGTGAAGTGCGGCAACTGCGACACGTACCAGACGATCGTGAAGTTCCGGAAGGAGCCCGAGAAGAACGTCTACACGTACGAGTGCGAGAACGAGATCTGCGACCCGAACGTCACGCGGACGATCGTCGAGGTCCCGAAGCACCTCGACAACTCGACGCGCCGAGCGGAGGAGCTGCCGTACTACGCGTCCGAGAGCCCCGCGGGCGATCCGGACCCGGAGAAGGTGCCGGACTGACCCGGGAAGCGTCCGGCGGACCCCGTCCGCGGCAAGTCCCCGAATCGCTTACAATGAGGGGTTCGTGAGCCTGCAAACGGCCACGCAGGAAGGGCCGGCCATCGCGCCGGACCTCCTGCAGCGCCTGCGGAAACGCCTCGCCGATTCGCCCGCCCTGGGCTGGCTGCGTCCGAGCCTCGAGGAGCTCGGCCCGGATACCTGTGTGCTCCGCCTGCCGTATCGGCCGGAGGTCACGAACGGATCCGGCACCGTCCACGGGGGCGTGCTGGCGACCCTGGCGGACACGGCGATTGCGTTCGCGCTGGCGACGAACTTCGACGGCAAGATGGGGTTCGCGACGGCGGACCTCACCATTCACTACCTGCGGCGCGCACGAAGCGAGGTCTTCGCGCGGGCGCGCATTCTGAAGAAAGGACGGCGCGTGAACGTCGGGGAGGTCGACCTCGTGGACGCGTCGGGCCGCGCGGTGGCGCGCGTGCTCGGCACGTTCATCCTGACGACTTCCAGCTTCGACTACGCGCCGGAAAGGACGACGACGACATGATGGACGACACGGTTCCGTTTCCCGCGGCCGAGACCGCGGAGGCGGAGAGAAAGCCCTCCCGGCGGCGCCGCGGAGGAGCGAGGAGACACAAGGCGGCGCCCTACCCGGCGCCCGCGCCCGACGAGACGAACCCCATCCCGACGCCGCAGCCGCCCGCGGCGGCGACCGGGCCTTCGTACAGCCAGCCCGCCTCGCCGCAGACCGGCGGAGCGGTCTCGGTCGGAGGCGCGCCCCCGACCCGCGCGGCCGTCGATCAGCGGCTCTCGCTCTTCATCGACTTCGAGAACATCGCGCTGGGCGTGCGCGATGCCCAGTACAAGAAATTCGACATCCACCTGGTGCTCCAGCGGCTCATCGAGAAGGGCCGCATCGTGTTCAAGAAGGCCTACGCCGACTGGACCCGCTACTCCGAGTACAAGCGCGAGTTCCACGAGGCCGCGATCGAGCTGATCGACATCCCGCAGCGCAACTATGCGGCCAAGAACTCGGCCGACATCCGCATGGTCGTCGACGCGATGGATCTCGTCGCCTCCAAGGGCCACATCACGACGTTCGTGATCTGTTCGGGAGACTCGGACTTCTCGCCGCTCGTCTCCAAGCTGAAGGAGAACGACAAGTCGGTGATCGGCGTCGGCGTCAAGAACTCGACGTCGAACCTGCTGATCTCGAACTGCGACGAGTTCATCTTCTACGAGGACCTCGTCCGTGAGACGCGCGCGCTGCCCTCGATCGACAACCTCCCGAAGAAGAAGCAGGAGGTCTTCCGCCTGATCGCGGACTCGATCCAGGCGCTGCGCCGCGAGAACTACGACGTGATCTGGGGCTCGATGGTCAAGCAGACGATGCAGCGCAAGCAGCCGTACTTCAACGAGTCCTACTACGGCTACAAGTCGTTCTCGGAGCTGCTCGAGGACGCCGAGCGCCACGGCCTGCTCTCGATGAAGAAGGACGCCAAGAGCGGCGGGTACGTGGTGGAGGCGTAGAGGGGGCGGCTCGGCCGGGCGGGGGCAAGCCCCGCCCCTATGACTTTCTCCGTAGAACGACTCGGTCCGCGGTTCCGGCTGGCTGCGAGATCGTCGCGGGCACCTGGAGGCCGACGAAATCCGCGGCGCCCGAGAGATCCCACACGATGTTGTGGAAGCCCCGCAGGCCGCTGTCCGGCGACGGGTGAATGATGCGCGAGAGCATGTCCGAGCCGCGTCCCTGGGCATAGTCGCCGGCGAGGTAGACCCAGGACAGGAACCCCGAGGCGTTCAGTCCCGCCTGGATCACGTCGTGTGGCTCGACGGCCTCGAGGAGCAGGTACGAGGTCTCCTCGGGAGTGCGCCGGGCGCCCTCGACGGCGTGCCAGGAGCGATCGCGGGCGGGCATCCAGGCGGGGAGCGGAACGAAGTCGAGCGTCAGCGTCGCGCCGCGGGGCGCCGCGGCGACCGCCTCGGCCGCCTCGCGGACCCGGCGTCCGCCGTCCGGAACGGTGAGGTAGCCGGCTCCCGCTCCGCCGTGGCCGGGATCGGTGAGGCTCGCGCCCGCGGCGACGATCGCGCCGGAGCGGTCGGTCTCGAGGAAGGCCTCGCGCAGCGCGGGGCGGGGCGTAGCGCCGGCGAGGGTCGTCGCGACCTTCCCCTCCCAGCGTCCCGTGAGGTCGAGCGTCCAGGCGGCGGGCGTCACGGCCGCGTCCGGAGCGACGGCGACCGGCGTCGGCGAGCGCGTGCTCCAGACGATGACGCCGCTCACGACGAGCAGCGCGAGCGCACCGAGCAGGATGAGGTACGGACGCGCCGCCTTCGAGGTGATCCCCGGGCCGGGGCGGGGCGGGGGCGCGGCCGGAGCGACCGCCTCGCGGGAGGGCCGCTTGTCCATCCGCTTGTGGCATTTGAAGCACTCGACTGCGGGCAGCTGGGTGAACCCGCAGTGCGGGCAGGTGACCCAGGACATTGCCTCCATGGTAACCGAGCCCGCGTGTGCGGCCGGTCACGCCGGAGGGAGCGGGCTGGAGACGATGCGAGCGCCGTTCAGTGACTGGATCCCTCGCGCCCTCGGGATGACCCGCAAGGGCGCTGCGCGCTTCGCGGGTCAGATCTCCCGGAAGAAGAACCGGTCCATCACCGACATGCGCTCGGCGAGCTGCTTCGGGTCCGGGTCCATGAGCCACAGCGCCGCGTTGATCGACGACGCGAGCGAGTTGCCGTCCTGGGGCGTGAAGCAGAAGCCGAGGATCTCGTTGTCGCCGTGGACCGACAAGGTCGGGGAGGAGATGACGGTCTGCGACATGATGCGCCCGTAGTAGCCGTGGTCGCGGCCGAACGAGAAGATCTGGTTCGCGGAGCGGCGCTCCGTCACGGCGATCTTTCGGTTGCCGCGCAGCCGCGCCAGGACCTTGTCCCGCGACGTCGGCCTGGACACGTCCATGTCGAACCAGAGCGCGTGCATGTACTGCGTGTTGATCTTCATCGCCGACGAGAAGATGGGCGGCTTCCATCCGATCGTCGACAGCAGCGCGGACGCGTCGCGCGCGTGGTGCGTACCGAACTCGGTGTCGTCGTGCTTGCCCACCGAGGGCGCCGGCGCGAAGCCCGAGTCCTGCGAGACGTCGTTCGCACGGCGCATGCAGACGAAGCGGCCGCGGGTGAGGATGCGCTCGCCCGAGTCGTCGGAGCCGAGCGTCTTGATGAGGCAGGCGATGTTGTGCGTGTTGCAGGAGACGATCTGGAGGAAGCGGTCCTGGCCAGGGATCAGCGCCTCGTCGTTGATCCCCATCGCGTACATCTTCCCGAAGCCGAACTCGCTTCCCTGCGCGAGAAAGCCCTTCGGCCCCGAGAGCTTCTCGTAGACCTTCTTGTTCTCGTTTCCCGCCGGTGTGCAGTCGATGACGACGGTGGCGCGCTCGAGCGCCTCCTGCGCCTCGTAAGCGACCTTGTGGCCGATCGCCTCGAAGTCGGCGACCTTGTCGTTGTCGACCGCGAGCTGCGCGCCGCGTTCCATGAGGTGGTTGACCTTCGCGCGCTCGGTGGTCATGGGGGTCCGCTTGTGGAACGTGATCTCGTCGATGCCGAGGTGCTTGCGGAAGTCCGTGAACAGGCCGATCAGCGGCTCGCCGATCGTGCCGGTGCCGACGATGTGGACGATCTTCTTCATGGGAGACGCTCCTTCGATTGGGTCGCGGGTCCGCAGGTCCAGGCCGAGGCGGCGGAAGGATACGATGAGAAGGGCATTTCGCCAACCGGAGGAGAACGCGACGTGGCCGGACGCCTCCACAGCGTCGTCTTCGAGGGACCGGCGGGTCGTCTCGAGGGGCTCTGGAAGGAGCCGGACGGACCGCCCCGCGGCGCCGCGGTCTTCGCGCACCCGCACCCTCTCGGCGGCGGCACGATGCACAACAAGGTCGCGTACCGCGCCGCGCAGGAGCTCGCGCGCGCCGGCTGGTCGGCGTTGCGCTTCAACTTCCGCGGCGTCGGCCTCTCCGAGGGGCGTCACGACGCGGGCCGCGGCGAGGTCGGAGACTTCCGCGCGGCGCTGGACCTCGCCGCGGCGACGCACCCCGGCGCCTTGCTCGCCGGCGGCTTCTCGTTCGGATCCGCCGTCGCGCTGCGCGAGATCGAGGAGGATCCGCGGCCGTCGGCCGTCATCGCGATCGGGCTGCCTCTCGGGACCGAATCGGGTAGCAACGTCCCGTTCCCGGAAGCGCCGGCCCTCTTCGTGTCCGGCGAGCGCGACCAGTACGGATCGCCGGAGCAGCTCGAGCGATTCGTCGCCGGCCGGGCGCCGGTCGTGATCGTCCCGGGCGCCGACCATTTCTTCGAGGGACAGCTCGACGCCCTGGGCGATGCGATCGCGGCCTTCCTCGCGGGGCTGGCCGAGCACGCGGCCCGGCCGCCGGGGGCCGCGTGACAGACCGCACCGCGCTCACCTCGGACGCGCGACGCGCGCTCCTGGGCCTCGCCCGCGGGACGCTCGAGGCGCACTTCCGCGGCGAGCCGCCGCCGCGTCTTTCTTCCGACCGCTCCGACACGTTCGGCCAGGCGCGCGGCTTGTTCGTCACGCTCCGGCGGGGCGAGGACCTGCGCGGCTGCATCGGCACGGTCGCGGCGCGCGGTGAGATCACGCGCATCGTCTCCGAGTACGCGCTGCGCGCGGCGCTCGAGGATCCGCGATTCCCGCCGCTGTCCGCCGAGGAGCTGGCCGGGTTGACGATCGAGATCTCGGTGCTCGGCGCGCCGCGCGAGATCGCGGGACCGGAGGACGTCGCGATCGGCCGCGACGGGCTCATCGTCGAGGCGGGCGGCCGCCGCGGCCTGCTCCTGCCGCAGGTCGCTACCGAGTGGGGATTCGACGCCGCGACCTTCGTCGCCGAGGTGTGCCGGAAGGCGGGCCTGCCGCCCGACGCGTGGCGCGCGGAGGGCACGCGCCTGTGGGCGTTCGGGGCGGAGGTGTTTGGAGAGGACGACGCGGATCGCGCGTCGTGAGAGCGGGGAACATATTAGCGAGCGCTAATATGTTCCGTCCTTACGGCCTAGGGCTTACGGCTTACGCTCTTGGGCCGAGGCTCCCCGAGTACAACAACAGCGCCGCCGCCACGGCGGCGTTGAGCGAATCCACCGGCGTCCGCATCGGGATCGTCAGCTTCCGATCCAGGTAACGATACGCGCCCGCCGGAAGACCCGGACCCTCCGCGCCGACGACCAGGACGCTCTTCGCCTCGAGCGGCGCCTCGAACGGGTTCTCGCCGCCCGACGCGACGGCGCCCGCGACGACCCGCCCCGCTCCCTTCGCGTCCGTCGCGAACGGCTCGAAGGAGACGCGACCCGAGACGGGCATTCGGAGCACGCTGCCGGCGCTGCCGCGCACCGCGCGAGGATGGAAGAAGTCCGCGCTGCCGGGCGCGGCCACGACTCCCGCGCTCCCGGCAGCCTCGGCGACGCGGACGATCGCGCCGAGATTGCCGGGGTCCTGAATCCCGAACACGAACACGACCGGTCCCGGCCGCTCGAGGATCTCGGCGACGGGCACGTCGCGGCGGCGCGCGATCGCGAGCAGGTGCTGCGGAGTCTTCGAGTCCGCCAGCCGCTCGAGGACCGCGCGCGAGACGAGCCTCGGATGCGCGGAGGTGGCCGCTGCGAGGCGGCCGGGCTTCACGCTCGCGTCGTGCAGGAGGTGCTCGAGCGGCATTCCCGCCGCGATCGCGTCGAGGATCGCCTTCTCGCCCTCGAGCAGCAGGTGCGTGCGCTCGTCGAGGCTCCGCGCGATCTGCTTGACGAGGGGATTCGACGGGGACTCGATCGGGGGCACGGCGAGGCCATGCTATAACCCCGCGCGATGAAATCGCTCCGCGACGAGAGGCTTCTCGCGTCGGCCGCGGAGATCGGAGCAGCGGGCTCGCCGCTCTCCGCGCTCTGGACGTTCCCCGCGATGATCGGCGCCGCGTTCGTCGTCGCGTGGGGCGCCGAGGCGGCCGAGTTCCTGATCTCGCAGGGGCTCGCGCTCGCGCTCCTCGCGCTGATCCAGACGATGCCCGAGTTCGCCGTCGAGGCGGTCATCGCCTACAAGGCGGGCAAGAACCCCGACATGGTGCACCTCGCGATCGCGAACTTCACGGGCAGCCTCCGCCTCCTCACGGGCTTCGGCTGGCCGATGATCTACTGCGTCGCGGCGTTCTCGTCGCGGCAGAAGCGCGGCCGCGCGCTCGGGACCATTCGCCTGCACGACGAGCACGCCGTCGAGGTGCTCGGGCTGCTCCCGCCGCTGCTCTACTTCATCGTCGTGTGGGCGAAGGCCAGCCTCGGACTCGTCGACGCCGTCTTCCTGACGATCACCTACGTCGTCTACCTCGCGGTCCTGCTCCGCATGCCAGCCCGCCCCGAGACGGAGGAGGAGCACGAGAGCGTGCCCGCCGTGTCCCGCTGGGCGCTGTCGTTCAAGGGCTGGAAGCGCTGGGCGGCTGTCTTCGGTCTGTTCGTCGCCGGCGGCGCGGTCATCTTCATCGTCGCGGAGCCCTTCCTGAACTCCATGCTGTCCGTCGCGGTCAGCCTCGGCATCTCGCAGTTCGTTTTCATCCAGTGGGTCGCGCCCTTCATCTCGGAGTTCCCCGAGAAGACGTCCGCCTTCGCCTGGGCGCGGCGGATCACGCGGGCGCCGGTCGCGCTGATGAACATGGTCTCCTCGAACATCAATCAGTGGGGGGTCCTCTCCGGGCTGCTGGCCGTGATCTACTGCTGGAGCCATGGGGACACGTCCTCGCTGCCGTTCGACGAGTTCCAGCGGCTCGAGATCCTCCTCACGATCGTGCAGGCGCTGCTCGGCTGGCTCTTCCTCGCGTCGATGAGCTTCGAGGCGTACGAGGCGGCCGGGCTCTTCATCCTCTGGCTCATCCAGTTCGTCGTGCCGTCGCTCCGCCACGAGATGGTCTACGTTTACGGGGCGTGGATCGTGGTCGAGCTCGGGCTCTTCGCGACCGGACGCAAGAAGATCGTCGCGTTCGCCGCCTTCTCGCGGGCCTGGAACGCCCGCGCCGCATGACGCCGCTCCGCCTCTCGCGCCGCATCGCCGCGCTCGCGCCGTCGTCGACGACCGCGGCGGGGAAGAAGGCGAAGGCGCTCGCCGCGACCGGGGTCGACGTCGTCGACTTCTCGATCGGCGAGCCGGACTTCGCGACGCCGGACTTCGTCGGCCGCGCCGGAGTGCGCGCGATCGAGGCCGGCCGCACGAAGTACACCGACGTCGCCGGCGAGGCCGCGTTGCGCCAGGCCGTCGCCCGGAAGTACCAGCGCGAGCAGGGCGCCTCGGTCGCGCCGGAGAACGTCATCGTGACCGCCGGCGCGAAGCAGGCCGTCTTCAACGTCTGTCAGGCCGTCTTCGAGGAGGGCGACGCCGTCGCGCTCTTCGCTCCGTACTGGGTCTCCTTCCCCGAGATGGTTCGCCTGACGGGCGCCGAGCCCGTCTTCGCCGAGTCGCGCATCGAGGACGACTGGCGGATGGATCCGGCCGCGCTCGACCGGCTCGAGGCCGGAGGCCGCCCGGTGCGGGGCGTCATCCTCAACTCGCCGAACAACCCGACGGGCGCCGTCGTGGATCCCGACGACCTCGTCCGCATCGCGCGATGGTGCGCGGAACGCGACGCCTGGCTCATCTACGACGAGACCTACGACCGATTCGTCTACGACGGCCGCTCGCACGCGTCCGGGGCGAAGCTCGTGAGGCCGGACGGCCGCGTCGTCGTCACCGGCGCCGCGTCCAAGACGTACGCGATGACGGGGTGGCGCCTCGGCTGGGCCGTCGGGCCGCCGGCGCTCGTCTCCGCGATGAGCTCGTACCAGAGCCACACCACCTCGAACGCGTCCTCGATCTCGCAGGCCGCGGCGCTGGAGGCCCTGAGCGACGTCGAGAGCTCCGAGGCGACGGTCGCGGACATGCTGTCCCAGTATGCGAGCCGGCGTGCGGTCATGTACGAGGGCCTCTCGGCCGTCTCCGGCGTGCGCTGCGGCTTGCCCGAGGGAGCGTTCTACGTCTTCGCCGACGTGTCGGCCCTTTACGGGCCGCTCGGCGTCCAGGGCTCCGCGGCGTTCTGCGACCGCCTGCTCGCCGAGGCGCACGTCGCGACGGTTCCCGGGGACGCGTTCGGCGCCGACTCCTGCGTTCGCTTCTCCTTCGCGTCCCGCGCGGAGCGGATCCACGAGGGGATCCGGCGCATCCAGGAGTGGGCGGCGAAGCAGGTCGCGGCGAGCGGGCAGGCCCGCACCGGGGTGCGCTAGACCGGTCGAAGCTCGCCCTCCGAGGAGGAGGGCGCGTTCGCGACGACCCCTCGGTTCCCCGGGGTCGGTCGATCCGCGCGGCGGACCGCTACAGGGCCTGAATCCCGGGCGGAGGCGCCTGGGCGACCGTGTAGCGAATGCGCACGGTGGACGCCGCGGCGCGGCGCGCCCTGGGTTCGAGGAACGCGATCCAGGATCCCCACTCTCCGACTCGGGCGGCCGAGCGCGCGGCGAGCGCAGCGAGCATCACGGCGAAGTTGACGAGGACCGCCGGCAGCGAGACGGCCGGCATGAGCCACGCGGCGAACAGCAGGCCGATCCACCCTATTCCGCCGAGCACGAACCAGGCGATCCAGATCCTGATCGCCCGACCCCACGCGCCCGCGACCGCGGCGCGCGCGAAGCGGAAGGAGCGCCACGCGCCGATCGTCGGCGAGAAGCGCCGCGCCGCACGCGCGAAGTCGTAGAGGATCGAGAGGACGGCGTAGATCAGGAACGCGCCGACGACGAGCACCCACCAGCTGACGCGATGCGAGGCGGCGTCCGGCGGCGAGGTCGCGAACATCTTGCGGCGCGCGTAGAACCCGCCCCCGACCCAGACCGACAGGGCGATGAAGAGCGCGCAGAGGAAGATCAGGCAGCACTTCGCGTTGTGCCAGAAGTTGCGGCGCGCCGGCTCGAAGAGCTGGCCGAAGCCGAACGGTCCTCGCCCGAGCACGCCGATGATGCCGCCGGCGAGGAAGATCTGGATCGCGATGCCGAGAAGCCCGGCCCAGCGGGATGCTGCGCGCGCGCCGGCGATCGCGGGCGCCGTCTCCTTCACGAAGTCCAAGACGTCGGCCGGCGCGAGCGTCGGCGCGTTGCGGATCATGTGGTCCCCGGCGAGGGTGTCGGCGACGTGCTCCTCGAGGGCGGGGTAGATCGGGCTTGCGCCGGAGATGCCGAGGATCGCCGAGACGAGCGTCAGGAGGAAGACGAGCTTCCAGTGCGACAGCGCGTCGAGACCGCGGGCGAAGGGGCCCCGTTCGTCGATCATCATGCGAGCGCCCACAGGATCTGCGTCCAGACCGCGGAGAGGAAGGACGCCCAGCCGCCGTACTTCACGGCCGCGCGGCCGCCGATCGTGTCCGCCGCGCCCTTGCCGGTGCCGAGGACCTTCGAGTCGTTGAGACGGTCCCGATCCCACGTGTTCGCGCGCTCGGGATCGACGACGGCGTACGCCAGCCGGCTCCCGCTCGTCGCGCGATAGCGGACCCACTTCGCCGCCGCCGGGATCCGCCGCTCCACGACCGCGCCGTCCTCGAACACGAGGCGCGCGACCGCGCCGTGCGCCCAGTCGCCGAGATTGCCGACCAGGACGATCGAGACATAGGACTTCGGCTTCTTCGGCCGGCTTCCCTTCGCGGCGGAGGGAGAGACCTCGCGGCCGTCGTCGAGCGTGACGCGTCCGCCCGCGCGATCGAAGACGCCGTCGTCGGACTCGGCCCGAGTCGTCTTCGCGGAGACGACCGACCAGTCGAGCAGCCCGGTCCCCTCGACGACGTTGCGGCGGTACGTCGAGAGGTCGCGGCCGGACACGTCCTCGAACGTGTCGAAGAAGTCCTTCGTGCCGGGATGCCGGAACGACCAGCGGCGGAAGTACTCGCGCTGCGCGCGGGTGAATCGTCGCGGACCGAGATCGTTCTTCAACTGCGCCATGAAGAGGCCGACCTTGGGGTAGGAGTTGATCGCGTAGGAGCCGCCCGTCGCGAAGCACCACGCGCAGCGGCGGATCGGATCGAGATTCGGCTGGTGCGCGTACTCGGCGTGAGCGAGCGAGATCGAGTCGACGCCGATCCCTCCCGGGAACGTCGCGGTGTCCCGCGGGCCGTACGCCAGGCTCATGGCGCGGTGCTCGGAGTCGTCGTTGAGCCCCTCGTCCAGCCACGACTCCTCGAACTCGTTCGAGCCGACCATCCCGTACCAGTACTGGTGGCCGTACTCGTGGACCGTGACGAGCTCGATCCCGCGGATCCCGCGAGAGAACCAGTGGTCGAAGATGGGGCTCGCGGCGTCCCCCGTGATGAACGTGGGGTACTCCATGCCTCCCGAGCCGGTCGCGTCGTCCGGCGGATCGACGACGGTGAGCGTCTCGTACGGGTACGCGCCGTACCAGAGGCCGTAGAACGCGATGCCGAGCTTCGTCGAGGCGATATAGCGATCCCGCGCCCACTCATGCCCGGGCTGGAGCAGGAGGCGGCAGGCGATCGGCTTCAGCGCCAGCTCGTGCGCGTCCATGCCGAGCTCCTCCGCGGCCTTCGCGGTCCACTCCGGCCGCACGTCCTTGACGGGGTCGAACGGGAACTCGATCGAGATCCATCTCGGGTCCGCGGTCCACGCGAAGTCGTGGACGTTGTCCTGCACGTAGCGGTACGTCGTGCGGGCGCCGTTCTTCGTCTCCGAGACGCGCTTGCCGGTCGCGCCGACGACGAATTTCGACGGGACGTCGATCGACACGTCCCAGTTGCCATAGTCCGCGTAGAACTCGGAGTTGGCGTGGAACGCGTGGCAGTTCCAGCCGCCCGATTTCCGCTCGCGAACGCCGGCGGGCTCGTACACGCCGATCTTCGGGAACCACTGTCCGACGAGGAAGTAGTCGCGCACGAATCCGGTGCGCGCGAAAACGCGCGGCAGCTTCGCATGGAACTTGATGTCGAGCGCGATCTCCCCGTGTGGCGGCACGGGCGCCGCCAGCGGCACGGCGAGGACCGTCTCGTCGGACGGAGCGTTGCCGTCCGGCTGGACGAATCTCGACGAGGGACGCAGGTCCCGGCCGTCCGGCCCGACCATCGAGAGGACGTCGATCCAGCCCCAGTCCTCGGGATCGGAGCCTGCCTCGTCGCCGCGCAGCTGCCCGCCGGACTCGAGCATGAACGTCGTGCGGTTGTTCTTGAAAGCGTTCAGGTACGTGTGAAAGCGCAGCTCGGGGATCGGATCGCCCGAGGGGTTGCGCCACACGAGGTGCTCGGTACCTTCGAGCGTCTTGCGATCGGGGTCGAGCGCGACCTGGATGCGGTAGTCGACGATCCGCGGTGACGGGGGAGCGGCGGCGCTCGCGTTCGCGGCGGCCAGCGCGGCGGCGGCGGCGAGCGCGGCGGGCATCCACGACCGGCCCGAGAACTTTCCCATCAAGACGGCGAATGCTGTCGCCGCACGTCGGGGTGAGTCAATACAATTCATCGAACCCTCATGCCGAAAGCGCTCCTGACCGGCGGTACCGGATTCGTCGGCGGTCACGTCGCCCTCTGCCTACTCAACGACGGCTGGAGCGTCCGGGTTCTGGCCCGCGATCCCACGCGCTCGGCGGGCGGATTGCTCGACGGCGTCCGCGCCCGGCTCGAGATTCACCGCGGAGACCTCGAGTCGGAGGACGGACTGGAGGGCGCCGCGGCGGGCGTCGATGCGATCGTCCACGCCGCCGGGATCCTCAAGGCACGCTCTCTCGAGGACTATAGGGAGGTCAACGTGCGCGGCACGGAGCGGCTGCTGCGCGCCGCCGCGCGGAGCGCGCCCTCCGCGCGCTTGGTGCTCGTCTCCAGCCAGGCGGCGGCCGGTCCGACGCGAGACGGCCGGCCGGTGCGCGAGAGCGATCCCGCGGCCCCGATCTCCTGGTACGGGCTCTCGAAGCGGGAGGGGGAGGAGGCGGTCTCCCGGCTGTGGCCAGGGCCGTGGACCGTCCTGCGCCCCGGCGTCGTGTTCGGCCCGGGGGACCGCGGGCTCCTGGCGTACTTCCGGATGGCCGCGACCGGCTTCGTGCCAGTTCCCGCCGGCCGCAGCCGCGTTCAGCTCATCGCCGTCGAGCGGGCCGCCCTCGCGATCGCGCGGGCGGCGCAGCGGCCGGTTCTCACCGGACGCATCGGGTTTCTCTGCGACCCGATGCCCGTGACCGTGCGGGAGCTCGCGGAGAAGATCGCCGCAGGGGCCGGCCGTCCCTCCCGGCTCGTGCGCGTGCCCGACGTCGCCGTCCGGCTGCTCGGACTGATCGACACGCTCGCCGAGCGGGTCACCGGCAAGTCGCGGCCGTTCAACGCCGACAAGGCCCGGGAGATCCTCGCGGGCGACTGGACGTGCGACGGCCGGCCGGTCGATGAGGCTCTCGGGCTGCCGGCGCCGAGGCCGCTCGACGACGCCCTGCGCGCCCTCTGGGGGTGGTACCGGAGGGCCGGCTGGATCGGGGGAACCCCTTCTTAAAAGGGGGTGGCTCCGGCGGTTTGTAAAATTTGCTAAGATCCGCGCGCCGGCCGGGGCCATCCGGCGATCGGGGGAAATGATGACGAAAGTCGCCCGGGCTGCCCGCGGGGAGGCGACCGGACTCGCGCCGCTGTTCGAGAAGTGCTACCGCTACGAGGACGCCGAGCGCGTTCGCCGGACGGGGTTCTACTCGTTCTTCCGCGTCGTCGAGTCCGCACAGGACCCCGAGGTGTCGATCGGCGGCCGCCGGATGATCATGCTCGGGTCGAACAACTACCTCGGCCTCACCAACGATCCGCGCATCAAGGAAGCAGCGATCGACGCGATCCGGAGATATGGATCGGGCTGCGCCGGCAGCCGCTTCCTGAACGGAACGTTGGATCTCCATGTCCGCCTCGAGCAGCGGCTCGCCGAGTTCATGCGCCAGGAGGCGGCCGTCACGTTCTCGACCGGCTTCCAGGTGAACCTCGGCGCGATCTCGTGTCTCGTCGGCAAGGGCGACACCGTCTACCTCGACAAGCAGGACCACGCGTGCATCATCGACGGCGCGCGGCTCTCCTTCGGCGAGGTCCGCAAGTTCAAGCACAACGACCCCGCGGACCTGCGCCGCCAGATGCGCAACGACAGCGAGGCGAAGGGCCGGCTCGTTGTCGTCGACGGCGTCTTCTCCATGGAGGGCGACATCAGCCCGCTGCCGGAGATCGTCTCCGTCGCCCGCGAGTTCGCGGCCGGCGTGATGGTCGACGACGCCCACGGCATCGGCGTGCTGGGCCCGACGGGGCGCGGAACGGCCGAGCACTTCGGCCTCGAGCACGACGTCGACCTGATCATGGGCACGTTCTCGAAGTCGATGGCGAGCGTCGGCGGCTTCATCGCCGGCAACGCCACGGTCATCGACTACATCAAGCACCGCGCGCGGCCGCTGATTTTCTCGGCCGCGCCGCCGCCGGCCTCCGCCGCCGCGGCGCTCGCGACGGTCGAGGTCATGGAGCGCGAGCCCGAACGGCGAGAGAGGCTCTGGCAGAACACGCACTTCTTCTCCGAGGGGCTGCGCTCCCTCGGCTTCGACACGGGTGAGTCGCGCACGCCGGTCGTGCCCATCGTCGTCGGCGAGGATCTGACCGCGCTGCGTCTCGTGCACCGGCTGCAGCAGGAGGGCGTCTTCGTCAACTGCGTGCTCTCTCCCGCGACGCCGCCGGGCCGCGCGCTCATTCGGACGTCGCTCATGGCGACTCACACCACCGAGCAGCTCGCGCGCGCGCTCGACGCCTTCGAGAGGGTCGGACGCGAGGTCGGGCTGGTCAAGACGGTCCGAGTCTGAGGCCGCCGGGCCAGACGACGCGGACGTTCACCGAGAGGGGATGAGCGCAACGGCGGTCTCCATCGAGCGCATCGGGCGCACGAAGCGCGATCTCGAGCGCTTCTTCGACGTCGCCGATCCGATCTACGCCGGCGACGCCAACTGGGTCGCGCCGCTGCGCTCCGACGTCGCGAAGGTCTTCCAGGACGAGAACCCCTTGTTCCGCCACGGTGAGATGCAGCTCTTCATCGCGCGCCGCGACGGCCGCGACGTCGGCCGCATCGCCGCAATCGTCGACCGCAACCACAACGAGTTCCACGGCGAGAAGGTCGTCTTCTTCGGGTTCTACGAGTCCGTGGACGACCCGGAGGTCGCCGCCGCGCTGCTCGACGCCGCCGCCGGGTGGGGGCGGGAGCGGAAAATGACGATCCTCCGCGGGCCGGCGAACCCGACGCTGAACGACGAGTGCGGCCTCCTCGTCGAGGGCTACGACTCGCCGCCCGTCCTGATGATGACGTACAACCCGCCCTTCTACGCCCGGCTCTTAGAGGGGCAGGGCCTCGCGAAGGCGAAGGACCTCCTCGCATTCTGGTTCCCGCTCGAGGAGAAGCCGCTCGCGCGCCTCTCGCGCGTCGCGGACCGCTTCCGGAAGCGCGAGTCCCACATCGTCGTGCGCAACGTCTCGAAGGGCGGGCTCGCGAAGGACCTGCCGAAGATCCGGGAGGTCTACAACGAGGCCTGGGAGAAGAACTGGGGCTTCGTCCCGATGACGAGCGAGGAGATGGACTTCATGGCGGCGCGCCTGAAGCCGCTGCTCGTCGAGGAGCTGCTCTGGATCGCGGAGGCGCCGCGGCCGGACGGCTCGCTCGAGCCGATCGCGTTCATGCTCATGCTGCCGGACTACAACGTGGCGATCGCCAAGACCGGCGGGCGCCTGCTGCCGTTCGGCTGGCTGAAGTTCCTGCTGGGGACGCGGAAGATCAAGACCGTCCGCGTGGTCACGCTGGGGATCAAGCAGTCCCACCGTCTGAGCGGCGTCCAGTCCATCATGATGGCCGACTCGCTGCGCTTCCTGCTGAAGAAGGGCTATACCGGCGCCGAGGTCTCGTGGCTGCTCGAGGACAACGAGATCGTCATCGGGTCGGTACGGCTCTGGGGCGGGAAGCTCTACAAGACCTATCGAATGTACGAGAAGCCGGTCACGGCCTGACGCCGCGTCGGCGAAACATATTAGCCGGAGCTAATATGTTCGGGAGCCTCGCTACGGACTGACCTCCGCGACCGGCGCGCTCGCCCTCTCCTCGCGCTCCGTCCAGGCGTCGTAGACCCGGTCCCCGATGGGCACCGCCGTCACGGCGCAGGTGATCCCGGCGAGCACGTCCGCGACGTAGTGGTAACGGCAGTAGACCGTCGCGATGATCAGCCCCGTCGCGACCGGCAGGAAGAACCAGAATGCCCGCCGCGCCCGCTTCCACGCGACCAGCAGGACCGTGACCGAGATCAGCGTGTGTCCCGACGGAAACACGTCGAACTTCGTCTTCTCGAGCTGGTTGATCGTGTCGGAGATCGCCCGGGAGATTGGCGACGAGACGATCGAGACCGTGTATTCGTGCGCCTGGGCGAAGCGGGGGCCCAACGCCGGCAGGAGGAAGTAGCCCGCGTAGGACACGTAGTAGCAGACCATCAGCGTGAAGATGTAGCGCCGCGCGGTCGCGTGATCCTTCCGCCAGAGGATGAATCCCAGGATCAGGGCGAGGAAGTAGTAGGTCGCGTAGAAGACGAAGAGCGTGTCGGAGAGCGCGGGCCGCACGAACCGCTGCATCCAGACGGTGACGTCCACGCCGAAGAGGGCGCGGTCCGCGGCGATCAGGTACTCGTCGCGCGGGCCGCCGCGCAGGGCGTGGATGAGCGGCTCGAGCGTGTTGAAGACGATCGGCAGGAACGCGGCCGGGTAGAAGTCGACGAGCAGGCGGACCGGCGTCGGCAGTCGGTCGGCGCGGCGGGCGACACTCGCGATCACGGCGAGACCGATGCCCAGGGCTGTGTAGCGCCAGAGCAGGCCCGCGGGGTCCGCCAGCCGCTGCCGGAGATAGAGGGTGAGGAGGACGAGCACGGCCAGAGCTGCCGCGTTGATGGCCTCCGTGGGTCGAATTCGCACGGCCAATTATGCCCCGGCGGCGCGCCTTTGGCGATTGGCCTTTGGTCCTGCGCCAAGGCAGCCGCAAGCCACGGGCGCGCCGGGCGAGGATCACCGCCGCGATAGACTCCCTGCTTCGATGTCCGCGCGCTACCGGCTCTCGGCCGGGCTCCTCTTCGCCGCCGCGGCGCTCGCCCCGGCCGCCTCGCCGGCTCCCGCGCCTCGCGCCGCGCTGGTCGTCGTCGGAGCCATCGACACGCCGATCCACCCGGCGGCGGCGAACTACCTCAAGAACCTCCTCGAGCAGGCCCGGACCGACGGCGCCGAGCTCGTCGTCCTGCGGCTCTCGACTCCCGGCGGCCTGCTCGCCTCGACCCGCGAGATGACCACCGCGATCCTCGAGTCGAAGGTGCCGGTCGCGACGTTCGTCGCGCCGTCCGGCGCGCAGGCCGCCTCGGCCGGATTCTTCCTGCTGATCTCCGGCGACGTGGCCGCCATGGCCCCCGGGACGAACACCGGCGCCGCGCATCCGGTCGGCGGCGAGGGACAGGACCTGCCCAAGACGATGAGCGAGAAGGTGGAGCAGGACGCTCGCGCGTTCATCCGCACCCTCGCGCGCCAGCGCGGGCGCAACGCGGAGAAGGCCGAGGCGGCCGTCCAGAAGAGCGTCTCCTACACGGAGACCGAGGCGAAGGACGCGGGCCTGATCGAGATCATCGCGCGAGACGTGCCCGACCTGGTCGGCAAGCTGGATGGCCGCAAGGTGTCGCGCGTCGGCGGCGGCGAGCGCGTGCTCGCTCTCAAAGACTTCCGGGTCGCGGAGCGGCCCATGGGACAGATGGAGAAGATCCTCGGCGTGGTGTCGCACCCGAACGTCGCGTACGTGCTGTTCCTGCTCGGCCTCGTCGGCCTCTACTTCGAGCTGTCCACTCCCGGCGCCATCCTGCCCGGAGTCGTCGGCGGCATCTCGCTCCTGCTCGCGTTGTACGCGTTCTCGGTGCTGCCGGTGAACCTCGCGGGCCTCGGGCTGATCCTCTTCGCGATCCTGCTCTTCATCGCGGAGATCAAGGTCGTCAGCCACGGGCTCCTCTCGCTGGGGGGCGCGATCGCGCTGATCGCGGGATCGCTGCTGCTCTTCTCCGGGCACGGCGACCGCAGCGGATATCGCGTCGACCTCGGGATCATCGTGCCCGGCATCGTGCTGACGCTCGCCGTGGTGGGTTTCTTGAGCTTCAAGACGATGCAGCTGCGCCTGCTGCCGGCACGGACGGGGAAGAGCGCCATGGTCGGCGCCGCGGCGCGGGTCGTCGACGGCTTCGACGACGGTCGCGATCGCGGCCGGGTCCAATTGCTCGGCGAGTACTGGGACGCGTCCGGGCCCGCGGGGCTGGTGCGCGGCGAGATGGTGACCGTGACGCGCGTCGAGGACATGACGCTGGCGGTCGAACGGAGGAACGGATGAGAGATGCGTTCTCGGTGCCCGGGGTCCTCATTGCGGGTTTCGTCGCGCTCCTGTTCCTGTTCAAGTGGATCAACGTTCTGAACGAATACGAGCGGGCGGTGACGTTCTGGCTCGGACGCCTCGGCAAGCACCCCAAGGGTCCCGGCCTCGTGCTCATCTTCTGGCCGTTCGAGCGGATGGTCCGGATGTCGCTGCGCACCGTCGTCCACGACGTGCCCCCGCAGGACATCATCACGAAGGACAACGTCTCGGTGAAGGTCAACGCGGTCGTCTACTTCCGCGTCGTCGAGCCGGAGAAGGCCGTCGTGCAGGTCGAGAACTTTCTCTACGCCACCTCGCAGCTCGCGCAGACGACGCTCCGGAGCGTGCTCGGACAGGCGCTCATGGACGAGCTGCTCTCCGAGCGGGAGAAGCTCAACCTCGACCTCCAGAAGGTCATCGACGAGCACACCCAGCCCTGGGGCGTGAAGGTCTCCCTCGTCGAAGTCAAGCAGGTCGACCTGCCGCCGGAGATGCAGCGCGCGATGGCGAAGCAGGCCGAGGCGGAGCGCGAGAAGCGGGCGAAGATCATCCACGCACAGGGCGAGCTGGAGGCCGCGACCGCGCTGTCCGAGGCCGCGGAGATCATCGACCGCCAGCCCGCAACTCTGCAGCTGCGCTACCTGCAGACGCTGACCGAGATCGCCAGCGAGAAGAACTCGACGATCGTTTTTCCGCTCCCGATCGACTTGATCAAGATGTTCTTGCCGAAGTCGTGACGGACGGGGCGGCGAAGCGTCCGCGCGCTACACTCTGGCCGTGACCGAGCCTCGAACTCATTACCAGATCTCCGTCACGTCGCGGCAGGCGGTCGGCCTCTTCGCGGGGCTGCTCGTCGCGCTCGGGGTCGCGTACTTCCTCGGCCTTCTGACCGGCCTCTCGCAGAGAGGCGCCGCGCCGTTCGCCGAGGAGCCGCCGGCGGAGGCCGCCGCCCGGCCCGCCTCGCGGGTGAAGTCCGCTCCGGCCGCCGCGCCGTCGGACGGGCTGCCGGCGGTCGAGACGGCGGTGCCGACCGCGGTGATCGCGTCGAATGCCGTTCGCGCCGCCGTCACCGCGCCACCCACCGAGCCGACGCCGCCCTCCACGCTCCAATCCTTCGACGACGGCTCGTCGGAAGAGGGCTCGGCGCCGCTCGTCGACGCGACGGGCGGCAAGGCCGCGCCGCCGGCCGCCAGGCCCGCCGCCGGGCGGTACTGGGTCCAGGTCGCCTCGCTGACCTCGAAGCAGGAGGCGAGCTCGCTCTCCGGCCGGCTCTCGAAGCGCGGCTACCGCTCTCAGGTCCTCTCCGCCGACGGCCCGCACGGGAAAGGCCGCGTGTACCGCGTCCGCGTCGGCCCCTACGGCAGCGAGGACGAGGCGGGACGCGCCGCGGGGAAGCTGAACAAGCAGGAGCGCATCGCGTCGCCCTGGGTCGTTCCGGACGGCAAGTGACCCGGCATCCCGAGCGACCCCGCCCGTGAGCAGCGCGACTCCGTCTCCGCCGACGCCGCCGTGGATCCGCGAGCGCAAGCTGCGCCTCGCCGACCTCCACGCGGTCAAGTCCCTCATGCGCGAGCACGCCCTCCACACGGTCTGCGAGGCGGCGCGGTGCCCGAACCGCGGCGAGTGCTTCGCGCGAGGAACGGCGACGTTCCTGCTGCTCGGCGACGTCTGCACGCGGGCATGCGGCTTCTGCGACATCGCCAACGGCAGGCCGGCGCCGCCCGATTCGGGCGAGCCGGCGCGCGTCCGCGAGGCCGCGGCCCGCATGCGCCTCGAGTTCGTCGTGCTGACCTCCGTGGACCGCGACGATTTGCCCGACGGCGGCGCGCGCCACTTCGCGGCGACGATCCGCGCCGTGCGGAGCCTGGCCCCGGCGCCCGGGGTGGAGGTCCTGACGCCGGACTTCCGGGGCCGGCTCGAGGACCTCGACGTCGTCCTCGCGGAGCGCCCGGACGTCTTCAACCACAACGTCGAGACGGTGCCACGGCTCTACCCGACGGTCCGCCGCGGCGCCCGCCTCGAGCGCTCGCTCGCCCTGCTCGCCCACGCGAAGCGGCGGGACCCCTCGCAGACGACGAAGTCCGGGTTCATGCTCGGCCTCGGCGAGGAGGATGCCGAGGTGCGGGAGCTCCTCGGCGCGCTGCGCGGCGCGGGCGTGGACATCGTCACGATCGGCCAGTACCTCCGGCCCTCCGCCGAGAACCTTCCCGTCATCTCCTACGCGCCGCCCGAGCTGTTCGACGAGTACCGGCGCGCCGGCGAGGCGATGGGATTCCGCCACGTGTTCGCGGGCCCGTTCGTCCGCTCGTCCTATCGGGCAGAGGAGGCGCTCCACGCCTCGCGGAGCGGGGGGGAGGCGCTCCACGCCTCGCGGAGCGGGGGGGAAGCGGTACACGTCTCGCGGACGAACGCGGAAACACTCGAAGCCTCGAGGGGCTGACCCCATTCCCGCCGTGAGCTCGCGCTGGTCCAGGTGGCGCACGCCCGCCGCGGGCGCGCTGTCCGGTCTCCTGTTCGCCCTGGCGTTCCCGCCCGTCGGCGCGGTCGTCCTGCTGCCGCTGGCGCTCGTGCCGTGGCTCGTCGCGCTCGCCGGCGAGCGGAGCCGCTGGCGCGCACTCTTGTCCGGCCTGGTGTTCGGGCTCGTGCACTGGTGCGCCGCGATCCCCTGGATCGTGTACGTCGTCACGCACTACGGCGGCCAGAGCGGCGCGATGGGCGTCGTGTGCCTCGTCATCCTCGCGCTCATCCTCGCCGAGTGGCCCGCGCTCGTCGCCTTCGCGACGGTCGCGGCGGCCCCGGCCGGCTCGCTCGTCCGCCTCGCGGCGTTCCCGGTGCTGTGGGCGGCGTCGGAGCACGCGCGCATCGTCGTCTACAAGGGGTTTCCCTGGAACCTCACGGGGCACGCGCTCTTCCGGCATCCGATCTGGATGCAGACGGCGTCGGTCTGGGGCGTCGTCGGATTGGGCGGGCTCGTCGCCGGGGTGGCGTCGCTGCTCGCGGCCGCGGTGCGCCGGCAGTCGCTGGGGTATCTCGCGGGCGCGGCCGCGCTGGCCCTCGCGGCCGGGGGCTGGGGCGCGGCTCGCCTCGTGCGGCCGCTTTCGACGCGCGGCGCGATCTCCGTCGCGCTCCTGCAGCCCAACCAGACGGAGGAGATGCGCGCGACGCCCGAGGGTGCGGCGCGGAGCTACGAGGAGGTGATCGCGCTCGCCCACGATGCGGCGCAGAGCCTCCCGGCGCTCATCGTGGTCCCGGAGTCCGCGTTTCCCCTCTACTGGGACCGCTCCCAGCGGTTCCGGCAGGATCTGGCCGCGATCGCGCACATCGGCCCGTCGATCCTCTTCAACGACATCCAGGAGGCGGGCGACCGGTACTACAACGTCGCGCGGGTGCTCGGCCCGCGCGGCCTCGCGGCGCCGACGTATCGGAAGGTGCACCTGGTTCCGTTCGGCGAGTACGTGCCGCTGCCGCGCCTCTTCTTCTTCGTCCGCCAGATCTCGACGGAGATCGGCGAGTTCTCCGCGGCGGAGGCCCCCGAGGTCGTGCACGCCGGCCCGCTCGCGATCGGCGTCGGCATCTGCTACGAGATCCTGTATCCGTCGCTGGCGCGCCGCGAGACCGCGGCGGGCGCGAACCTGCTCGCGACGATCTCGAACGACTCGTGGTACGGCCGCGCCGGGGCGCAGGAGCAGCACTTCGCGGGAGCCGTCCTGCGTGCGGTGGAGAACCAGCGCTGGCTGCTGCGCGCCGCGATCACGGGAGTCTCCGGCATCGTCGACGCGCGCGGCCGCATCGTCGCGGAGTCGGAGCCCGACACGCGCACCATCGTCGCCGGCGAGGCGCGCCTCGTCGACTCCGCCACCGCATGGACGAGGTGGGGCTGGCGCATTCCGCTCGCCGCTGACGCCGCCGCGCTCGTCGTGCTAACCTACGGCCTCGTCCGGCTCCTCCGCGAACGGCGCTCCCGCGCAGACACCGCCGTCCGCTGAGGCCCGACAAAATCCCGATGACCGAACGCGACGATCTCGTCTCCGCGCTGTCCGCCGCCTCGGAGCGCCTTTCCGCGCTTCGGGGCTATCTTTGATGAGGCCGCTGCGCGGAGCGCGCTCGAGGGGCTGAGAGAGAAGTCCGCCGCACCGGATTTCTGGTCGCGTCCCGAGGAAGCCCAGGACGTCCTCCGCCAGACGCGGAACCACGAGAAGACGCTCGAGACGGTCACCCGCCTCGACGCGCTGCGCGGCGAGCTCGGCGCGCTCGGCGAGCTGCTCGCGGAGGGCGAGCCGGCCGAGAAGGAGGCGCGCGAGTCGATCTCCGCGGCGGCCGCGTTCGGCGACGAGCTCGAGCTGGCGGTCAAGATGGGCGCGCCGGAGGACGCGAACAACGCGTGGCTCTCGATCCACGCGGGCGCGGGCGGCACCGAGTCGCAGGACTGGGCCGAGATGCTCCTGCGCATGTACCTGCGATTCGCGGAGCAGCGCCGCTGGAAGGCGGAGCTCATCGAGCGGCAGGACGGCGAGGAGGCGGGCATCAAGAGCGCGACCGTCCACGTCGTCGGCGACCACGCCTACGGCTACCTGAAGAGCGAGATGGGCGTCCACCGGCTCGTGCGCATCTCGCCGTTCGACGCCGCGCAGCGCCGCCACACGTCGTTCGCGAGCGTGTTCGTCGCGCCCGAGGTCGACGAGGACATCGAGATCGAGGTGGCCGACAAGGACCTCCGGATCGACACCTACCGCTCGAGCGGCGCCGGCGGCCAGCACGTCAACGTGACCGACTCCGCGGTTCGCATCACCCACATACCGACGAACATCGTCGTCACCTGCCAGAACGAGCGCAGCCAGGGCCGCAACCGCGAGATGGCGATGCGCGTCCTCCGGGCGCGCCTCTACCAGCGCGCGCTCGACGAGCGCAAGGCGGAGGAGGACAAGCGCGTCGGCGAGAAGAAGTCGATCGAGTGGGGGAGCCAGATCCGCTCGTACGTGCTCCACCCGTATCGCATGGTCAAGGACCACCGGACCTCTCACGAGACGGGCGACACGGACCGCGTGCTCGACGGCGATTTGACCCCCTTCATCGAGGCGTACCTGCGATCCGCGGCGGAGGGCGGCCGGGGAGCAGACCGGGCTCGTGCCGGATAGCACCCCGGATCCCGGCGAGGACGGCCGGCTCCCCTGGATGGAGGAGGTCGCCGAGCGGCTGCGCCGGCGCGAGACGGTGGGCTCGGAGAAGGCGCTCGAGGCGCTGCGGCGCGCGGGCGTTCTCGTCCCGCTATTCGTGCGCGAGGAGAAGCTCTGGGTCGTCCTGACGCGGCGCACCGAGACCGTGGAGCACCACCGCGGCCAGATCTCGTTTCCGGGGGGCGGCGAGGAGCCCGAAGACGACAGCCTCCTCGACACCGCGCTGCGCGAGACGGACGAGGAGATCGGCGTGTCGCCCGACGACGTACGCTACCTCGGCGAGCTCTCGCCGATCGTCACGGTGACCGACTTCTACGTCGCGCCCTTCGTCGGCGCGATCCCGCAGCCCTACTCGTTCCGGCCGGAGGCCGCGGAAATCGCCGAGGTCATCGAAGTCCCCATCGCGGCGCTCCTCGACCCGGCGATTCTCGAGCGGCGGACGATCTCGGGGCGGCCCGAGCCGGTGCTCTTCTACCACTATGGAGCGCACGTGATCTGGGGCGCGACGGCGAGGATCCTGAAGGAGCTTCTCGACGCGCTGGTGGGGGGGTAGGGTTCGATCGGCTCAGTCATGGTCGGAGGAGGACCGGCCCGCCAGTCCCGCGGCGACTAAGTCGCTCTTGGAACGCGGCATCCCGCAAGTCGGGCCTGCGCGCGCCGCGCCGAAAA
>DATBBK010000208.1:0-7190 GCA_036271035.1 Thermoanaerobaculia bacterium | reverse complement strand
GATCTTCGACGCCCGCGCCAGCAGCTCCTCCACCACGGCATCCGTCTGCCGCGGCACCTCGAGCACGTATTCCTTCTCGAGCATGTCGCCCGAGGCGGGCGCGCCGGTACCAGCGACGCGGTACCACGGGCGGTGCATCAGGACGTGCGTGACGCCCAGACGGCGCAGCTCCGCGGCCAGCGCGTCGGGCGTCGGAAACCGCGCGAGCCACGCCGCCATGCGCGGGCCGTCCAGGTTCCCGGCCGACAGCGCGGGCCGGTCGAGGTGGTACGAGCGGTTCTCTCCGAGCAGCAGAACGCGCCCGGCCGAATCGGGCGGCACCTTCTCCGCGAGCGCGGCGTACGGCCGCGCGTAGGCCCGCGTCCGCAGGACGTACTGCGCCTCCGTCTCTCCGCCGACGAGGTACGGGAAGGCGTCGTACGACACGACGAGGATCCAGCCGACGAGCGCGAGCTGGCCGGCGAGGACGAGCGCGGCTCCCGCCGACGCGACCCCGCGCAGCGCGAGTCCGGCGCCGCGCCACGCCGAGACGAGCGCCGCCGCGCCGAGCAGGCCGAGCGGAACGAGCGCCGTGAGCATGAGCCGCGACGTCGGCGAGAAGGCGACGAACGCGGCGAGCTGGGCCGCGCCGATGACGAACAGGTCGGCATACCGCCGACGTCCCCGCAGCGCGAACGGCGACGCGAGCACGCACAGTGGCAGCGCGACGCCGAGCGCGTCGTCCACGATCCCCGGATGGAGCACGTCGTAGCCGCGGATGAGCTCCTGCCAGCCGGAGAGTCCCGCCTCCTCGCGGAAGTGCGCCATCTTCAGGCCGGCGCGCGTCAAGAACGGAGCGACCGGCGAGCCGGTCCAGACCGTGTTGCGCACGTAGAAGAAGCCGCCCGCCAGGATCACGACCGCGGCTGCGCATGCGGCCGTTCTCGCGCGCGGGACGCCGAGGCGGGCGAGCGACGGCAAAACGGCCGCCGCGAAGACGACGAGCCACGGCGCCGCGGAGTACTTGCTCGCGAGTCCCGCGCCGAGCGCGAGCGCGCAGGTCGCGGCGAGGTCCGCGGAGGGGCGCTCGCGGAAGCGGTCCCACGCCTCGTACGAGAGCAGCAGCAGGCCGATCATTCCCCAGTCGGCCCAGCACCAGCCCGCGATCAGCATCAGGGCCGGCGTCCATGCGACGACGGCGGCCGCGAACACGCCCGCGCCCGGCTCGACGCGCTCGCCGAGTCGCCGCACCACGCGCAGCGCGAGCAGAAACACGGCGAAGAACACGAGGCGCGCCGCCGTGCCGCCGGAGAGTCCGAGCGCGCCCATCGCCGGCAGCGACAGTCCGCCCGGGAAGTACGACTCCGAGTTCAACGGCAGCTCGAGCATCCGGCCCTCGAGCAGGTACGCTCGCGGAACGGCGAGCTTGTAGACGAGCTCGTCCGGCGACGAAACCGGCATGTGCGCCTCGATCAGGGCGAGGGCGATCGGCACCCCGAGGACGGCCGTCTCGAGCGCCGTGGCATCGACGATGGGCCTCCGCCACGAGCGGCGCAGGACGAGGAGACCGGCCGCGGCGAGGACGAGCGTCGCGAGCGTCGCCGCCGGGAGCGCAGGCAGCCCCCACGCGAGCGCGGCGAGCACCGTCCCGTAGAGCGGCACGCCGAGGAGCGTCGCGTCACAGACGTCCACCGCGGCTCCGTCGTCGCGCAGGCCGGCCCCGCGCGCGAACGCGCGGCGCGCGAGCCGCATCGCGGCGGCGCCGGCGGCGAGCGATGCGAGCAGCACCAGCGCCGCCGCCGCCGCAGGCCTCGCGGTGCGGAAGACGACCTCCCGCGCCGGCGCGAAGCGGCCGAAGTAGACGACGGCGAGAACGGCCGCTGCCAGAAGCGCCGCCGCGATCCCGAGACGCTCTCGCGGGGCCCGCTCGGGCGTCACGAGCGCGGCAGCCTCAGCGTGAACACCGCGCCGCCGCCGGGGCGGTCGTCGACGCCGATCGTGCCGCCGTGGAGCTGCACGATGCGAGCGACGATCGCGAGCCCGAGCCCGGAGCCGTTCGGCTTCGACGAGTAGAACGGCAGGAAGATCTTCTCGCGCGCGCCCGCTCCGACGCCCGGTCCGCGGTCCGCGACGGACAGGGTCACCTCGCCGGCGCCGGTCACGCCGCACAGCTCGATGGCGTCGCGGTCCGCGCGGCGCGACTCCGGCGTTGCCTCGCACGCGTTGCGGAGCAGGTTGACGAGGGCGCGCCGCAGCAGGACGGCCGAGCCCGAGACCTCCGGGAACTCGCCCGACCGCTCGACGAGGACGCCGGGGTTGGCGCGCTCGGTCTCGGACGCGGCGGTCTCCGCGACTGCCGCGAGGTCCACGGGTTGCGGCGCAAACGCCTCGGGCCGCGCGAAGAGCAGGAAGTCGCTCGTCACGCGGCTCATCTCCTGCGCCTCCTGGCGGATCGCGCGGACGTACTCTGCGGAGCGCTCGCGGTCCGCGGAGCGCAGCGCGAGGTCCGCGTAGCCGTCGATCGCCGCGGCCGCGTTGCGGAACTCGTGCGCCGCGCCGGCGGAGACCTGGCCGAGATCCGCGAGGTGCTTCGCGAGGGCGACACCCGCCTCGAGGCGCCGGATCTCCGTGAGGTCGGAGAAGAGGGCGATCGCACCGAGGAATCGGCCGTCTCCGCCCTCCGCGGGCGTCGCCGTCACGCCCAGGACGCGCTCCTGATCGGAGTCCTGGCGCCAGTGCACCTCGCGCCGTCCGGCCACGACGCGATTGGAGAGCACCTCGCCGACGAGCGCGCGGAAGTCGGGCGCCTCGGCGAGCACCTCCGTGTACGGCTCGCTCTTCGCCTCGCGGGCGAGACGCAGGATCTCGCGGCCCGCCTCGTTGAGCTCGACGACGGTCCCGTCGGGCGCGACGGACAGAAGCCCCGTCGGCAGGTTCCGCGAGAGCGTGCGCGCCGCCGTCTCGAGATCGTCGGCGCGGCCCTTCTCCCGCATCGCGAGGCGCTCGAGCTCGCGCTCCTTCTCGTGGAGGGCGGCGATGGTGCCCTCGAAGCGGGAGATCACGAACGCGCGCTCGTCGCCCTGCTCACCCGAGGACGGCACCGCTCCGCCCGCCGTCTCCATGAGCCGGTCGTACGGCTGGAGCAGGGATCGCAGGTAGAGCGCGGCGAGCACGACGAGCGCGAGGCCCGACAGGGGGACGAAGAGCGTGAGGAACCGAACGTATCGCTGCAGGGCCGACCCGGGCCCGGGATCGAGCGCGACCGAGAAGTAGCGCCGGCCCGTCCCGAACGTCGCGACCAGAAGCGGGGGCGTCGTGCGCCACTCGTGCGAGGTGCGTCCGGCCTCGGGCCGCTCCTCGGGAGTCAGCACGCGCGGCGGATCGGGCGAGCCGGGTCCGCGCGTGCGGATCCGGCGGCCGGCCTCGTCGAAGACGGCGAGGTAGGCGACGTCCGGCTCGACCGCGCCGCGCTCGAGCGCCTCGTTCGACGCGTCCTCGCGCGCGCCGGAGAGCGCGACGCGGCGCAGGATCTCGTCCGCGCGCCGCTCCGTCTCGTCGCGCCCCCACTCGACCGCGTTGCGGAAGAAGAGCAGCGTGAGCACGTTCAAAAAGAGGATCAGGAGCAGCGCGATCCAGAGGAACGCGCGGGACTCTCGCCGGAACGAGCGCGGGACGCGCGACGCGCTCACGGCCACATCTCGCGATAGCGCGCGACGAGCGGGTCGGCGAGAAACCACGCGCCGACCGCGCCGATCGCGAGAAAGACGCCGAACGGGAGCTTCGTCTTGCCGTCGCCGCCCTTCGTGAGGATCACGGCGACGCCGACGACGCTCCCCGAGACGGAGGCGGCGAGGATCGTGACCAGGACGCCCCAGGGCCCGAGGAAGGCGCCGATCATCCCCAGCATCTTCACGTCGCCGAGCCCCATGCCCTCGTGGCCGGCGATCTTCTCGTACGTGAACGCGACGAGGAACAGGCCGCCGGCGCCGGCCGCGGCGCCGATGGCCGCCGAGAGCGGCGTGCGCTGCACGGAGACGAACGAGAGCGCGAGGCCCGCGGCGATGCCAGGCAGCGTGATGACGTCGGGCAGGATCTGGTGGTCGTAGTCGATGCCCATCAGCGCGAGGCACGCGGAGGCGAGCAGCGCGCCGGACGCGAGGTCGCCCCACGACGGCGCGAAGCGGAACACGAGCGCCCACAGCGCGCCGTTCGCGAGCTCGACCGCCGGGTAGCGGAAGGAGATCGGCGCGCGGCACCGGCGGCAGCGCCCGCGGAGGATCAGCCACGAGAGAACCGGAACGTTGTCCCACGCCGCGATCGGCGCGCCGCACGAAGGGCATCGCGAGCGCGGCGAGACGAGCGACTCCCCGAGCGGAAGGCGGTGGATGACGACGTTCAGGAAGCTGCCGACCGTCAGGCCGAAGAGGGCCGCGACGAGAAGCCCGAACCCGCCGACCTCGACGAACGGAGGCAACGACGCGGCGGTCACGCGCGGCGGCCCCGGCGGACGGGCTCTCCGAGCGACCAGAGGACGAGCATCGAGAGCAGCGTCGCGGCGGACACCGCGGCGCCGGCGTAGAACGCGACCGGCCGATACCGGAAGGTGACGCGATGCGTGCCGGGGCCGAGCGCGACCGCCCGGAACCAGCCGTCCGCGCGCAGGATCCGGAGCCGGCGTCCGCCCTCCTCCGCGACCCAGCCCGGGTAGTGGAGGTCGGTCAGGACGAGGAGGCCGGCGTAGTTCGCCGTCAGCTCGGCCACGATCCGCTCGGGCGCGTCCTCGGCGAGCCTCGCGACGAGCAGCGGATGCTCCGAGGAGCCGCCCGGATCGGGGTCGGGCCGCCGGTCGAGCACGACCTCGCGGGTGATGTCGATGCCGCCGCTCGCCGCTCGGTCCCAGGCGCGCGCCGGGTCCACCTCGATGCGATAGCCCCGGACGAAGGACAGGCGCGGCCGGTACGGCGCGATCGGCCCGCGGAAGAAGTCTCCGATCTTCCGCGACGGGATGCGCTGCGGCGGAAAGGGCGTCCACAGGACGCGGCCGCTCGCGGCGCCCGCGGGGAGCGGATCCTCCGCACGGCCGACGGCGCGCTCGATGTCCTCGTCGCCCGCGGTCCGCATCGGCGCCGCCGTGCGAATCGTGGGGATCCGGCAGCTCAGGTTCGTGTATCCGAGCAACGCATCGCGCTGGCGGCGCAGCGCCGCCGCGTCGAACGCGCCGTCGCGGAGGGTCCACTGCGCGAGATCGCCCATGGGCGGCGTCACGATCCGCCCCGGGATCCTGGCGAGCAGTCCCGCGTCGTCCGTGCAGCGCCTCAGCTCCGCCTCCGGCGCGAACCGGTACAGGCTCCCGAGCCCCGCGGCGAGCGCGGCGACGAGAGCCGCGGCGGCGGTCCCGGCGAGCGCCGCGCGGAGGCGGGGCCGGTCGCCGGAGACGGCGAGCAGGCCGACGGCCGCGGCCCCGACGGCGGACGCGAGGCGGACCGGAAACGCGAGCGGCGCGAGGGCGGCCGTCGCGAGGGCGCCGACGGACAGCGCGGCCAGGGCCAGGCGCCCGCGCCGCGCGGCCGGCGCGAAGCGCAGCGCGTCGGCGCCGAGCCCCGCGAGCATCGCGCCGCCGAACGCGGTCCACGCGAGCGCCTTGGCGGGATATCGGATGCGGTCGAGCGGCGGGATCGATCGGAGCCACTCGCCGGGCGGACCCGCCGCGGCGAGGAGCAATCCCGCGGCGGCGAACCCGGCGAGGAGCAGGGCCAGCGGTCGGCGATCGCGCTCGAGGAACGCGGCGGCGCCCGCGACCAGCGCGAAGGGCGGCAGGAACAGGGTCGCCAGGTACGCGCCGCCGAACCACGGCGCGACGAATCCGGCGACGCCCGCGAGGTCGCGCGCTCCGATCGCGCCGGCGTCCCGCTCGGAGGCGGCGATCGCGTGGCGGCGGTCGGACTGGGCGCCGAGCTCGGCCATGGGAGCCAGCACCCAGGCGGCGAGCGCGAGTCCCAGCGCGAGCGCGGCGGCGTAGCGCCGCACCGGCGCCCAGCGCGACGAAAGCTCGACCGGCTCGGGCACCGCGACGCGCGAGCGCCATGCGAGCGCCGCGCCGAGGACGACCGACGCGGCGGACATCTCCGGGCTGCCGGTCATCGCCTGCAGCCCGATCAGGGCGCCGAGGCCGAGTACCGACGCGCGGGTTCGAAGCCCTCCTCGCGACAGAGCGGCGATCGCCGGCAGGAACGCGAAGGCGGCGAAGTGGTTCCAGTAGACGGAGAGGGAGACCGCGAAGCCCGAGACGGCGAGAGTCGCGGTCCCGAGCAGCGCGCCGGCGTCCGAGACGCCCTCCTCCTTCAAGAACCGCCAGCCGCCCCAGGCCAGGACGGCGAAGTGGAGCAGCAGGTACAGGCCGCCCGCGAGCGCCGCGCCCGGCAGCGCGAACAGCAGCGTGGGCGGATAGAGCACGCCCGACTGTCCGTTCGCGAGCCACGGCTCCCCCGTGCCGGAGAGCGGATTCCAGAGCGGCAGGCCGCCGGCGCGCAGCCGGTCGGCGGTGTAGAGCTTCAGCGGATAGAAGAAGTCGCCCTGGTCGCGCAGCGTCGGCGCGAGCCGGTTCAGAAACGCCGGAAGCAGCCAGAGCAGCGGCGGGAGAAGCGCCGCGGCCGCACACACTCCGGTCACGAACCGCCGGCGCAGGAGCACGATCTATTGTAGCGGGCGGCTCGGACGACGAGCGGCCCGCCGCGCGGGTCGTGGACGAGAGAGTGAAGTCGGTTCTAGTACTGAACGCCTTCCGGCCACTGGATGAACGTGCCGTTGGCGTACACGATGTCGTCGTTGAAGTTCGTCGTCGTGCCGCAGGTGAACGACGAGTCGGTCGCGTCCCGGCCGGTCGACCGAATGCGGTAGTTGTCCGTGTTCGCGTTCACCGCGTACTTCAAGGCACGCCCCCAGCCGTCGGTGATGGGCGCCTGCGCGATGTAGGTCGGCGTGAGATTCGTGAACGAGTTCGTCGCGAGGACGACCTCGGTGCCCGACGTATAGAGACCCCCGTTGCAGCTCGCCGCCGGGTAGCTGTTGTTGTCAACCGCGTACGCCTCGACCGCCGTGGCGAGGGAACGCATGTCGCTCATGGTTCGCTTCTGCTTGCCGCGCTGCACCGCATTGAGGAGGTTCGGAATCGCGATCGCGGCGAGGATTCCGATGATCGCGATCACGATCAA
>DATBBK010000207.1:0-12104 GCA_036271035.1 Thermoanaerobaculia bacterium | reverse complement strand
CTGACGAGCAGAAGGTGCCCCATCGCCCCGAGCCACGGCTCGAGATCGCGCGCCGGCTTTCCGTCCGGATCCGTCACGGTGGCGACGACGGTCACCGTGCGCCCCGCGGGCACGCCGCCCTCCGGCAGCGCGAGCGAGACGGCGGAGCGCGGCGCCGCCAGCGGCTCCGCGTCTCGCGCGACGACGCCCGACACGAGCACCTCGCCCGTCAGCACCTGCGCGCCCGCGTCCTTCGGCGCGACGTCCGCGTAGATCCGGTAGCGCCCCGGCGCCGGGAATCGGTACCTCAGCCGGAACGTCCCCGGCCCGACGCGCTCGGGATGCTCGTGCGCGAAGAATGCGAGGTCGTCGCGCACGATGAAGAGATGCATCAGTCTCTCGTGCTGGATGTCGAAGTCGACGACCTCGCGCTGCTCGAAGCTGCCGGTCATCCGCACCGTGAGGTCGAGCGTGACGTCGCGCCGCGCGACGACCATGCGGGGATCGGCCGTCACGTCGAGCGCGAAGGGGCGGATCCGGGACGGGACGGGCGTGGGACTGGACGAGGAGTCCCACACCGTCAGCGGGAACTCGAACGTCAGCGGCTCGGTTGGGCGCGTCGCGCCCGCGAGCGAGACTCCTCGCGGCGGCGGCACGAGTGTCAGGCAGAAGCGGTAATCGCCGCCGTGCGGGAACGTCGGGTGCACGCCGAAGACGCCGGGGATCCCCTCGCGGTGCGCGACCTCCGTGAAGCCGGGCATCGACGGCATGCTCGGCATCGTGACCTCCGCGAGCAGCTCGCCCCACGGCAGCGGCGCCGGCGCCCCGGACGCATCGGGATGCGCGACGTCGACGACGCGGAACTCGATCTCCATCTCCTCGCCCGCGTAGAGCCCGGCGGGCGGAAGCATCAGCGTCGCCTCGTACGGACCCTGGCGCTGTCGCGGCGGCTCGGAGGAAGGCGGGACCGACGCCGAGGCGGCGAAGAGCAGGAGCGTCAGCACCGCGGCGAGTCTAGCGGACGGCGCGCATTACACTGACGGAAGTGGCACGCGCGACACCTCGTGGGGGATCGTCCGTGCGGGAACCCTCGCCGGGCCGCGCCTTTCTCCCGCCGCGGCTCGACTCCGTCGACGCACTGCGCGGCGCCGCGATCGCCGGCATGATCATCGTCAACAACCCGGGCACGTGGTCGGCGGTCTACCCGCCCCTTCTCCACGCGGAGTGGAGCGGGTGGACGTACACGGACACGATCTTTCCCTTCTTCCTCTTCGTCGCCGGCACGGCGATGGCGCTGTCGTTCGGCCGTCGCGCCACGGAGGGCGCGGCGCGCGGCGCGCTCTTCCGCCACCTCGCGATCCGCGCCGCGATCATCCTCGGCATCGGGCTCGTGCTGAACGCGATCGGCGCCGCCGCGTTTCACCGCGACCACCTGCGCCTGCCCGGTGTCCTCCAGCGGATCGGCGTGTGCGTGCTCGCGTCGGGAGCGGTCTGGCTGCTCGGCGGCCCGCGCGCGTCCGCCTGGGCGGCCGGTCTACTCCTCGCCGGCTACTGGGCGCTGATGGCGCCGTGGCCGCTCGACATGGAGGGCAACCTCGCCGCGCGCGTCGACCGCGCCGTCTTCGGGGCGCACACGTGGAAGCCGGCCTTCGACCCCGAGGGCCTGCTCTCGACGCTGCCCGCGATCGCCACGATGCTGCTCGGCACGCTCGCGGGCGAGCTGCTGCGCAAAGGCGGCGCCTCGGGGCGGACGCGTGTCGCTGCGCGGCTCGCGCTGTGGGGCGCGGCCGGCACGGCGGCGGGTCTTCTGTGGGGACTCGTCTTCCCGATCAACAAGTCGTTGTGGACCTCGTCCTACGCGGTCCTGATGTCGGGGCTGGCGGCGCTCGTGCTGGGCGCGCTCGTGGAGGTGATCGACGTCCGGCGCCTGCGCGGCTGGGCCGCGCCGCTTCTTTGGCTCGGGCGCAACGCGATCGCCGCCTTCACGCTCTCCACGCTGACGGCGATCGCGCTGATCGCGATCCGCGTCGACGACGGCATGGGAACGGGCAGGACGCGGTCCCTGTGGTCCGCGATCCACCGCTCCGTCTTCGACCGCTTCGCGCACCCGCGGCTCGGGTCGCTGCTTTTCGCGCTCGCCTATCTGGCGATCTGGACCGCGGTCTTCGGCCTGCTCTACCGCAGGCGCGTCTTCATCAAGATCTGAGCGGCCCGCCGAGCGCGGTCAGGGGTTCGCGCCGGCGACCACCGCGATGCGCCCGTCCGCGTAGATCGTGTCGAGGACGCCCCACACGAGCTCCTGCCCCGACTGGCGCGTAACGCGCACGCTGCCTCCGTCGACGCTCGTGGCCCCGAGCCGTCCCGCGACGTCGACGAGGACGACCGCCCCGAACGGCTCGCGCGGCAAATAGACGGTCTCGCTTCCGAGGAGCGCGCCGTCCGGACCGAACGCCTCGACGAGCACGTCGGTGGCGAGGCTCGGATCGAAGTTCTGCAGGACCAGGTTGCTGTAGGTCCCCTGAGCCCGCGCCAGCCCCGGGAAGACCAGAACCGAGAAGTTGCGCGGCGAGAGCGTCGGATTCCGCAGCACGGGAACGTCCGCCGACAGGCCAGGCTGCGCGGCGTTGAAGATCCGGGCCCGCACGATCGGCAGCGGCTGCTCCGTGTCGGTCGAGACGTGGAGCGTCACCAGCCCGGCGAACGCGGGGAACGCCTGGCTCATCAGGATCCGCGCCGTACCGTGCGGCCGAACGGCGTACGGGACCACGTTGCAGATCGGCGGGCACGGTCCCGCGAGCGCGGTCCGAAGGGTGATCGAGCCGGACGTACCGGTGCCGGCCGGCGAGTCGGCGAGCTCGATCTCCGTGTCCCAGCCGTTGCCGAATCCCGCCCCGGTGATGGCCAGGTCGTCCGGCGCGAGCTGGGCGAGTGCGGGAGAGGCGAGGAGGATTGCGGAGACGGCCGCGAGCGTGAGAGCGATTCGTTTCATGAGCACCTCCCGGTTCGATCCGACCCTATCGCAACTCCGGCGGGATGACCGACAGCCGCCCGTCCGCATACACGTTCGACAATACGCCCCACAGCAGCTGGCCGCCGCTCTCGCGCGACACCCGGACCTGCCCGAGGGCGAGCGCGTCGATGCCGAGCTGGCCGAGCGCGTCGACGACGAAGGTCGAGCCCGGCTCGTCCCACGACGTCACGCCGACCTCGCTCGTCGCCAGGATCGCGCCGTCGGCCGAGAGGACCTCGACCCGGGCGCGGATCGGATCGCCGTCTCCGACCCCGACGAGGAAGAGGTTCGTGCGGACGCCGTCGCCGCGGCGCGCGGAGGGGAAGACGAGCACGTCCGCGTTCGCCGCGCGCAGTTGCGAGAGCGCGATGGTCGGCAGGTCGGCGGCCTGCGTGGGGTTCGCGCGGTTGATGACGCGGGCGTGGACGACAGCGGCACCGGTCGTCGCGAGCAGGCGCGGCTGCGCCCAGGCGCCGGACAGAAACGAGCTCGCGAGGACGCGAGTGGTTCCGTCGCCGGTGATCGCGTACGGCTCGCCGCACTCCGGCGGGCACGCGCCGCTCTTGCGGACGGCGCCCGCGATCCCGTCCGAAAGCGGGTTCGCGAGATCGATCACCGTGTCCCAGCTCCCCGCGACGCCGCCGCCGCCGATCAGGACGGTGTCGTCCGCCGCCGCGAAGTTAGTACCAGACGAGATGGAGAGCGTGTCGTTCTCGCCGACGACGGTCGCGAGCATTCCCCAGAGAAGGCCCTCGCCTCCCGTCTTCGTGACGCGAACCTGCGCGTTCTCCACGGAGCCGGCGCCGAAGCGGCCGAGGACGTCGCCGAGGACCTGCACGATCGAAGCCTCGAGGGTTGCGTCGACGGCGCCGAGTGACGCGCCGGACGGCGCAAACGCCTCGACGTGGACGGTGAGCGGCCCGTCGATGCCGACGTCGGACAGGAAGAGGTTGCTCTTGGACGAGGGACTGTGCGATGCGGACGGGAACGCGAGAAGCGCAGGATCGTGTGCCGCCACCGCGGACAACCGCGTGACGGGAGCGTCGGCGGACTGTGTCAACCGCTCGGTGTTCGCGAAGCGGAAGTGCGCCGCGGGAAGAAAGCCGGTACGGAGCGGCCGCTCGAAGACCGTCGCGAAGTCGGAGCCGAGGAACCCCCCGAAGAATGGGCCGGCGATCGACACGGCGCCGAACGCGGGCAGCTCAGCCGCCGTGAACCCGAAGCACTGCCCGGGACAAGCCTGCGGCGGGAACGGGTATGCCCCCAGAAAGACCGTACGCTCCGCGGGCTCGGTCCCGGCGAGCTCGATGGTCGACTGCCATGGCCCCGACATCCCGGCCCCCACGAAGAGTTGTTCGTCCGGCTGCGCGCGCACGATCGACGGCGGCGTCAGCGCGCCGAACCACGCCAGATTGCCGTCGGTGAGCATGCCGGACGGGCCCGACACGTTCGCGGGAAGCGTGTACTCCGTGACCTGCCCGTCGAGAGTGATCGCCGCCACGCGGTTCGCCCCCGTTTCCGTGAACCAGAGGAACTCGCCCCCAAATGGATTTCCCGCGATCACCGTGGGTCGGCTTCCTGACTGCAACGCGAACTCGGTCAGAGCAAGGTCCTGTCCGATCCGCCCGATCCGGTCGGCGGAGCGTTCGGTGAACCAGAGCGTCCCGTCCGCCGCCGTTGCGAGTGAGAACGGCTCGCTGGCGGGTTGAGGGAGAACAATCTCCTCGAAGGTGTCGTAGCTAGGGAAGGGCAGCCGTCCGACCGAGTTGCGCGCGGAGGACGCAATCCAGACGTCCTCTCCGCCAGCCACCCCCACGAACGCGATCTCGGTTGGTGAGACGCCGGGGGTGGGGATTCTCCGTTCGGTGATCGCGCCGTCCACGTCGATGGTCGCGACGGCATTGCCAGCCCGTTCCGTGAACCAGATCTGTTCGCTGAAGATGTCGTTCGCGATGCCCCACGGCTGGCTCGACGGCGTCGGCACCGGAAACTCGGTGATGGTGCCGTCGGGGGCGATACGGCCGATCCGGTTCGCGCTCGACTCGGTGAACCAGACGTACGTGCCGGAGGCCGTGAACGTCGCCGCGATCCCGACGACTCCGGCGTCGGGAGTCGGGATGTGGAACTCCTCGAGTGTTCGGTCGATGCGAAGGTGCCCGATCCGGTTCGCGGTCGGCTCGGTGAACCAGAGGTCTCCATCGCCGAAAGCGAACGCGGCCGGCGGCGCCGTCAGGCCTGTTCCATAGCTCTTGAACACACCGACCGAGGGCTCAGCGAGAGCCGCAGCGGTCAGTCCCGACAGGAGAATTCCGATCCGAAGGGTGACGCGCATCGGCCACCTCGCTTATGCCGTTATAGCATAAGCAGATCGGATCTCAGCCCTTCAGCTGGATCACCGAAAACATCGCGCCCTGCGGGTCCTGGATCATCGCGAAGCGGCCGACGTTCGGGATGTCCTGCGGGCCGACGTGGACCGTGCCGCGGAGCGACTTCGCCTTCGCCGCCGACGCGTCGCAGCTCTCCACGCGGAAGTACACGCCCCAGTGCGGCGGCACGCCCTGCATCGACTCATCGAGCGGGAAGATGCCGCCGATCGGACGATCGCCGAGGTATAGCTCGACGTACGGGAAGTCCTCGCGCGTCTTCGGCTGCCACCCGAAGAGCTGTCCGTAGAAGCCGCCCGCGTCGTCCGTGTCCTTCGCCGCCAGCTCGCACCACGAGAGCGCGCCCGGCTCGTTCTCGACCTCGGCGCCGATGTGCTCTCCCGCCTGCCAGATCGAGAACAGCGCACCCTGTCGGTCGCGGCAAACCGCCATGCGTCCGTACTTCATGACGTCGAACGGCTCCTGCAGGATCGCGCCGCCGAGGGACGGCACCTTCTTCGCCGTGTGGTCGGCATTCGCCACGGTCACGTAGACCATCCAGTGCGGCGGGATGCCCATGTCGCGCTGGTCCTTCATTTGCGCGTACATCGCGGCGGCGTCCCGGCCGCGCAGCTGCAGGCGCGTGTAGATCATGTCGGGTCCCATCGGGTTGTCGACGAACGTCCAGCCGAAGAGAGACGTGTAGAACTTCTTCGCGCCGTCGGGATCGGTCGTCGCGAGCTCCGCCCACGAGAACTCGCCCGATTCGTGCCGGACCACATCGACCATGAACGCCTCCCTCGGGCTCTCGATGAGCCCATCCGTGTTCATCCGCAGCCGCAGCGCCGAGGTTTCAGGGCGCCCCGTTGCCCCTTCGGGCAGCCGGGTCCGGGCCGGCGGCCGTTCGGGGATGGCACGCGCGGTGCTATGAATGCGCCAACCGCGGGAGCCGAAGATGGCTTCCGCGAGGGAGGTTGCGTGAAGTCGTTCGTATCCGTCGTTTTCCTCGTCCTCGCCGCCGTTTCGACCGCCTCGGCACAGACCGCGGACTGCCCCTGCCCGGTGCCGCCCGGACCGCCGCCGCTGTGGTTCGGAAATGCGGAGCTCTCGTTCCTGTCGACGTCCGGAAACACCGACACGACGTCGATCGGGGGCGCGCTCGAGCTCAACTACAACCCGAAGCCCTGGCTCTTCACGCTGAAGGGCACCGCGCTGCACGCCGCGACCGACGGGATCACGACGGCCGAGACGTTCGTCGCCTCGGCGAAGGCCTCGCGCGATCTGACCGAGCGGCTCGACGTGTTCGTGGGAGGCGGCTGGCTGCGCAACCGGTTCTCCGGCATCAACAACCTCTGGAACTTCGACGGCGGCGCCGGGTTCAAGCTCGTCAACACTCCGGCGCACTTCCTGCGCGTCGAAGGCGGCGTCGGCTACACGAGCGAGCAGGACATCGTGCTCGGCTTCATCGCCCCCTACGACAACTACGCGAACATTCGCGCCGGTCTCGGCTACAAGTTCCAGTTCACGAAGACCGCGGCATTCACGAATGACTACAGCTACCTGATGGACCTCTCCGACACGTCGAACTGGTTCATGACGGACAAGGCGACGATCGCCGTCGCGATCTCGAAGATCTTCTCGCTGCAGGCGTCCTGGACGCTGCTGTACCGCAACGAGCCGCCGCTGAGGGATGCGGGCCCGCCGCCGACGACGTTCAGCAAGACGGACACCACGACCGCGGTGGGGCTGCTGGCGAAGTTCTAGCTCGGACCTCCACTTCAGCCGTCCGCTTGTCGGGCCGTGGGCATGGGAGAGGAAGCCCTCTCCCATGAAGGTCCTCACTTAGCCACGACTAATCGTCCCACAGGCTGGACACCCGCCGATAGAATCGGATGTACGACCGCCGGAATCCGGCCGGCTGATCCGAGAAAGAGCAGGCGGGATCGATGATTCTCGCCGGGGAGCAGGAGTTCCGTGGGACGGAGCGCTTCCAGATCCAGCGCCGCCTCGGCGCGGGCGGCTTCGGAGTCGTCTACCAGGCATTCGACCGCGATCGCCAGACCATCGTCGCGCTCAAGGCGCTGCGCGACGGAAACGTCGAGGCGCTGTTCCGTTTGAAACGCGAGTTCCGCGCCCTGGCTGACATTACGCACGAGAATCTCGTGCGGCTCCACGAGCTCCTCGCCGAGAACGATCAGTGGTTCTTCACCATGGAGCTCATCGACGGGGTCACCTTCCTGCAGTACGTGCGAGGAGCGTCATTCCCGACTCGCGGCGACTCGACCGAGCCGACGCAGGCGGTGCCCTCCCCGGCCGGACGACCTTCGCCGTCCCCGCGATCGCCGATCGCCGGCGACGAGGCTCCCGGGCTCGTGCCACCCCCGCTCGAGAACACGGCGGGGATTGACTCCTCGGCTCCCCCGCCGCTCCTCGTCGACCGCCTCCGCGCCGCGCTGCGCCAGACGGTCGCCGGCATTCAGGCGCTCCACGGAGCCGGCCAGCTCCACCGCGACGTGAAGCCGTCGAACGTTCTCGTCTCGCGCGAGGAGCGCGTCGTACTTCTCGACTTCGGCATGGTTACCAACCTCTCCGTGACCGAGTCGAAGCGAAGCATCTCCGTCGTCGGCACGCCAGCGTACATGTCCCCCGAGCAGGGCTCCGCGCGGCCGCTCTCCGAAGCCACCGACTGGTACAGCCTGGGCGTGATGCTCTTCGAGGCGCTGACCGGACAGTGGCCGTTCACCGGCAGCTTCGTCGAGATGATGTGGGACAAGCGCCACAAGGATGCGCCCGCCCCTCACGAGCTCGTGGCCAGGGTTGCCGAGGACCTCGACGCCCTCTGCATCGACCTCCTGCGGCGCGAGCCGGAGCGGCGTCCGACCGGCCCCGAAATCCTGAAGAGGCTCGGCGCCGTTCAGGGCGCAACCTACCGTCCTCCACCGGTGGAGTTCACACGCCGGGTCGCCCCGTTCGTCGGCCGCGAGGAACAGCTCGCCGCGCTGCGATCCGCCCTCGACGGGGCACGCGCCGGGGCCGCCGTCGTCGTGCGTGTGCACGGAGCGTCCGGCGCCGGCAAGACCGTGCTCGCACGCCGCTTCGTGGATGAGGCGCGCCGGTCCGGCGCGGTTCTCCTCGCGGGCCGTTGCTACGAGAGGGAGTCCGTGCCCTACAAGGCGCTCGACAGCCTGATCGACGCGCTGAGCCAGTTTCTGAAGAAGCTGCCCGCCGCGGAGGTCAACGAGATGCTGCCCCGCGACGTGCTGGCGCTGGCGCGTCTTTTCCCGGTCCTCCGCCGCGTCGAGGCCGTGGCCGGCGCGCGCCGACGTGTGCTCGAGATCCCCGACTCCCAGGAGCTGCGGCGCCGCGCCTTCGCAGCGCTGCGGGAGCTGCTCGCGCGGCTCGCCGAGCAGCACGACGTCGTCCTCTTCATCGACGACCTGCAGTGGGGAGACGCCGACAGCGCGGCGCTGCTCGCGGACATCCTGCGCCCGCCGCGGCCTCCCTCGATTCTCCTCGTCGCCTGCTACCGGTCCGACGAGGCGGCGACGAGCCCCTTCCTCCGCGATTTCCTTTCCCCCACTTTCGCCGGCGGAGGCGCCGAGGCGCGGGACGTGGCCGTCGGCACGCTGAACGAGGAGGAGTCGCGCGATCTGACACTCGCGCTGCTCGGCGGCCTGGCGGCGCCCGGCGAGGCGGACGGCATCGTCCGCGAGTCCGGCGGCAACCCCTTCTTCCTCTCCGAGCTCGTCCGCTTCGCGCAGGCCGGCATCGAGCCGTCCGAGGCGGGCCGCGCCGCACGCGAGGGCCCGCGCGGCACGTCGCTCGACGAGGTCATTCGCTCCCGAGTCCGTCGGCTGCCCGACACCGCGCGGCGGCTGCTCGAGACGCTCGCCGTCGCTGGCGCGCCGCTGCGGCCCGCGTTCGCCATGCAGGCGGCGGGGATCGAGTCCGGCGATGAGGCGGCCGCGCTGCTGCGATCGGCGCACCTCATCCGAACCCGGACGACCGGCGAGAGCGACGAAATCGAGCCGTACCACGATCGCATCCGCGAGGCGGTCGTCGGCGACCTGACGCCGGACGCGCTTCGCGCGCATCATCGGAGGCTGGCGCTTTCGCTCGAGGGATCGCGGAGCACGGATCCCGAGGCGCTCGCCCTCCACTTCCAGGAGGCGGGAGAGCCCGAGCGGGCCGCGGAGTACGCGGCGGCCGCCGCGGGCAGGGCCGCCGAGGCGCTCGCCTTCGAGCGCTCCGCCCGGCTTTATCGCCTCGCGCGCGAGCTCCGGGGAACCGGCGGCGGCGACGCCCGGCGGGCGCTCGGCGTCAAGCTCGGGGACGTGCTCGTCAACGCCGGCCGCGGTGCCGAGGCGGCCCGGGCCTACCTCGACGCGCTCACCGGGGCGCCGGCGGACGAGGCGCTGGAGTTGCAACGCCGTGCCGCCGAGCAGTTCTTGATCAGCGGACACATCCACGAAGGAGTCGCCGCGCTCGGCCAGGTGCTCGCGAGTACAGGACTCCGCATGCCCCGATCCTCGCGAGCGGCGCTCGCGTCGCTCATCGCGAGACGCATTCTGCTCCGCTTCCGCGGTCTCCGCTACAAAGAGCGTGATCGGACGGAGATCCTGCCCGAGATGCTCACCCGCATCGACGTGTGCTGGTCGGCGGCGAAGGGTCTGACCCTGCTCGATCCGATCCGCGGCCAGAACTTCCAGGCGCAACACATGCTGCTCGCACTTCGCGCCGGCGAGCCCTATCGCGTTTCGCGGGCGCTCTCCTTCGAGGCCGGCCACTCAGCGCAGCGAGGCCTGCTGGCACGCGCGCGCACGGCGCAGCTCCTCCAGTCCGCGACCGCGATCGCGGAGCGCATCGACCATCCCTACGCGATCGGGCTCGCGCTCTCCGTTGCGACGGTTTCGGCGTTCCTCGAAGGCCGGTGGAGGGAATCGCTGGAACAGTCCGAACGCGCGGAGCCCGTCCTCCGTGACCGCTGCCGCGGCGTCGCCTGGGAGCTCGACAACACTCACTACTACTCGCTGGCGGCCCTGTTCTACCTCGGCGAGATCAAGCGGCTCCGCGAGGCGCTCCCCGAGTTCGTGAAGGAGGCGGGAGATCGAGGCGACCGCTACGCGCTGACCAGCATGCGAACGCGGTTGGCGCCGCTCGTCCTGCTCGCCAACGACGAGCCGGAGAAGGCCAGAGAGGAGCTGCGAGACGCGATCACGAGCTGGCACGTGGAGGGCTTCCTGCTCCAGCACTGGTACGCGATGATGGGAGAGGCCGAGTGTCTGCTGTACGTCGGCGCAGGGTCCGCGGCGCTGCGTCTCATCGGCAAACGATGGCCGGCCCTGCGCCGCTCGATGATCCTGAGAGCTCAGAGTGTCCTCATCCACTCGCTTTATGGGCGCGCCCGCGCGGCAGTGGCGGCCTCCTCCACCGGGTCGGGCGGGAACGCGGGGGTACTCGACGCCGCGGAGGAGGACGCCAGCCGAATCGAGCGCGAGCAAACGCCATGGGGCGACGGCCTCGCCGGCCTCGTGCGCGCCGGGATCGCGTCGGCGCGAAGGGAGAGGGACCGCGCCCTTGGTCTCGCCGCGGGCGCCGAGCGCGACCTTTCGGCCGCGGACATGGCGCTCCACGCGGCGGTCGCGCGCCGCCGGCGCGGCGAGCTCCTCGGGGGTGCGCAGGGCGCAGCGCTGGTCGAGGCCGCGGACGCGTGGATGTCCGAGCGCCTGGTCCGCAACCCGGAGCGCATCACGCGGATGCTCGCTCCCGGACCAGCGTCAGAGGCCGGTCAGGCCTTGCGGTAGAGCTCCGAACCTCCAGACACGAATTCGCGCGACTTGCGCTCCATTCCGGCCTCGAGCGCTTCGCTGTCGGACAGCCCCTGCGCCGCGGCATAGTCGCGCACCTCCTGCGTGATCTTCATCGAGCAGAAGTGCGGCCCGCACATGGAGCAGAAGTGCGCGAGCTTCGCGCCCTCGGCCGGCAGCGTCGCGTCGTGGAACTCGCGCGCCGTGTCCGGGTCGAGGGCGAGACGGAACTGGTCCTCCCAGCGGAACTCGAACCGCGCCTTCGAGAGCGCGTCGTCCCACGACCGCGCGCCCGGGTGTCCCTTCGCGAGGTCCGCCGCGTGCGCCGCGATCTTGTACGCGATGACGCCGTCCTTGACGTCCTTTCTGTCGGGCAGGCCGAGGTGCTCCTTCGGCGTGACGTAGCAGAGCATCGCCGTCCCGAACCAGCCGATCATCGCGGCGCCGATCGCCGACGTGATGTGGTCGTAGCCGGGCGCGACGTCCGTGACCAGCGGTCCGAGCGTGTAGAACGGCGCTTCGTGGCAGACCGCGAGCTGCCGGTCCATGTTCTCGCGGATCAGGTGCATCGGCACGTGGCCCGGTCCCTCGATCATGACCTGGCAGTCGTGCGTCCACGCCTTCGTCGTCAGCTCACCCAGCGTGTCGAGCTCGGCGAACTGCGCGGCGTCGTTCGCGTCGGCCGTCGAACCGGGCCGCAGGCCGTCGCCGAGCGAGAACGAGACGTCGTAGGCCTTCATGACCTCGCAGATCTCGTCGAAGCGCGTGTAGAGGAAGGACTCCTGATGGTGCGCGAGACACCACTTCGCCATGATCGATCCGCCGCGCGAGACGATCCCCGTGACACGGTTCGCGGTCAGCGGCACGTACGCGAGGCGCACGCCCGAATGGATCGTGAAGTAGTCGACGCCCTGCTCGGCCTGCTCGATGAGCGTGTCGCGGTAG
>DATBBK010000206.1:0-22198 GCA_036271035.1 Thermoanaerobaculia bacterium | reverse complement strand
GCCGCGCCCGCGACGATCACGAACAGGCAGGCGGCGATGAAGCGCAGGTCGCGGCGGTCGAACCTCTCCATCAGGAATCCCGCGAGCTGCGCGTGAATGCGGGCGGCCGCGCCGCCAGCCCGCTATCCGGCGAGGACGCTGCCTCCGTTGACGTTGAGGATCTCGCCCTGCACGTGCCGGGCGAGGTCGGAGACCAGGAACAGGATCGGCCCGGCGATGTCGGCCGCCGACGCGACCCGGCCGATCGGGATGAGGCGCTCGATCTGCGCCCGCTCGACGGGGTTGTCGAGGGAGGCGCGCGACATGTCGGTGTCGACCCAGCCCGGCGCCACCGCGTTGACGCGGATGCCGCGCGGGCCGAGCTCCGCGGCGAGCGACTTCGTGTAGGAGATGAGCGCCCCCTTCGAGGCCGCGTAGGCGGAGTGGCGCGCCTCGCCGCGCTGGCCGGCGGTCGAGGAGACGAAGACGATCGAGCCGCCGTGCTTCTCGAGGTGCGGGATCGCGGCGTCCGTGACGAGGTAGGCGCCGCGCTGGTTGATCGCGTAAGTCCGATCCCATACCGCGACGTCCCCGCGGCCCGCGACGTCCTCGTCCCAGATGCCCGCGTTCAGCACGACCATGTCGAGCCGGCCCCAGGCGGCGACGACGTCGCGAACGAGCTGCCGCGCCTGATCCGGGTCCGACACGTCCCCCGCGAGCGCCATCGCCTCTCCGCCGGCCGCGCGGATCTCGCGCACGGTGGAGTTGGCGGCGCGCTCGTCCTTCAGGTAGTTGAGCGCGACGCGCGCTCCGGCGCGGGCCAGCAGGTCCGCGGTGGCGCGGCCGATGCCGCGCGAACCGCCTGTGATCAAAGCGGTTCGGGACGAGAGATCGATTCCGAAACCGTCCGCCATTTCGCTCCGTATATTAAGTTAGACATCGAAGCCTTCCATATAGACAGGGCGGCGCCCGAAACGGCGACCGCCCCCCGCATGTTCGGGCGGCGCGTTTAGAAAACCTTCAGGAAGAAAAACCCGACAATCCTCAGCTCCCGGCGATGAGCTGGCCGAGGAACACCGACAGCGTCTCGAGCGGCGGCGCCGAGTTCTTTAGCGCGACATCCACGTCGGCGGCGCGGGCGAGCGCGCGCGCGAGCTCGGCGGTCTTGTAGCGCGACGCGCGCTCCGCGAGCTTGTAGATGCCGTACGGCTTGCCCTGCGCGGGCGGCTTGCCGAACGGTCGCACGGGCGGCGTCAGATGCGGCAGGATCTGCGCCTGGAAGCGCGGGAACGGCATGCCCGCGGAGAAGACGACGCCGGCCTCGTCGAGGCGCGCGCGCAGAAGCAGCATCCGCCGGATCTCGCCGGTGAGGAAGCCGAGCAGGCGCGTCGGCCAGTAGTCGTCGGTGTCCATCTCCTCGCGGCCCATCCTCACGGGCCGGCCGGACAAGATGCGCTCGAGCCGGGAGAGCACCTCGCCCGCGTCGCGCCGGCCGATCGCGTCATAGAACGAGTACATCTCCTCCGACGACTCGTCCTCGACCTGCGAGACGACGTCGGCGGCCCGCACGCGTCCGCCCTTGCCCGCCCACTCGAGGAGCTTGGCGAGCTCGGCGGCGAACGGCGCCGGCTTGCCGCCCGTGCGCCCGATGAGCCGTTCGACGGCAGCGGGCTCGAAGGCGACGTCGCGCTCCTTCGCGAGCGCGCCGGCGAGCCGGCGCAGCGCGGGCGCCGCGTCCTCGCCGACGCTCGTCTCGAGCACCAGGCCGCGCTTCTCGATCTCGGCCAGCAGGTCGACGCCCGCGGGCGGGTCGACGGCGCGCACGACGGCGACCGTGCCGTCGTTCTCCTTGCCGCGCTCGAGCAGGACGCGCAGCGCGCCCTTCAGCGCGGCCGGGCCGCCGCTCTTCTCGGCCGGCAGCTCCTTCAGGATCTCGGCGAGCAGCTCCGCCTCGTCCTTGCGGCGGACCTTCTTCGCGGCGGCGGCGGCGTTCTCCGCCGGGTCGCCGTCGGATGGAAGGTCGAGCGCCGAGAGGAGCGCCCGCGCGTGGCGGAACGCCTCGCGGCGGCCGCCCGCTCCTCCGCGGTCCCACGCCTCGATCGCCTGCTCGAGAAGCTTGCCGGGCGACTCGGAGCCCAGCAGCCGCGAGACGTCGAGCTCCACGATCCGCCGCGGCGAGAAGAGCGAGCGGTTCAGCAGGGCGTCGGAGATGGCGTCGGCGGGCGCGTCGTCCTCGAACCGGAGGACCTCGGTCTCTCTGCCGCCGACGAGCGCGTCCCGCGCGCGACCGGCGGCCTCCTCGACGAAGAACTCGATGTCGCCGGTGACGAGAACGACGGACGGCGCGTCCTCGAACGCCGGGATCACCGTCTCGGAGAACGCCTCGCGCGGCACGGTCGGAAGTGTATCGGAGCGCGACGGTGACGCCGTCGCCGCCGTATGATCCGTCGAAGAGGGTGTCCGCGCCCGATCTCGAGAAGGCCATTCCTTGCACGAGGGAGCCGGTCGTGCAGGCGACCCTGCGGGAGCTACGCCTCGCTCACGGATCGGCGCCGGCCGGCGAGCTCTCACAGTTCGCGAGCCTCGTGACCGCGCACCAGTACCGGCTGCCCTGGGCGCTGACGGCGTCTTTGCTGGGAGATCGAGCGGCGACGGTCCTCGACTGGGGATGCGGTGACGGACACTTCTCCTACTTCCTGCTGCGGGCCGGCCATTCCGTCGTGTCGTACTCGCTGCAGCATCCACCGAAGGTGCTGCGCCAGCTGCCGCCCGAGCTCGCCCGCCGTTCGACGTACGTGCAGGGACGGATCGACGAGCCGACGCGCCTCCCGTTTCCGGACTCGGAATTCGACGCCGTCGCCAGCGTCGGCGTCCTGGAGCACGTGCGGGAAACCGGCGGAAGCGAAGACGGCAGCCTCCGCGAGATCCGCCGTGTGCTGAAGTCCGGCGGCCGCTTTCTCTGTTTCCACCTCCCGAATCGCCACAGCGCCGTCGAGTGGACCGCGCGAGCCGTGAGGCGGAATCACCATGCGTACCGCTACTCGGATCCCGAGATCCGCGGGCTGGTCGAGGCGGCCGGCCTCGAGGTCGAGGACGCCGGCGCCTATGCGTTCCTGCCGCGTAACATGCTCTCGCGCCTGCCCCGGGCGCTCCGCGACTCGCCGCGTCTCGCGCGCATCCTCGACGCGTCCGACGACGGCCTCGCGTGGCTGGCGAGAACGTTCTGCCAGAATCGATTCGTGGTCGCCCGCCGGCGGTAGAGACGAGGCGCCTCTTCAGCGCGGCGCGTGCGGGCAGGACCTGTCGGCGGAATCCCGAGAACGGCAACGAGGATCGGCCCGCCCACATCGTCACATTCGAGGGGAAAAAAAGGCCCCCGTCGGTGTGCCGGCGGGGGCCCAGTGAGCAAAGGAACTTGAAGGTGGTGTCAGGCCTGCGGAAGCATCCCCTTCTCGGCGAGCTCCTGGCACTCGACGCAGTACGGCGCCCACGGCACGGCCGTCAGACGCTTCTCGGCCATCGGCTGAGCGCAGTTGGTGCAGAAGCCGTAGGCGCCCTCGTCGATGCGAAGAAGCGCCTCGTCGATCTGCAGCAACGTCCCACGCTCGCCGTCCGTCAGCGAGTACAGGAATTCACGCGTATAGGACGACACCGCCTTGTCGGCGATGTCCTGCGTGGACTCCTCGGTCGTCTCTTCCTCCGCGGAGCGGGTCTTCGCGATCTCCTGCGAAAGGCTCGCTTTCTTGTCGTCCAGGAGTCGGCGGTATTTCTCCGCCTCCTTCTTGCTCATCTTGGCGGGCTTGGCCGCGGTCTGAGGCATGCTGTTGGCTCTCCTTTTCTCGCGCCCCTCCTAGCAAACGAGGGGCCAAAATCGAGGTGGCAGATCTTAGCCGATTCTGTCGAGAAGTCCAGCGATTTCCGACACTTAACGCGCCATTAATGGGTTTATTTCCGTTCTCTCTCCCACAAGAACTTTCTCGAGACTCCCAGACGGCGCGCGGCGAGCGAACGATTGCCTCCCGCGCGGCGCAGCGTCTCCGAAATGTACGCGTCCGTGAGCTCTTTCAGCGTCCAGCGGCTCTCGAGCGCGGCCGCGACGAGCGTCTCCGGCGCGCCGAGCGAGCCCGCGGGCAGATCGGTCGCGTCGATCTCCGGCCCGTCCGCGGCGAGCACGGCCTTCTCCACGACGTGCTGCAGCTCACGCACGTTGCCCGGCCACGGATGCCGCTGCAGCGTTTTCTCCGCCGCGTCGGTGAACCGCCGCGCGGGTCGCTCCCACGCGCGCGCGGCGCGCCGCGCGAACGCGCGGGCGAGCGGGAGAACGTCTTCCGGCCGCTCGCGCAATTTCGGCAGGCGCACCGATACGACGTCGATCCGGTAGAAGAAGTCGTCCCGGAAGGCGCCCTGCGCGACGAGCGCGGAGAGGTCGCGGCGCGACGACACGATGAGCCGCGCGCGGAAGGGATGCGTGGCGACGCCGGCGAGGCGGCGGAAGTTCTTCTCCTGGAGCACGCGGAGGAACTTGGCCTGGGCGGCGGGCGACAGTGACGACACCTCGTCGAGATACACCGTGCCGTCCTCGGCGACCTCGAGCAGCCCCTTCTTCGCCGCGATCGCGCCCGTGAACGCCCCGCGCTCGTGCCCGAAGAGCTCGCTCTCGAAGAGCTCGTCGGAGAGGTTGGCCGCGTCGACGCGGACGAACGGACGTGAGGCGCGCGAGGACACATCGTGAATCGCGCGCGCGAGCCGGTCCTTACCGGTGCCGGACTCGCCGAGGATCAGGATGGTGGAAGGAAGGTCCGCCGCTCGTTCGAGAGATGCGACCTCACGCGCGAGTGCGCGGTTCCGGGTCTTGAAGAGAGTCCGGAGTCCTGCCTTCGGCAGCGGCTTCCTCCGTGGCGAGACGCATTATGCGCTTCTTCGCCACGGGATGGTCACTTCTCGGCCGTTGACTCTCGTCGGCGCCGTCGAGGCGCCGCTACAAACACCGAGAAGTGATCATCCCGTGGCGGGCACGCGCTCGATCCGTTTGCTCGCCGCGCCGCTCAAAAACTCGCTTGTTCGCGGCCGGGCAGACCTCGCGCGAACACGCCGGTCTCGTTCGGCGCGTCGCCCCAGAGGCGCTCGAGCGCGTAGAACTTGCGCGCCTCCTCCTGGAAGACGTGGAACACGACGTCGCCGTAGTCCATCAGGATCCAGTTCGCGCGCTGCATGCCCTCGATCGAGTGCGCGGGGCCGAGCTTCTCGGCGATGGCGTCGGCGATAGCGCGGGCCTGCCGGTCCGAGTTGGCCGTGGACAGGACGAAGTAGTCGGCCATCGTCGTGAGATCGACCAGGTTGAAGACGAGGACCGCGGAAGCCTTGCGGTCGAGCGCCGCGGTGAGACCCTCTCGGACCTTGTCCTGAGCGGAAAAGCCGGGCTTCAACTCTGCGTCGCCCCCGGCCTGTAGAGACCCTGCTTCGTGACGTACTCCGCGACCGGCTCCGGAACGCGCCCCCCAACCGGCCTGCTGAGCGCGAGATCGTTCCGGATCTCCGTCGCCGTAATTCTAACCGATCCCGCGTCGAAAACGACGCATCGATCGCGGATCCCGGGGACGTCGGGGATCACCACGCGATCGCCGTCGTACGGCTCCCGATGGAACGCCGCGATCTGCGCGATTCTGAGGATCTCCTCGGGCTCGCGCCAGCGCGCGAAGCCGGCGAGCACGTCGGTTCCCATCAGAAGCCAGAGCTCGTCCTCGGGCCGCCGCAGGCGGATCGCGTGCAGCGTGTCGACCGTGTACGACGGCGGCTCGCGGTCGAGCTCCTCCAGATCGATCGACCAGTCGGGGCGTCCCTGCAGCGCGAGCGCGAGCATCGCGACGCGGTGGCGCGCGTCGGTGGGCCGCGCATCCGACTTGTGGGGCGACACGCGCGCCGGGACGAAGAGGACACGGTCGAGAGCGAATTTCGTGGCCGCGATCGCAACCGGGCGGACGTGCCCGTAGTGGACCGGGTCGAAAGTGCCGCCGAAGACGCCGATGCGCATGGGGAGAAGAGTAATCGACGCGCACCAGTTTGAGTGCGCAGCCCGGCGCCATCGGCCGAGGCGGAGGACCGGCCCGCAAGTCCCGCGGCGACTAAGCCGCTTACGGAAAGCAACAGGCCGCAAGTCGGGCCTGCGCGCGTCGCGCCGGAAACGGCGCGCCGAAAGGTCACGGCCTCGCCAGCCGTGGTTGGCGAGGCCGTGTTCGATGGGGTCAGGCCTGCATTTTTCGGAGCTCAGGTTCCAGCACGGCTCCAGCCACTATGCGGCGTCGCTCCGAAGAAACGCACGCCTGACCCCGAGAACGGCATCCGGTGAACAACGGCCGGGGCGCTCAGGACACCGCGGCGGAAGTCTCCACGGCTCGGAAGAAATCGTTCACCAGCTCCTGCAGCCCCGTGTGCGTGGCGGCCGAGACCTCGAAGTACGGAAGGCCCCGCCGATCGGCCGCGGCGCGGATCGACGCCGGACGGGCTGGGTCCGAGACCGCGTCCATCTTCGACGCGACGAGCACGCGGGGCCGGGCCGCAACCTCCGGCGAGAACTGCTCGAGCTCTCCCTCGATGGTCGCGACGTCGGCCTCGGCGTCGCCGGCGGCGGACGCGTCGACGAGGTGGCACAGGAGCCGGCAGCGCTCCACGTGCTTCAGGAACCGGATGCCGAGGCCGGCGCCGCGGTGCGCGCCCTCGATGAGGCCCGGAATGTCCGCGACGACCAGCGTGCGCGTGTCGTGCGGCGACGTCACGACGCCGAGGTGCGGGACGAGCGTCGTGAACGGGTAGTCGGCGATCTTCGGCTTCGCGGCCGAGATCGCGGAGATGAGCGTCGATTTGCCGGCGTTCGGGAAGCCGATGATCGCGACGTCGGCGAGCAGCTTGAGCTCGACGGCGAGAGGGCGCTCCTCTCCCGGCAGCCCCGGCTTCGCGAAGCGCGGCGCCTGGCGCGTCGGCGTCGCGAAGTGCTGATTGCCCCAGCCGCCGTTGCCGCCCTTCACGAGCAGAACGCGCTGGCCCGCCTCGACGAGGTCGGCGACCGCCTCACCGGTCTCGGCGTCGGTCACCATGGAGCCGAGCGGGAGATGGACCTCGACGTCCTCACCGTTCTTGCCGTGACGGTTCGAGCCCATGCCGTGCTCGCCGCGGCCCGCCCGATACGTGTTCTGGTGCCGCAGGTGGTAGAGCGTGTTGTACGCGGGATCGGCGACCGCCCACACGGAGCCGCCGTGGCCGCCGTCGCCGCCGGACGGACCGCCCTTGGGGACGAACTTCTCGCGCCGGAAGGCGATGCAGCCGTTGCCGCCGTCGCCGCCCTTGACGAAGATTTCCGCGGAGTCGATGAACATCAGCGACCAGGTGCTTTCAGGGCAGTCTCTTGATTCTTGAGCGAGACTCAGTGATTACTGGGAGAGGGCGCGGTGGCGACTTCCCCTCCCATTTTCACGGTCCGCGAAGCGGACCGCTAGAGGTCCGAGCCCTACTGGACGGGCTCGATCGAGATCGTGCGCCCGAGCCGGCCGCGATCCTTGTAGCGCACGACGCCCGCGATCATCGCGAAGAGCGTGTCGTCCTTGCCGCGGCCGACGTTGGTGCCGGGGAAGAACTTCGTGCCACGCTGCCGGACGAGGATCGTGCCGCCCGGGACGGTCTGGCCGCCGAACGCCTTGACGCCGAGCCGCTGCGAGTTCGAGTCGCGGCCGTTGCGAGAGGAGCCCTGTCCCTTTTTGTGTGCCATGAGCGGCTCCTATCCCTCGATCGCTTCGATGCGCACTTCGATCATCGTCTGGCGGTGACCCTTGGTGCGTCGGTACTGCTTCGTCCGCTTCTTCTTGAAGACGAGGACCTTGCGCGTCCGCACGGCGCCGAGGACCCTGGCCTTCACCGTGACGCCCTTGAGGGCGTCGGCGCCGGTGCGGACTCCCTTGTCGCCGGAGACGAGGATGACGCTGGCGCTCGAGAGAGCGAGCGTCTCGCCCTTGGCGATCTTCTCGCCGGCGGGCCTCTCGATCCGAACGACGTCGCCTTCGGCGACCTTGACCTGTTTTCCGCCGGTGCGGACGATGGCGTACATGGAGCGGGGAATCATAGGGATTTCGGGGCGAAAGTCAAGCGCCTGCCGGATCAGTGACTTAGGACCTGTCGGTTGGGGATCCCGCGAACGACGAATGCCGTCGGCTCGCAAGCCTGTCGGTGACCGGATCCCTCGCTATCGCTCGGGATGACGGTCAACAACGCCGGCGCGTCACGACCTCCCCTAGTCCTCCGTGATCTCGTCCGGCAGCTCGTTCTTGTCGTCCGCTCCGCGCGGGAAATGGGCCGCCAACAGCTCGCCGACACGCTCGATCCCGCGGATGACGCCCTCGGTGAACTCGCCGCGGCGGAAGTGCTCCTCGAGGACGGCGGCGACCTGCGTCCAGAACTCCGCGCCCGCCTTCTCGTGGATGGCGGCGTCGCCGAGGATCCGGAACTGGCGCGCCTTCGGCGCGATGTAGATCAGCACGCCGTTTCGCTCCGCCGTCTTCGTCATGCCGAGCAGGTGGAAGCGCCGCTCCGCGCGCTTCTCGAGGTCCTTCGGCGAGTGCTTCGTGACGTGGACTCGGATCTCTCCCGAGGTGCGGCGCTCTGCGGCCCCGATCGCCTGCACGATCCGGTCGGCGTCGAAAGCCGAGAAGAAGCCCGCCATCGCTACCAGCTCCCCGAGGCGCCGCCGCCGCCGAACGACCCGCCGCCGCCCGAGAAGCCGCCCCCGCTGAATCCGCCGCCGCCGCCGCCGAACCCTCCGCCGCCGCCCCAGCCGCCGAAGCCGCCGCCCGTCCACCAGCCGCCGCCGCCGAACGTGCGCCAGCGGCGCCGGCGGAAGAGCATCGGCAGGATGATGAAGATGACGATGAAGAACAGAAACGGCGAGCAGCCGCCGATCGTCGTCTTCGAGCGGCGCCGCGAGTCGTCGACCGTCCTGCCGGTGCCCTTGTACTCGCCCTTCACCGCCGCGAGCATCGCGGTGACGCCCGCGCTCACGCCGCCCGGGTAGTCGTTCTGGCGGAACCGCGGAACGATCTCGTCGTCGATGATCCGCTTCGCGGTCACGTCGGGCAGCGCGCCCTCGAGGCCGTAGCCCACCTCGATGCGCACCTTGCGGTCGCCCGAAAAGACGAAGAGGACCGCGCCGTTGTCCTCCTTCTTGTGGCCGGCGCCCCACTTCTGGGCGGCGCGCACGGTGAAGTCCTCGAGCGTGAAGCCCTCGGGGACCTTGTCGTCGATCCATACGAGGATCTGGTCCGACGTGTCGCGCTCGAACTGCTCGAGCTTCGCGTTCAGCTGCTCGGGCACGCCGGGACCCAGGATCCCGGCGCGGTCGGTGACGTAGCGCTGCGGCTTGGGCGGAACGAGGTCGTCGTAGCGGTCGGCACGCGCCGCCGCCGCGGCCGCGATGAGGACCGCGGCCCAGACCAGCCTCAGGGCCGCGACACGGCGCATCGTTCCGCCGCCCGCCGGCTCTCTCCCGATCGCCGCCTCAGTGCGCCGGCGTCGCGGCCGGTGTCGGTCCGAAGTTGAACTGCACGCGCGGCGCCTGCTCGGCGCCCGCCGTCGTCGCCTTGAAGTACGGCTTCTCCTTCATGTTGAAGAGGCCCGCGAGCATGTTCGTCGGGAAGCGCTTGAGCACGGTGTTGTAGTTCTGCGCGGACTCGTTGAACCGGCCGCGCGCGACGGTGATCCGATTCTCCGTGCCCTCGAGCTGCGCCTGCAGGTCGCGGAAGTTCTGGTTGGCGCGCAGCTCGGGGTAGCGCTCGGAGACGACGAGCAGGCGCTGGAGCGCCGAGCCGAGCTGGTCCTGGGCCTGCTGGTAGCGGGCCAGCGCCTCGGGCGAGGCCGGGGCGGTGCCCGGCGTGATGTTGGCGCGTCCGACCGAGGCGCGCGCCTCCGTCACCTGCGTCAGCGTGTCCTTCTCGAAGTTGGCGGCGCCCTGGACCGTCTGCACGAGGTTGGGGACGAGATCGGCGCGCCGCTGGTATTGATTCTCGACCTCGGCCCACGAGCGGTCGACGTCCTGACCGAGCGTCACGAGGCGGTTGTAGGTCCCCGCCAGGGAGATCCCGATGATGACGGCGAGCACTACGAGGATCGCGACGCATCCCAGACCGAGCTTGCCCATGCCAGTCCCTCCTTGTCGAGTGGGGCGGATTCTATAGGACGGATCGGAAAGCCATGTGAGACGGTCGTAGGGGCGGCCCTTGCGGCCGCCCGCTCAACCGAGAAACGGGCGGGGGCAAGCCCCGCCCCTACGGTAGAGAAGAGGCGAGGCGGTCGCCTCTTCTCTACTCCCCGATCTGCTCCAGCACCTTCGCCGGAAGGAGCGCCCGCAGGTCGCCCGCGCCGGAGCCGTCCCAGACGACCCGCGCGATCGCCGCCTTCTTCATCGGAATCGCGACGTCGCCGCGTCCGGTCACGAGGCGGCCGAGGAGCGCGCCCATGTGCGGCTCGTGTCCGACGAGCAGCACGGCGTCGGCCTTCTCCTGGCGGACCTCGGAGAGGACGTCCGCCGGATCGGCGTCGGGCTCGAGCGCGTGCGTCTCGCGGATCTTTCCGTCGAGATGGAGCGCGCGGGCGGCCGCCTCGGCCGTCTGACGCGCGCGGGCATACGGCGACGTCAGCACGAGCGTGATCGACGTCTCGAGCTTCGCGAGCCCGCGGGCGACGTCGCGCGCGCGGCGGTGGCCGTCTTCGGTCAGGGTCCGGTCGGCGTCCCGTCCGGAGGGGGCGCGGTCCTCGGCTGCGGCGTGCCGCAGGAGCCAGATTTCCATCGCGCGGCGAGTCTAGCCGAGTATTCTCTTCCCGAATGCCCCTGGAAGTCGGCGAACAGATCGGGCCCTACGAGGTCCTCGCCCCCCTCGCGCGCGGTGGGATGGGAGAGGTCTACCGGGCGCGGGACACGCGGCTGCGCCGCGAGGTGGCCCTGAAGATGCTGCCGGACGCCTCGGCCCACGACGCCGACAGCCTGGCGCGCTTCGACCGCGAGACGCGGGCGGTTGCGGCCCTGAACCACCCGAACATCCTCGCCATCCACGACACCGGTTCATTCCGCGCGGTCCCGTACGCGGTCACGGAGCTGCTCGAGGGCGAGTCCCTGGCCGACCGCCTCCGCTCCGGCGCGCTCAATCCGGCCAAGGCCCTGAACGTCGCGCTACAGATCGCCGACGGTCTCGAGGCCGCCCACGCACGCGGCATCATCCACCGCGACATCAAGCCCGAGAACATCTTCCTGACCAACGACGGGCGCGCGAAGATCCTCGACTTCGGGATCGCGCGCATCGAGCAGCCCGCGCGCAGCCCCGGCATGGACACGACCGGCCGCCACCAGACGAGCTCGCAGTTCCTCGTCGGGACAGCGGGCTACATGTCGCCGGAGCAGGTCCGAGGAAAGTCGATCGACTCGCGCACCGACATCTTCTCGCTCGGCGCGACGATCTACGAGATGCTCGCCGGCCGCCGCGCGTTCTCGCGCGAGACGCCGGTCGAGACGCTCGGCGCGGTGCTCCGCGACGACCCGATGAAGTATCCCGAGGCGGCGAAGATCCCCGACGAGCTGCGGCGCTTCGTCGCGCGTAGCCTCGAGAAGGATCCGGCCGACCGGTACCAGACGGCCCGCGATCTCGTCCTCGACCTGCGCGCGTATCAGGCCGAGCAGCTTCGCGAGACCGCCGACCGCGTGCGCTTCCGCAGCGAGCCGCCGTGGCGCCACCGGCGCACGCGAGTCCTCCTGCGCACCCTCGTCGGCATCGCGCTCTTTCTCGTCGGACTGTGGGCCGGCTCGTGCTGGGAGCGCGGGCGATCCGCCCCGCCCGCCGGCACGCCTCCGGCCGCGTCGCCCTGACCGCCGGTCGGAATGAATTTGTCGCGGCGCCTGCCGCCGGACTCGCCTCTCGGTAAAGACGTAAGCCACTGAAATCGCGCAGCTTGACTGCGCATCCCGCGCGCCGCGATCGCTGCCGGCAAGGATCTTGTATTGGCGATCCTCGATGCGACGACTGCGACGGCGGACTCCGCCACGAGTCCTCCGCGCGCTCGCCGCGGCCGTCCTCATTCTTCCCCTGTCGGGCTGCTCGCTCGTCTCCTACGTCGTCGGCAAGGAGAAGCGCGACGTCTACAAGTTCGAGCAGCCCTTCACGGTGTCGGACCCGGACTTCCGCCGCTCGGCCGAGGCGCTCGGCACGCCGATGCTCGCCGGGAACGAAGCCGAGCTGAAGATGAACGGCGACGAGATCTTCCCGGCGATGACGAAGGACATCCGCGAGGCGAAGAAGTCCGTCAATCTCGAGACGTACATCTTTCAGCCCGACAGGGCCGGGCGGATCTTCGCGGACGCGCTCATCGACGCGGCCAGACGCGGCGTCAAGGTGCGGCTCCTCATCGACGGGTGGGGCGGAAAGTTCAAGGGCCTCAAGAAGGAGCTCGACGACGCCGGCGTCCAAGCGAAGAGATACCGGCCCCTGCGGCTGTTCTCGATCTACAAGGTCGGCAAGCGAACGCACCGCAAGATCCTCGTCGTGGACGGTCGCATCTGCTACACGGGCGGACTCGGCATCGACGAGCGCTGGCTCGGAAACGCACGCAACACGAAGGAGTGGCGCGACACGCAGGTCCGCGTCGTCGGTCCCGTCGCGGCGGAGATGCAGGCGATCTTCAGCGAGAACTGGACGTTCACCACCGGCGAGATCCTGGTCGGCGAGGACTTCTATCCCCCCCAGCCGGCGGCGGGCAACATCACCGCCCAGGCGATCAAGGCGTCGCGGGGAGACTCCACCTCGCTCGCCAAGATGATGTATTTCGTCGCGATCGGCAGCGCCGCCAAATTCATCCACATCCAGAACGCGTACTTCCTGCCGGACAAGCAGGTCCGCGAGGAGATGATCAAGGCGCGCAAGCGCGGCGTCGACGTGCAGATCATGGTCCCCGGCCGCAACATCGATCTCCCGATGGTCCGACAGGCGTCCTGGAGGAACTACGGGGAGCTGCTCGAGGCCGGGGTCAGGATCTGGGAATACCAGCCGACGATGCTCCACAACAAGACGATGGTCGTCGACGGCATCTACTCCACGATCGGCTCGATCAACTTCGACGCGAGGTCGATGTCCGCGAACGCCGAGGACAGCCTCGCGTTCTACGACCGCGGCTTCGCCGACAAGATGGAGGCGATGTTCGAGGACGACAGGAAGCGGTGCCAGGAGATCACGCTGAAGCTCTGGAAACACCGCGGCGTCCCGAAGCGGATGTCGGAGACGGTGTTCTGGATTTTCTCGCCGTATTACTGAAGAGGACTGATCTGTTTCGCGTCATCCTGAGCGCAGCGAAGGATCCCCGAATCGATTGCCGCTCCGGTTCAGTGGGGGGATCCTTCGTCGCTTCGCTCCTCAGGATGACGTTCTGAGAGACGCTCGAAGCTAAACCGCTATGCCGAGGCGAGGCTCGAGTCGAGGTCCGCGCCCAGCACCGGCGGCTCCGCCCCGCGCGGCTTCGGCTCGGGGATCGGCCCGGTGCAGCACGGGTCCGTGCACGCGTCGTAGAGCGTGCGGCGCTGGAGCGGAGTGAAGCCCGCGTCCGCGATCACGCGCCGCATCTCCTCCTGCGTCATTCGGTTCCGCGCGCCCGCCGCGTAGACGACGTTCTCCTCGATCATGATCGAGCCGAGGTCGTCGGCGCCGAACGAGAGCGACACCTGGCCGATCTTCGGCCCCTGCGTGACCCACGAGCCCTGCACGTGGCGCACGTTGTCGAGGTACAGCCGCGAGACCGCGAGCGTCTTCAGGTATTCGAACCCGCCGGCCTCGTCGACCTTGCCGTCGAGAACCGTGTTCTCCTTCTGAAACGTCCACGGGATCCACGCGGTGAAGCCGCCCGTGCGGTCCTGCAGGTCGCGCACGACGCGCATGTGCTCGATGCGCTGCGCGTACGTCTCGCCGACGCCGAACATCATCGTCGCCGTCGTCCGCATCCCGAGCCCGTGCGCGCTCTCGTGGACGTCGACCCACTTCTCCGTCGGCGCCTTCGTCAGCGACCAGATGCGCTTGCGCACGGAGTCCTCGAGGATCTCCGCGCCGCCGCCGGGGATCGACTGCAGGCCCGCGTTGCGCAGCCGGGCGACCACGTCGCGCATGGGCCACTTGGTGAGCTTCTGGAGGAAGTAGACCTCCGGCGCCGACAGCGCGTGGAGGTGGATCGACGGGAACGTCGTCCGGATGTACCGGAACATGTCCTCGTAGAACGAGAACGGCAGGCTCGCGTGGACGCCGCCCTGCAGCAGGACGCCGGTGCCGCCGAGGTCGATCGTCTCCTGGATCTTCTCCCCGATCTGCTCGTGCGAGAGCACGTAAGACTCGGGGTGATCGGGGGTGGGCCGGTAGAACGCGCAGAACTGGCAGCGGTAGACGCAGACGTTCGTGTAGTTGATGTTGCGGTCGACGATGTAGGTCGCGACGGAGGGGTCGTTCTTGCGGTTGCGAATCTCCTGTGCGGCGGCCGCGATCTCGAGGAGGTTGCCGCGTTCGAGAAGCGTCACGGCATCCTCGTCGGACAGCCGCCGCCCGCCCAGGACGCCCTGAAGGATCTCGGCCGAAGCGCTCGTCATCGACGCGATTCTATCCTCCGCGGACGGCCCGATCCGGGCCGCCCCGCCCTGACGCATTAGCGATCGCTAATATGTCGGGCCGAGCCGGATCGGGCTCAGCTCCGGTAGTCCGCGTTCAGCGCGACGTAGTCGTGCCCGAAGTCGCTCGCGAGGACGCGGGCCGCGGCGTCGCCGACCCCGAGCTCGATCGTCAGCGGCACCCGCTCCCGCGCGAAGACGCGCGCCGCGTCGCGCTCCCGGTACGCCGCCGGCTCGCCGCGGACGACCATCCGCACGGTTCCCACGGCGAGCGCCACGCGGCGCGGCGAGAATCGGGCTCCGCTGCGGCCGACGGCCGCGAGGATGCGCCCCCAGTTCGGATCCCCGCCGTGGAGCGCGGTCTTGACCAGCGGGGAAGTCGCCACGGCATGCGCGGCGAGGCGCGCCTCCCGGGCCGTGGCGGCCCCGCGAACGTGGACCTCCATGACGCGGGTCGCGCCCTCGCCGTCGCGCACTATGCGCCACGCGAGCTCCGCGCAGACCGACCCGAGCGCCCGCTCGAAGTCGGCCGACTCGGCGCCGCCGCCGAGCGGCGCGTTCCCGAGCCGCCCGGAGGCCATCAGGAGGACCGTGTCGTTCGTGGACGTGTCGCCGTCGACGGAGATCGCGTTGAACGAATCCGCGGCCGCCCGGCGGAGCGCGCCCTGCAGATACTCGGGGCTCGCCGCCGCGTCCGTCATCACGAACGCCAGCATCGTCGCCATGTTCGGGTGGATCATCCCGGCTCCCTTGGCGAAGCCGACCACCCGGCCGGCCCGGCCGCCGAGGCGGAAGCCCGCCGTCGCGACCTTCGGACCGACGTCCGTCGTCAGGATCGCGTGCGACGCCGCGTCGAGGCCCCCCGAGGAGATCCGCGCGAGGGCGTCCGGCAGCGCGGCGCGAACCTTCGCGTCGGGCAGGACCTCGCCGATGACGCCCGTGGAGGCGAGGAAGATCTCCGCCGGGTCGCAGCCCAGCAGCTCGGCGGCGCGCTTCCGGACGCGCAGCGCGCTCGCGACGCCGGCCCGGCCCGTGATGGCGTTCGCGCAGCCGGCGTTGACGACCGCCGCGCGCACGCGGCCGCCGCTCCGGCGCAGCGCCGCCCGCGAGAGGACGACCGGCGCCGCCGGGAAGCGGTTGCGCGTGAAGATCGCCGCCGCCGACGCGCCGCCCTCCGCGACGATCAGCGCGAGGTCCGGACGCTTCTTGCGAACGCCCGAGCGCACGCCGGACGCCGAGAAGCCGCGCGGGAGCTTCACGCGATCCTCCGGCCGCGGGCCGCCGCGATGCGCCGGCGCGCCTCGGCCGCGGCCGCCGCAACGCGAGCGGGCGCCGTGCCGCCGAGCGCCCGGCGCCGCGCGAGGGAGGCATCGAGATCGACGGCGGCGAGGTCCGCGTCGGACACGTCGGCGGACGGCCCCGCTCCGCGGAGCGTCTTGCCCGCGCGCTCCGCCTGAGCCACGCGGCGGCCCGCGATGGCGTGGGCGCGCCGGAACGGAACGCCGCGCGCGGCGAGCGCGTCCGCGAGCTCCGTGGCGAGGAAGCGATCGTCCGACGCGGCGGCCCGCATGCGGGCGCGGTCCAGCGTGAGGCCCGCGACGAGCTCGGCGGCCGCCGGCAGGGCCGCGGCGAGCGTCGCGCGAAGGCGGAAGACCGGCTCCTTGTCGAGCTGGAGATCCTTGTTGTACGCGAGCGGGAGACCCTTGAGCAGCGCGAGGAATCCGCCGATCTCCCCCGCCGCGCGTGCCGCGTGCCCGCGCAGCAGCTCGAGCAGGTCGGGGTTCTTCTTGTGCGGCATCCGCGACGAGCCGGTCGCGAGGCGATCCGGCAGTGCGACGAACCCGACCTCGTCGGACGAGAAGAGGATCACGTCCTCCGCCAGCCGCGACAGATGGGAGAGCAGCACGGCGCCGGCGTAGAGGTAGTCCGCGGCCGCGTCGCGGTCGGCGACCGCGTCGAGCGAGTTCGCGGCGGGCCGCGCGAAGCCGAGGCTCCGCGCGAGCGCCTTCCGGTCGACGGGCAGCGGCGTGCCGGAGAGCGCCCCGGCGCCGAGCGGACACTCGTCCGCGACCGACGCGGCGGCGTCGAGGCGCGTCGCGTCGCGCAGGAGCATCTCGACGTAAGCGAGGCACCAGTGCCCGAACGTCACCGGCTCGGCGCGCCGGCCGTGCGTATAGCCGGGCATCGGCGTCGCGGCCTCGCCGACCGCCCGCTCGGCGAGCGCCGCGGCGATCGCGAGCGCGCCCGACCTGGCCTCGGCGAACGCCTTCCGGAGATAGAGCCGCAGGTCCACGGCCACCTGGTCGTTGCGCGAGCGTCCCGTGTGCAGCTTGCCCGCGAGGGGGCCGACGCGCCGCGCGAGCCGTGCCTCGACGTAGGAGTGCACGTCCTCGTGGCCCGTCGCCGGGGCCGCGGCGCGCGCGACCTCTCGCAGACCGGCGACGAGCCGCTTCACCTCGCCCGGACGGAGCACGCGCGCGCGGCCGAGGGCCTGCGCCCAGGCGATCGAGCCCGCGACGTCCTCGGCGAGGAGCTCGCGATCGAACGCGAGGGAGTCGTTGAGCCGCGCGAGCGAGGCCGACGTCTTCTCGCGGAACCGCGAGCCCCAGAGGTTGCGGCGGGCGCTCACCGCGCGCTCCGGGCGGACCGCGTCTTGTTGCGCGGAATCGCGACGGGGGCCAGCCGCTTCCGGCCGCGATTCGGGAGACCGAAGAGGCGGATGAACCCGCCGGCGTCCTGCGGGGTGTAGCCCGTCATGTCGAAGGACGCGAGCCCCTCGTCGTAGAGCGAGTGGGCGGATCGGCGGCCGCACGTCGTCACCGAACCCTTGTAGAGCTTGAGCGTCGTCGATCCCGTGACGTTGCTCATCACGCTCTCGAAGAAGGCGTCGAGGCTCTCGCGGAGCGGCGTGAACCACTGGCCGAAGTAGACGAGCTCGGCGTAGCGCAGGGCGAGCCGCTCCTTCTCGCGGACGCTGTCGCGGTCGAGCGTGATCGACTCCAGCGCGCGCAGCGCCGTCACGAGGAGCGTGCCGCCAGGCGTCTCGTAGACGCCGCGCGACTTGATCCCGATGAGGCGGTTCTCGACGATGTCGGCGCGGCCCACGCCGTGCCGCCCGCCGATCGCGTTGAGCGTCCGCACGAGCGCCGCCGGCGAGAGGCGCTCGCCGTTCACCGTGGTCGGGATGCCGGACTCGAAGCCGATCTCGACGCGCTCGGGCGCGTCCGGCGCCTCGGTCGGATCGGCCGTCAGCTTGTAGAGCGACGGCTCCGGCTCGCGAGACGGATCCTCGAGCGGCCCGCCCTCGTGCGAGAGGTGCCAGAGGTTTCGGTCGCGCGAGTAGGGGTCCTTGCGCGTCGCGGGCACGGGGATGCCGCGCGCGGCGGCGTAGTCCATCGCGTCCTCGCGGGAAACGATGTCCCACTCGCGCCACGGCGCGATGACGGCGAGCTCCGGGGCGAGCGCCTGGTACGCGAGCTCGAAGCGGACCTGGTCGTTGCCCTTGCCGGTGCAGCCGTGCGCGAGCGCGTCGCACCCCGTCTGGAGCGCGACCTCGACCTGCTTGTGCGCGATCAGGGGCCTCGCGGCAGCGGTGCCGAGCAGGTACTCCCGCTCGTAGATCGCGCCGGAGCGGAGGATCGGGAACAGGTAGTCCCGGGCGAGCTCCTCCCGCAAATCCAGCAGGTGGAAGTCGGCCGCGCCGGTGCGGCGCGCCTTCTCCGCGAGGCCGGCGGTTTCTTCCTCCTGCCCGACGTCAGCGGCGACGGCGACGACCTCGCAGCCGTACTTCTCGCGCAGCCAGGGAATGATGATCGAGGTGTCGAGCCCTCCCGAGTAGGCGAGGGCGACGCGGCGGACGGTCTTCATTGCGGCTTCGGCTCCTTCAGAATCGTTTCGAGCACGCGCACGAACTGCGCGAGGGCGGAACGCGGTACGACGTAGGGCGGCAAAAGGCGGAGGATCGATTTTCGGGCGGTGCCGACGACGAACTCCTCGGCGAGGAGGCGCCGCGCGACGGGACCCGCCTCGCGGTCGAGCTCGATGCCCCACATGAGGCCGCGGCCGCGCACGGCGACGACCGCGGGCGTGCGGCGCGCGAGCGTCCTGAGCCGGCGGCCGAGCCACTCGCCCGTCTCGGCGACTCGTGCGAGGAGGTTCTTCTCCTCGATCTCGTCGAGCACCGCCAGTCCGAGCGAGCACGCGATCGGGTTCCCGCCGAAGGTCGTGCCGTGCTGGCCCGGCGCGAGCAGGCCGTCGAAGGCCGCGGACAGGAGCACCGCGCCGAGCGGGAGACCGCCGCCGATCGGCTTCGCGAGCGTGAGGACGTCGGGCCGCACGCCGGACCGCTCGAACGCGAACAGGGTCCCCGTCCGCCCGATGCCGCACTGAATCTCGTCGAAGATCAGCGTGGCGCCGGTCCGGTCCGCCGCGGCGCGGGCCGCTCGCAGGTACGCGTCGTCGAGCGGGATGACGCCCGCCTCCCCCATGACCGGCTCCAGCAGGATCGCCGACGTCCGGTCCGTGACCGCCGACTCGAGGGCGGCCGCGTCGTTCGGCGGCACGAACCGCACGCCGGGGAGCAGAGGCTCGAAAGGCTGGCGGTAGGGCGCGTGGCCGGTCACCGACAGCGCGCCGAGCGTGCGGCCGTGGAAGCTCTCGTCCAGCGCGACGATCGCCTCGCGGCCGGGGTTGCGGAGCCGGGCGAACTTCAGCGCCGCCTCGTTCGCCTCCGTGCCGCTGTTGCAGAAGAACGCGCGCGACAGGCCCGCGGCGCGCGTCAGCCGCTCGGCGAGCATTCCCTGCGACGGGTGGTAGAACAGATTGGAGACGTGCCAGACGCCGCCGGCGGCCGCCTCGCGCAGCGCGCGCCGCAGCCGCGGATGCCCGTGCCCGAGCGCGTTGACGGCGATCCCCGCGAGGAGGTCCCAGTAGACGCGTCCGTCGGCGTCGACGACTCGCGCGCCGCGGCCGCTGCGCGGATGGAAGGGCGTGCGCGCGTAGGTGCGCGCGATCGTCGACGCCTCCCGGGCCTCGACGCTCGCGGGGGTCTCAGGCTGCGACGACATGGGTCCCTCCGCGTCCGCCGGCCAGCGCCTCGCGCTGTCGCCGCGGTCCCGCGATGACGATCTCCCCGACTCCCGCGGCCGCCGCGGACAGGCACGCCTCGAGCTTCGGGCGCATTCCGCCGGACACCGCGGACCCCTGGAGCAGGCGCCGCGCGGACGGCGCATCCAGCTGCTCGATTCGCCGGCCGCCGGCGTCCGCCACGCCCTCCACGTCCGTGAGAAAGACCAGCCGCCGCGCGCCAGCCGCCGCCGCGATGGCCGCGGCCGCCGAGTCCGCGTTGACGTTCAGCGCGCGGCCGTCCGGTCCGACGCCCAGCGGCGCGAGGACCGCGATCGGCGACGCCGCGCGCGCCGCGCCGAGCGCCGCGCTCTCCACGCCGATGACGCGACCGACGTACCCCAGCACGACGCCGTCCACGGGGGGATGGACGGCGGCCCGAAGGATCCACGGGCTCGCGACGCCGGACGCGGGCGCGCCGAGCGCCGCGATCTCGTCGACGAGCTCGCGGTTGACGGTGTGGAGGACCGCCACGACGACCTCGAGCGTCGGGGCGTCGGTCACGCGGAGGCCCGCCTGCGTGCGCTTCGGGATGCCGCGCGCCGACAGCGCGGCGTCGATGCGCTTGCCGCCGCCGTGGACGAGGAGGAGCGAACCGGCCTCGCCGGACGCCCGCACGATCGCGGAGAGCAGCGCGGTGCGCGCCTCCCGATCCTCGAGCAGGCTGCCGCCGAGCTTGACGACGACGGGAGCGCCGGCGGCCGTCACGCCAGCCCCTCCGTCTCGGCGCGGCCGAAGAGCAGGTTGAAGTTCTGGACCGCCTGCGACGCCGCGCCCTTCAGCAGGTTGTCGAGCACGGAGACGAGCACGGCGCGGCGCCCGCCCTCGAGGAGCGTGAAGCCGATCGCCGCGCGCGGCGTGCCGACGACGTCGTTCAGATCCGGAAGCGTTCCGGCCGGACGCACGTCGATCAGGGCCGAGTCCCCATACGCGGCCTCGTAGAGCCTCGCGAGCTCGTCCGCGGCGACCGGCCGCGGGAAGCCGACATACACCGTCGAGAGGATGCCGCGCACGGTCGGCAGCAGGTGCGGCACGAACACGAACGGCGCCGCGTCCGCGAGGCCGAGCTGCTGGCGCATCTCCGGCTCGTGGCGGTGCGTGCCCGCGCCGTACGCGCGCAGGTTGCCTGCGAGCTCCGAGAAGGAATAGGCCACGTCGCCGCGCCGGCCGGCTCCCGACGTCCCGCTCTTGCAGTCGCACACGACCGGCTGCGAAGCATCGAGCAACGGCAGCACGGGCTTGAGCGCGAGCAGAACCGACGTGGGATAGCAGCCCGGGTTCGCGACAAGGCGCGCTCCCGGGACGGACTCGCGGGCCCACTCCGTCAGCCCGTACACGCTCTCGGCGAGGAGCTCCGGCCGCGGATGCGAGAAGCCGTACCACGCCGGGTAGTCGTCGGCGCTGCCGAGCCGGAACGCGCCGGACAGATCGACGATCTTCAAATCCGGGTCCCAGTCGAGGAGCAGGGGCGCGATCTCCGCGGAGACCTCGTTGGGCGTCGCGAGGAAGACCGCGTCGGGATCGGACTCGAGCAGCTCGTCGATGTCGAGCGGCGCCGCGTCCGGTCCCTCGCGGCCCGCGAGGCTGCGGTGCAGGCGCGAGAAGGGAACGCGCGCGCCGTTCGGGCCCGAGTAGAGCCGGCCGAGCCGCGCGCCGCAGTGGCGGGCGAGCAGCGCGACGAGCTCACCGCCGGCATAGCCGGTGGCGCCGACCACGGAGACGCAGACGGACGACGAGGGAATCGGCATCGGTGACGCGGGGCCGCCCACGCCCTAGGCGCGGCGGCGGCCGGCCGCCGGACGGCGGCGCGGCGCGAAGCGCGCGGGACGCGAGGCGCCGGAGGGCCGGATCGACTCGGCGAGGCGGCGCGCCAGCTCGCGGGCCTGCGCGTCCGAGCGCGTTGCCAGGAAGATCGTGTCGTCGCCCGCGAGCGTCCCGACGACGCCCTCGAGGGAGGCGGCGTCGATGGCGAGCGCGACGGGCTGGGCGTCCGCCGGTGGTGTCCGCAGGACCACCAGGCTGGCCGCGACGTCCACCGAGAGGACGTACTGGCGGATGAGTCGGCGGACGCCCTCCTCGCGCCGGCCGGGCACCGACGGCTCGGCCGCGGGCGCCGCGGCGGCCTCGGGCAGCATGTAGCCGTTCGGGCCCTTCACGAGCCCGAGCTCGTGGATGTCGCGCGAGAGCGTCGGCTGCGCGGCGTCGAGCCCCTCCGCACGCAGCAGCCGGCCGAGCTCCGTCTGGGAGCGCACCGGTCGTTCGCGGAGGAGGCGCCGGATCGCCTCTCGGCGGCGGCGCGCGGCGCCAGAATTTTCATTCACAGCTATGGATAATCATCCATTGACGGGCGCATGTCAACCCGGTTTCGCGGGCCGCGGGAATCGGGGCGCACGGAGGCGAGGAGCGGTCCGGGCGCGCGGGCCGCACCCG
>DATBBK010000205.1:0-27971 GCA_036271035.1 Thermoanaerobaculia bacterium | reverse complement strand
CGAAAGGGATCCCTCGCTTCGCTCGGGATGACAAGAACCGAACCCTACAAGCTCAGCGTGCCCGTCCGGATCAGGTACGCCAGGCGCGCGCGCTGCTCCGGGTCGAGGATCGCGTGAAGCCGCTCGAGCGCGGACAGGACGGCGCCGCGGACCCGGTCGGCGCTGTCGAGCCGGAGTTTGGCGCCCGACTCGGCCTTGCCGTGGTCGAACGCGTCGCCCGACACGGCGTCGGCGAACGCCGACAGCGTCCGGCGGTGGTCCACCGCCGCCTGCGCGCGTTCCGTCTTGAGATCGTCGAGGATCTTCGCGAGCTCCGCGACCTGCGGCTCCTCGAGTCCGAGCTTGTACGCGAGAAACCGCAGCGGCCGGCGGACGCCGAACGCACCCGAGCCGAAGCCGAGCGCCGCCGCGTCCTCCTCGGGTGAGAGCGAATACTCCCAGCCCGACCGCCACGAACGCCCGGAATGGCCTCCACGCCCTTCGGGGTCGGACGTGTAGGCGGACCCGCAGTGACGGCGCTTCCAATGGGGAATGAATCCCGGATACATGAGACCTCCTCTCGCCGGGGCGATCGCTCCCGACGGGTACCTCGAGCGTGGGCGAAATGCCTCACGCCGTGATCCTGACTATACGCGCGCAACGCATTAGCAATCGCTAATGCATCCCCTGAGCTCAGTACGTGGTCGCCGCCGGCTCATCCCCGATCTTCTTGCCGTTGCGCCACGTGTTCGGGCACAGCGGGTGCGTGAAGATCGACGGGCCGTCCGCCTTGCTGTAGGTGATGTCGTCGACCGCCGAGCCTCCCTGCGGCTCGAGACCGGCCTTCTGGCGCACGCGCTTGGCGATCTCGTGATCCGTGCACGCGGTGTCGCCGCTGATCCCGAGCCCGCCGATGCGCACGCCCCCCTTGTAGAGCGGGAGACCGCCGCCGAAGACGATCGAGCCTCCGCAGACCTTGCCGTTGCCCTTGCCGTTGTCCTCGGGCCGCCCGATGCAGGCCGGGTTGAACGGGTTGCCGGCCTGCAGTCCCCAGAGCGAGTGGCCGGGCTGCGTCAGCGTGTAGAGGCGCGCCGTCGAGAGCGGCTTGTCGTCCGTCGAGAAGTGGTTCGCCGTCGACGCCTTCGAGATCGCGATCTGGCGGCTGCCCGGCCACGTCGCCGCCGGGTCGTCGGTCGAGACGACGATGGCGCACAGCTCGCCGTCGCGGTTGACCGTCGCCGCCCACATCTTCTTCCCGCCCCACAGACCACCCGCATCGCCGCCGTCCTGCGGCGCCGCGAGGAGCAGCTGACGCAGCTGGTCGGGAGCCGGCAGGACGCTGCAGTCCGCCTCGTGCTCCTTCATCTCGGCCTTCGCGACGGGCGCGCCGGGCGTCACGGCCGCGGCGGGAACCTCCGCCTTCTGCTTGCTCTCGCCGCCGCCGCCATTGCACGCCGCCGCCAGCGCGAGGACGGACACGGATGCTCCGAGAACGATCGCCTTCGTGGCACGCATGGAAACCCTCCTTCGCGTCCGAGCTCGGCGTGCGGGGAGGGCCCCGGCGCGCGTCCGGACGCGCGGATCGCAACAGGAAGACGCCGGCGTGTCAAGGCGCCGGCTGCAGCGAGCCGCTACGCGCCCGCCCGCTCCAGCCAGCTCTTCATCGCCGCGCTCGGCGCGACACCCGCCTGCTGGTGCACGAGGAGGCCGCCGCGGATCACGACGAAGTTCGGGATCCCCTGAACACGATACTCGGCGGCGATCTGCGGCCAGCGCTCCGTGTCGACCTTGAGCACGACCGCGCGGCCCGACATCTCCCGCGCCGTCTTCTCGACCTCCGGCGCGGCCATCTTGCAGGGCCCGCACCAGTCGGCCCAGAAGTCGACGAGCACAGGGACCTTCGCGTCGCGGGTCACCTCGCGGAACGTCTCGGGATCCGCGTCGATCGGCCGCGCCACGGGCGAGATCGCCGTCTTGCACGACCCGCAGCGGCCGTCATCGGCCAGCCGCGCCGCCGGCGACCTGTTTTTCTTGCCGCAGGACGGACAGGTCAGGATCATGGCGTCGAGTATCCCGTAACCAGGCGGATCACGTGCGCGGGCGGCGAAACCGCCGCTCGCGACGGGAGACGATCACTTCCGCTTGGACCGGGACCGCCCGCGCGCGGAGGACGATCGCGAGCGCGACGATCCGCCGGACGATCCCGACCGCGAGCGCCCTTCGGAGCCGCCCGAGCGCGGCTTCGCGGCTTTGCGTGAGCGCGCCGGCTCTTTGCGAGAGCCGCTCGAGCGCCGGGACGACGCTTTCGAAGCGTCGGACGCCGACGATCCGCCGCGCGCGGCGCGCGGGCCCTGCCGGGCCGCTTTTCCGCTGAGCAGCCGACGCATCATCTGCGCCATCTGCGCCCCGAGCTCCTCGAGCCGTTCGTCGCCGAGCTCCTTCTCGGCCTCCGGGAAGAGGTCCCTCTCCTCCTCGTCGGCGTGGTGCTCGACGTTCTCCTTGAGGACCGTGAACTTGCTCTCGAACGTCTCGTCGGAGCCGTCGAGCGGCGCGAGCTCCGCGATGAGCCGTTTCACGATCAGGTGCTCCTCGAGGGACTCGCCGACCATCTTGCGCGCGTCCTCGTCCTCGAGGCTCCGGCACGCCGGATAGAAGATCTTCTCCTCGATCTGAGCGTGTACGTCGAGCTTCTTGCTGACGTCGTCGGCGATCCGCTTGCGGGACGAGCGCGCGCTCTCCGACGCGTCGTCGAACTCCTTGAAGAGCTTCCGCACCTCGTCGTGCTGGGCCTTGAGCATCGTCGTCGCGGACTCCGCACCCTCGGGCGATTCGCCGTGCGCGCGTTCGTCGGTTTCCTCACCGCCGCCGCCGACCACGGAGATCATCCGGGAAAACATTCCTTCCTTCTTCTGACTGGAATTTCGGGCCATGACCACGGTCCTCCCTGCAACGGGAAGGAGCAACAACTGTGCCGGCGCGTCTTCAGGCGATCGCCGACCGCGCGAGCCTCAGGTCGGAGACGAGGAAGTCGTAGATGCGCTTCTCTCCCGCCGGGTCCTCGGCCCGCAGCACCGCCGAGGGGTGATACGTCGCGAGCACGCGAGGCGCATAGACCGAGCCCGCCTCGAGGAATCGGCCGCGGTCGCGGGTGATCCGAAACGAGTCGCCGAGCAGGGCCTTCGACGCGCTCGCGCCGAGGCAGACGAGGACGCGCGGCTCCAGGATCGAGAGCTCGGCGAGGAGCCACGGGCGGCACGCGCCGATCTCGGCGGAGTTCGGCGTCTGGTGGAGGCGGCGCTTCGGCGTCCGCACGAACTTGAAGTGCTTGACGGCGTTCGTGACGTAGACGTCGGCGCGCGGCAGTCCGGCCTCGGTGAGCGCGCGGTCGAGCACGGCGCCCGCCGGCCCGACGAAGGGCGCGCCCTGCAGGTCCTCCTGGTCGCCCGGCTGCTCGCCGACGAGGACCGCGCGCGCGGCGGCCGGGCCCTTGCCGAACACGGTCTGCGTCGCGTCGCGGTAGAGGTCGCACCCGCGGCACGACGCGGCCGCGCGAGCGAGCTCGCCGAGGTCGCGGGTCGCGGGGACGAACGGCGCGGCGCCGTGGATGGCTCTGTCGGATGTGGTGCCGAACGGTGCCGCGACATATGGAGCGGCGGGCACCGCAGATGTCGCGGCAGGAGGGATTCCCGGGGTATCGGCCATCCTGCGCAGTCGCTGCAAATCCGGGTCGTCGCGGCGCAGCATGAGATCCCGATCTCCCGCCGCGAGCCGCCAGAGCACCGAGTAGAGCAGCCGCCACCGGTCGGGATCGGGGCGCGAGACGACGGCGCTCGCGAGAGCGACGAAGGGACGCGGCACCATCAGCTCGGGGACGGGCGCGGGAGGGGCCGGCGGGACCGGCACCGGCGCGTCGAACAGCCCCGGCGCGTCCGGGGCCTCGCGCTCACGCCAGACGACCTCGTCGGGCGCCACTCCCTCCGCGATCAGCCGCTTCGCCGCTTCGCGGAAGGCGTCGAGCCTCGGTGCGATGACGACCTCGCGCACGCCTCGATGTTATCCGGCGAAAGGGCCGAAACCTGCGTCCTGCCGGCGCGTCTCCGTCAGCCGAGAGCCAACGAGGAGGTCCGTCATGGTTCCGAGCCCCTATCGACACGGTGCCCGTCTCTTCGCCGCTGCCCTCGGTTTCGCCCTGGCAGGCGGGTCGGCCGCCGTCGGGCTCGCCCAGGAGGCCCGCGGCGAGTCGACATACACGCACTCGTCGCACCGCCCCGACGGCTACATCCTCTCGACCGACAATCACTGGCTGAGCAGCGACGTCGACATGGGCGAGCTGGAGGCATCCCGCGCCCGGCTCCACGGCAGCTTCCTCTGGTTCCGGCGCTCCGGCAAGGCGTGGCTCGTCGACGACGAGGCCACGCTGGACCGCGCCGTGAAACTCTTCGAGCCGCTCCGCGCGCTCGAGCCCGAGCAGGACGCGCTGCGCGACAAGGAGCGCGCGCTCGACGACCGCGAGACGGCGCTGGACGACGAGGAGGAGCGCATCGACGCCGCCATGGAGCGCCTCGAGGCGAGCTCCGGCGACGAGGACGACGACGACGATGCGCCCGCGGCGCCCGACGCGCGGCCGTCCGCCGAGGACGACCGCGAGCGCGAGGAGCTCGCGGGCCGCATGGGCGAGCTCCGCGCGAAGCAGCGCGAGCTCCATGCCGAGCAGCGCGCGATCGAGAGCGACGAGCGCGAGCTCGACGCGCGGGAGGATCGGCTCGAGCGCGACGCCGAGTCGAGCCTGTGGAAGCTCATGGACGAGACGATCGCGAACGGAACGGCGAGAGAGCCGAAGTAGACGGCTTTCCCGCGGAGCGCGCCTAACCCGGCGGCCGCGGCAGAACCGTGAAGTGGATCTCCTTGCGGTCGACGACCACGTCGTCGGATCCGGTCGCCGTGACCAGCAGCGTGTGCGCGCCGGCGCCGAGTCCGTCGACCGTCATGGTCTTCTGATCGCTCGCGAGGACGCCCGCCGACGCACCGTCGACGAAGATTTCGACGCGCGGCGGCGGAGTCGGCGTGGCGCGCGAGCCGGGCTCGCCGGTGCCGCCCCGGCGGGTCGTGTCAAGCTCGACGGTGACGCGCAGAGTGGGACCGTTGACCGCGAGGCCTTCCGCTGGCTCGACGACGCGCAGGCGGTAGACCAGTCCGGCATCGCGGGACGCGTCCTGGGCTTGCAAAATCGCGGCGCCCAGCGTGATCAAGACGGCCCAGAGGAACCGGGAACGGAGGCCCATGGGGCCATGATCTGCGACGGGCGTGCCAGAAAACTCCCTCTCCCGGCTCTCGGGCGGGAGAGGGAAAACCGCGCTATTTCAACCGCTCGCTCAGAAACGCCACGGTCGCGGGCCACGCCTGCTGAGTCGCCTTCATGTTCGCGCCGTCGCGACCGGCCTGGTCGCGCAGGAACCCGTGTCCCGCCCCGTCGAAGACGTGCGGGCGGTACGTCTTGCCGAGCTGCTTCATCTCCGAGTCGGCGGGAGGGATCGTCGCGTCGACGCGCGCGTCGTCGCCGCCGTAGAAGCCCTCGACCGGCGCCTGGATCTTCGCGAGAGCCGCGGCGTCCGGCGACGTGCCGTAGTAGACCACGGCGGCGTCCAGCTTCGGCTGCACCGCCGCGTACGCGAAGCTCGTCCCTCCGCCCCAGCAGAAGCCGACGGTCGCGATCTTGCCGTTCGCCGCGGGAAGCGCCAGCGCCCACGCGCGAACCGCATCGAGCCGGCGGTTCGTCTCCTCGGGCGTGAGACCGCGAACGAGCTTGACCGCGTCGTCCCGGCTCGCGACCGAATCGGTCCCTCCGCCGTTCGGGCCCATGCCCGAGATCATGTCCGGCGCGACCGCGATGAAGCCCTCCTTCGCGAGCTGGTCCGCGACCGACCGCAGCCAGTCGGTGAGTCCGAAGACCTCCTGGATCACGATGACCACGCCGGCCTTGTCCTTGCGCTCGGGGTACGAGATCCACGTGCGGATCGGCGTTCCGCCCGACGGCATTTTCACGTCGATGTACTCGCCGTGTCGCGGCGACTTGTCGAGCGCCGCCTTCGCCTGATCCTCCGACGGCGGCAGATTCGCGTCGCGGGTCGCCGCCGCGGTGGGGGGCGCGGGAGTCGGCGCGGATGAAGCCTGCGCGAGCGCGGCCGCCGCCGCGGCAGAAAAGAAAACGGCACCTACGAATCGCTGGTACATGAGACCTCCTCGAGCCGGGAATTCTATCGGCGGCCCTGCGCGCCGCGCGCACTGGCACGCGAAATGCTCGTTTCGGAGGACAGCCGGCGAGCGACGGCGGTCCTCCCCGGACCGACGGCCGGCGACGCGAAGGGAGGTGGAGTGTGCGCAGCGTGTCTCTCCTTCGGGTACTCCTGATCGCCTCGTGCACAACGTTCCCGGCGTCGCTTCCGGGCGCCGCCGACCTTCTCGGCCAGCCGCCGCGCCAGGACGAGCGGAAGATCGCGTCGGCGAGCGGAGTGGCTCGCACCGAAACTGGTGACGCGCGAGCGCCGGCAGCGCATCGGGTTCCGCGCCATCAGGCCGCCGCGAGCTCGGGCTGGAATCCCGCACGCGAGGCATCCGATTCGCGAGGAGCCGCGTCGTGGACCCTCTTCTCGATCCTCGTGGTGCTGCTCGGCGCCCTGACGATCCGCATGGTGCGCGGATTCGGCGGCCGCGCGCTCTTCGAGCGGCTGGACGTCGACGACATGGAGAGACAGATCCCCGGCTGAGATAGCGTCGCGCCATGCGGCCCGTCGTGCGGCGTCTTGTGCTCGTCCTCGCGGCCGTCCTGGCCCTCATCGTCATCGTCCTCGCGGCGCTGCCTTACGTCGTCTCGCTCGGCGCGACGCGCGCGCGGATCCTCGCCGCCGCGGAGTCCGCGCTCCACCGCAAGGTCGAGGCGGGCGCGATCCGGCTGCAGATCCTGACCGGCCTCGGCGTCGGGCTCGACGACGTGACCGTCCACAACGGCGACGGCTGGGAGTCGCCCGCGTTGCTCTCCGCGAAGCGCGTGTCCGTCAAGGTCGCATTCTGGCCGCTCCTCTCGCGCCGGGTCGTCGTCCGCCGCGTCGCGCTCGACCGGCCGGTCATCGCCGTGGAACGCGCGCCGTCGGGCGCGTTGAACGTGGACGACCTGCTCGCGCCCGCGCCGGCCGGCGCACAGCCGGAAGGCGCCGGCGCACCCCCCGCCGCGGCCGCGCTGCTCGTCTCGCGGCTGGAGATCTCGGAAGGCGCCGCGAGCTTCGTCGATCGCAAGGTCGCGCCCGGCAAGACGATCGTCACCGCTCTCGAGGACCTCCACGGCTCGCTCTCGGACGTCGGCGCGGCGACGGCGGCGCGCTTCGACCTCGCCGGGCGCTTCCTCGCGGCGGGCGGGGACAATCTCTCGCTGCGCGGGACGTTCGGGCCGCCGCGTCCCGGCGGCGCCATTGCCGACGCGCCGCTCTCCGCCGAGTTCGCCGCGCGCGGGCTCGAGCTCGCGAGGCTGGCGCCGTACACGGGCACCGCGAGCGATCCGGGCGTCCTGACGATCGAGGGCAAGGCGGACGGCGCGGCGCCCGGCGTGCTGCACGTCGCCGGCACCGTCGGACTCGCGCCGCACGGCGCGGCGCCGTCGATCCCGCCCGTCGACGGGCGGTTCGACCTGACCTTCGACCGGGCGAACGGCACGCTCGCGATCGCGAAGTCGCCGCTCTCCGTCGCGAAGCTGCCGCTCTCGCTCGAGGGCCGCATCGAGGGATTGCACGGGCCCGCGCTCATGCACACGTCGCTGAGGCTGCGGACCGAGGGAGACGTCCCGATCGACGCCGTCACGGGCGCCGCCGGAGCGGGCGCGCTGCCCGCCGACCTGCGGCTCTCGGGAAAGCTGCGCCTCGACGCGGCGGTCGAGGGGCCGTCCGGCGCGCTCGTGACCCGCGGGACGCTCGACGCGGCGCCGCTCGGCGTCGCGAAGGCCGGCCAGCCGCTCTTCGCCGCACCGGCGGCTCACGCGACTTTGAGCGCCGCCTCCGGCGCGCCGCTCTCCGGCCGCGTCACCGCGCCGTCCGGAACGCTGCAGACGCTTCCGTTCGAGGAGCTCGTCGCCGACTGGACGTGGAAGGACGGCGCCCTGACGCTCGCGCCGAGGCTGAAGGCGATCGGCGGCACGATCGCCTTCCGCGTCGAGGCGAACCTGCGCGCCGCCCAGTCCCCCGCGCACGTGGCGCTCGACGTCGCCGGCGTCGACGCCGCGCGGCTAGTGGATTCGCTCACGTCGGTGAAGAACGTGCTCTCCGGATCGCTGACGGCTCGCATGGACGTGCGTAGCCGCGGGCTCTCGTGGGACGCGGTCTCGAAGACCGGCGCCGGCGAGGGCCGGCTCACGATGGCGGACGCAGAGCTGAAGACCGTGCAGCTCATGCCGAAGGTCGCCGACACGCTCGGCGCCGTCGGCCGAGTCGCCGGCTTCCAGGTCCCGCCCGGACTGGAGTCCACGAAGTTCTCCCGGCTCGAGACGTCGCTGCGCCTCGCCGACGGGCGGCTCGCGACTCCGGATTTGACGATGTCGGGACGCGACGCGTCGGTGACGGCGTCCGGCTCCGTCGGCCTCGACCGAACGCTCGCCTACCAGGGCTCGATCACGCTCGCCCCGTCGCTCGTGAAGACGCTCGGCTCGGCCGGCCGTTACGTCGCGGACGACCAGGGCCGCCTCACTCTCCCCTTCCGCGTGTCCGGCAGCGTCAGCGCCCCCGTCGTGGCCATCGACCAGAGCATCGTGCCGGAGCTCGGCCGCCGCGCGCTCGCGCACGAGGCGCGGGAGCACGTCGGCGGCTCCGCCGGACAGGCGCTCGGCGGCATCCTCGACCTGCTGCAATCCCGTCCGACTCCGACTCCGACCCCGAAGCCCAGGCCCTAGGAGCGGACCGGGCCGGTTCAGGATCGTTTCGCGAGCCGATACCCGGACAAATCTTTCCCCGGCGTTCTCCGCGAATAGGCTGTCCTCGAAGGAGGTGCCCATGCGTTCGCGTATGCCGCTCCTCGCCTCCGTATCGCTCGTCGCGGCCGCCCTCGCCGGCGCCGGCGCCGCGTCCGCTCAGTCCCTGGACGTCTCGAACCTGTTTCAGTCGAACAAGGCCGACACGCTCTCCAACGGAGACATCGTCGCCGGGCTCAAGGACGCGCTCCAGGTCGGCACCGTGAACACGGTCGACCTGACCGGTAAGGTCGACGGCTACTTCAGCAACGCCGCGATCAAGATCCTCCTGCCGGAGAAGATGCGCAACGTCGAGACGGGTCTGCGCGCGCTCGGCCAGGGCGCGAAGGTCGACGAGTTCGTGCTCGCGATGAACCGCGCCGCCGAGCAGGCCGCGCCCGCGGCGAAGGACATCTTCTGGGGCGCGATCAAGAGCATGAGCTTCGACGACGCAGGCAAGATCCTCACGGGCGGCGACACCGCCGCGACCGGCTACTTCCGCGCGAAGACGACCGAGACCTTGACCGCCGCGTTCCGGCCCGTCGTCAAGGACACGATGGACAAGGTCGGCGTGGTCCAGCAGTACAACCAGCTGACGGACGCGTACAGGTCCGTGCCGTTCGCGTCCGCCCTGCCGTCGTTCGACGTCGAGAGCTATGTCGTCGGCAAGGCGCTCGACGGTCTCTTCCTCGTGCTCGCGGAGCAGGAGAAGAAGATCCGCACGGATCCGGCGGCGCAGGTCACCGACATCCTGAAGAAGGTGTTCGGGAAGTAGACCGGTCAGCCGGCGAAGGGGCTTCGGGCCGCGTCGTGCCCGACGCGCTCCGCCTCGTGCGCCCCCTCGGCGAACTCCTCGATCATCTTCTCGACGAACGCCGGGATGTCGTCGGGCTTGCGGCTCGTGACGAGGCCGCGATCCACGACGACCTCCTTGTCCGTCCAGTCGGCGCCCGCGTTCTTGAGGTCGGTCTTGAGCGACGGCCACGAGGTCATTCGCCGTCCCGTCGCGGCGCCCGCCTCGACGATGGTCCACGGCCCGTGGCAGATCGCCGCCACCGGCTTGCGCTCGTCGAAGAACGCCCGCACGAACTCGACGGCGCGCGGCAGCGCGCGGAGCTTGTCGGGATTCATCACGCCTCCCGGCAACAGCAGCGCGTCGTAGTCCTGCGGCCGCGCCTCGTCGAGCGGCTGATCGACGGGAACCTCTTCGCCCCACCGGTCGTGGTTCCAGCCCTTCACCTTCCCCTTCGACGGCGAGACGACCCGCGTCGTCGCCCCGGCGTCGTCGAGCGCCTTGCGCGGCTCCGTCAGCTCGACCTGCTCGAAACCGTCCGCCACGAGAATCGCCACCTGCTTGCCTTCGAGAACCCGCATCGGTCACCCCCCGGTAAGTGAAATTCGGAGACGACTCGAGGGAGCAAGAAGCGAGCCACGACATATTAGTGATCACTAATATGTTTCGGCTTTCGCCCGATCGGGCTCTCGTAGAATCGCGCGCGGAGGCACAACATGTACGTCGTCGCGGGGGTGAGCGGCCAGACAGGACGGGCCGCCGCGGAGTCGATGCTCGAGGCCGGGCGGCCCGTTCGCGTGCTCGTCCGGGATCCGGAGAAGGGCGAGGAGTGGCGCCGCCGCGGCGCCGAGGTCGCCGTCGCTTCGCTCGACGACGCGCCCGCGGTCTCCCGCGCGCTGGCGGGCGCCGAGGGCGCCTATCTCCTCGTTCCGCCCGCGTACGCCGACGAGGACGTGCTCGGCCGGCAGGCACGGTTCGTCGCCGCGATGGCAGACGCGGTCCGGACGAGCGGCGTCCCGCACGTCGTGCTGCTCTCGTCGGTCGGCGCGCAGCACGCGTCGGGCATCGGCCTCATCCTCGCGCTGCACGGCGCGGAGCAGGCGATGCGCCCCGCGGCGAGGAACCTGACGATCCTACGGGCGAGCTATTTCCTCGAGAACTGGGCGCCCGTTCTCCCGCAGGCTCGCGAGAAGGGCGTCCTGCCGACGTTCCTCACGCCGGACCGGAGGATTCCCATGATCGCGACCCGCGACATCGGGCGCGCCGCCGCGCGCGCCCTCGCCGAGCCCCCGGAGAAGCCTGGCGCGCGGATCCTGCGGCTCGCCGGCCCGCGCGACTGGTCGCCGCACGACGTCGCGCGCGAGGTGGGCGCGATCCTCGCGGGCGAGGTCCGCCTCCTGCCGCTCCCGATCGACGCGGCGGCGCCGGCGATGCGCTCGCTCGGCATGTCGGGAAACGGCGCGGCGCTCTTCCAGGAGATGACCGGAGCGGTGAACTCGGGCCTCGTCGCCTTCGACGACGGGCCGGTCGACGAGGACTGGCGCGGCGTGCTCGGAATCGCCGACGTGCTGCGCCCGATTCTCGACGCGGGCGGCAGCGAGGGCGTGTAGCGGTCAGGCCTCGGTGTCGCCCGCCAGCTTCCGCGTCGGGCGGCCCACCTCTCCGGGCCACCAGTTCCAGTGCCCCGCCAGGCGCAGCAGCGCGGGTCCGATCACCATCCGCACCGCGATCGCATCGATCAGCACCGCGACGGACAAGGCGAACCCGAGCATCTTGATCGGCAGGAACGCCCCGAGCGCGAAGCCCGCGAACACGACGACCATGATCGCGGCCGCGCTCGTGATGACCGTGCCGGTGCGCGCGAGGCCCTCCGCGATCGCGCTCGACTCGTCGAGGCCGCTGCGCCGCGCCTCCGCGACGCGCGCCACGAGGATGACCTCGTAGTCCATCGAGAGCCCGAACACGATGCAGAACACGAGCACGGGGATGATCGGGAACACGCTGCCCGTCGGCTGCTCGAGGCCGACGAGCGATCCGAAGTGACCCTCCTGGAACACGAGCACGAGCGCGCCGAACGCCGCGCCGACGGAGAGCAGGTTGAGCAGGACGGCCTTCACCGCGACCAGCAGCGAGCGGAATCCCGCGAACAGCGCGAGGAACGTGCAGCCCACGACGATCCAGAGCACCGTCTTGAAGTGCTCGGCGACCGTGTCCTCGTAGTCGGCCTCGAATCCGGGCCGGCCGCCGACGCGGATCCGCGTCCCCGCGAGACCCGTCGCCTTCTCGGCGTTCCACGTGCGAAGCTCGCGCGCGAACGTCACCTGGTCGCGCGGGCCGACGCCCTCCTTCGGGATGACTTCGTACAGCGTCGCGCTCCCGTCCGCGGCGGAGAGCGTCCGACGGACCGCGGCGGGGACCAGCGACAGGAATTCCAGCCCGTCCGGACGGTCCAAGACCTTGAGCCCGGGGAGCGACTGCACGCTCTCGGCGCGGGGATCCGCGCGCAGGCGGTCGTTGAGACTGCGCGCCGCCTGCCAGCCCTGGGGGCTGTCGATCGTCACGCCCTTCGGCAGGTCGAGCACCACGCGCAACGAGTGGATGAGGTTCACGCGGCCCATGTTCTCGACCGCGTGGTACGCCTGCACGGACTCGGAGCCCTTCGGCAGCCAGTCGCCGAGCGGCATCTCCGTCTCGAGGCGGCGCGTCTGGTGCGCGAGCAGGAGAAGGGGCGCGCTCGTGACGACGAGAGCGATCAAAGGGTGCTTGATGACGCGCAGCCCCCACCGCCGCCATCCCTCGGAGCCGCGTTCACGCTCCGAGGCGATGCGCCGCCGGATCCGGAACGCGTCGACGCGCCGGCCGAGCATGGACAGGATCGCGGGCAGCAGCGTGACGGACAGCAGGAGCGAGAAGACGGTGACGGTCAGCCCGGCGAAGCCGACGGAGCGCAGCTCCGAGAGCGGGATCGTGAGCAGCGCGGCGAAGGCGATCGACACCGGGAACGCGGACAGCAGGATCGTCCAGCCGGCGTGCTTCGTCGCCTCCTCGGCGGCGCTCTTCGCGTCGTGTCCCGCGGTGAGCGCCTCTCGGAAGCGGCTGACGGTCAGGAGCGCGTAGTCGATCCCGAGGCCGAGCCCGATCATCGACGCGAGGCTCTGGATGAGGATGGACAGCGTGAAGTAGCGCGCGATCAGCGCGGCCACGCCGAGCGACAGCGCGATCGAGAGGATGCCGACGCCGATCGGCAGCACCGCCGCGACGACGCTGCCGAACGCGAGCAGCAGCAGGATGAGCGTGAACGGCAGCACGCGCAGCTCGGCGGAGCGCGCGTCCGCCGTGCTGGCGATGCGCATGTCGAAGTTGAGCGGCGCCTCGCCGGTCCAGCCGAGCCAGGCCTGCGGATACGGCGTCTTGAGCTCGCGAAGCAGCGCATCGGTGACCTTGCGGAGTCCCGGAAGCAGCGTCTCGACCGCCTGGTTCCCCGGAGGGTCGAGCCCGACCACGACGAGGAAACCGCCGGTCCGGCCGCGGAAGAGCGGGTCGTCGGTGTCGAGCGACGAGAGCGTGCCGGCGACACCGGGCACGGTCTTGACGGCTCCGACGATCTTCTCGAGGACCGCACGGCCGCCGGGCTCGCCGAGCACCGGGAGATGCTCGGCGACGAGTAGCACGCGATAGGTGAACGGCGAACGGAAGCGGTTCTCGAGATCGAGACGCACCTCTTCGCCCTGTCCGCTCGGCATCCGGGCGGCGACCTCGAGCTTGCTCTCGACGTGCCGCGCCGCCGGGACGAACACGGCGGCCGCGACGGCCCAGAGGACGAGCACCACCCAGCGGTGGCGGACGACGAGGACCGGCCATCGAAGGAGCATCCGCCGGAGCACTCCGAAGCGCTCCGGCTCAGCGGCCACGCAGACTCGTCCGGGCGCTCGGGTAGTCGGATTTCGTGAGGTTGGGGGGCGAGACGCGCATGCAGCGCGATCATGCCACGGAGAAAGAGCCGCCGCAGCAGCGCGTCCGTCTTGGAGAGTTCTGGCCGGCTACGGCGGCGTCGCCGCCCGCCGTGAACGGGGACGGGATCCCCCATCGCCACGCGTCTCGGGATGACGAGCGCGGCGCTGCGCCCTCACCCGTCATTCCTGCCGCAGCGCGGTGACCGGGTCGACGCGCGTCGCGCGCCGCGCGGGCAGGAGACCCGCGAGCAACGAGACGGCGAGCAGGACGGCGGCGACCGCCGCGTAGGTCGCGGGGTCGAGGCGGCCGACCTCGAAGAGGAGGCTCGCCAGATAGCGCGTGAGGACGACCGCGCCCGCCAGACCCGCCGCGAGCCCGATCGCGGAGAGCAGCAGTCCCTCGCCGAGGATCATGCGGAGCACGTCGCCGCGCTGCGCTCCGAGCGCGACGCGAATGCCGAGCTCCCGCGTGCGGCGTCCGACGCCGTAGGAGACGACGCCGTAGATCCCGAGCGCGGCGAGCAGCAGGGCCGCGCCGCCGAAGAGGCCGAGCAGCGTCGTGCGGAAGCGCGGCTGCGCGGCGGAGTCGTAGACCGTGCGCGTCATCGGCGCGATGTCCTCGATCGGCAGCGTCGCATCGAGCGCTCGGACGTGCGCCCGCACCGCCGGCGCGAGCGCGGCGGGGTCGCCGGACGTGCGGACGACGAGGTACGCCGCCCACCACGGCTCCTGAACGAAGGGGACGTACATCTCGGGACGGGAGACGACGCCGAGCCCGTCGCGCTTCACGTCGCCGACCACGCCGACGATCTCGCGCGAGACGGGATCCGCGAAGCCGAAGACGAGCCGTTGGCCGATCGGATCCTCCTTCGGGAAATAGCGACGCGCGAGCTCCGCCGACACGACGCAGACCTTCGGCCGGTCGGCGGCGTCGGCGTCGCTGAACAGACGGCCGCGCAGAAGCGGGATTCGCAGCGCCTTGAAGTAGTCCGTCGTGAGCGCCGTGTAGTTGGCGCTCGGCTCGGTCTCGCCGGGCGGCAGGGGGCGTCCGTCCACGTGAAACGAGAAGTTCAGTCCTGCCCCCATGAGCGGGAGCGGCAGCGCCGCCGCGACCGACTCGACGCCGGGCTCGCCGCGCAGGCGCTCGACGAGGCTCGAGTAGAAGCCGGTCCACTGCGCCGGCTTGTCGTACTGGGAGCGCGGCAGCGACATGCCGGCGGTCAGCACCCCGGACGGGTCGAAGCCGAGCGGCGTGTCGCGCAGACGGAGGAAGCTGCGCGCGAGCAGGCCGGCGCCGACGAGCAGGACGAACGACAGGGCCGTCTCCGCCACGACGAGGACGCTCCGCAGCCGGCGCCGGCGCCGGCTCTCCCCCGCGCCGGCCGAGCCCTCTCGCAGCGTCGCCGAGAGCCCGGAGGACGCCGTCTGCAGCGCAGGCACGAGCCCGAACACCAGCGCGCCGAGGACCGACGCCGCGAGAGAGAAGAGGAGCACTCGCGCGTCGAGCGCGATCTCGCCGGTGCGAGGCAGGTCGGACGGGAGCATCCGGCGCAGCGCGCCCATCCCGGCGTACGCGAGCGCGACGCCGAGCGCGCCGCCCGTCAGGCTCAGCACGAGGCACTCGGTCAGGAACTGGCGCGCCAGGCGCGCGCGGCCGGCGCCGAGCGCGGTGCGGATCGCAACTTCGCGCGAGCGCGAGGCGGATCGCGCGAGCAGGAGGTTCGCGATGTTGGCGCAGCCGATCACGAACACGAGCGCGACCGCGCCGAGCAGCACGAGGAGCGCGGTCCGGAATCCCGAGACGAGGCTCTCGGCGAGCGGCACGAGTCGCACGCCCCAGCCCTCGTTCTCCTTCGGATACTGCTTCTCGAGCGACGCGGCGATTCCGGCGAGCTCCGCCTGCGCCTCGCCGAGCGTCCGCCCGTTCGCGAGCCGCGCGACGAGCGTCAGGTAGTGGCCGCCGCGCCTTCCGCGGAGATCGGCGAAGACCGGATCCTGGGAGAGCGGCGTCCAGAGCTCGGGGACCGGGACCTCGGGCGGAGTGGTGAACGCCGCGGGCATGACGCCGACGACGGTGAACGGCCGCCGGTCGAGCGTGACGGTCCGGCCGATCGCCCTCGGATCGCCGGCGAACCGCTGCCGCCAGAGCTTCTCGGTCAGGACGGCGACGGGGGCGGCGCCGGGCGCGTCGTCGGAGGCGACCAGGGTGCGGCCGAGGATCGGGCGCGCGCGCAACACGCGGAAGACGCTCGAGGTGACCGTGCCGGCGACGACGAGGGCCGGCTCGCCCCGCTCCGTCAGCGTGTAGTCGTGCAGGCGGACCGCGCCGATGTCCTCGAACGAGCGCGTCCGCTCGGCCCAGTCGGCGTAGTTCGGGAACGAGGCGCCGGCCTGCTCGATGCCCTGCTTCGGCAGCGTCTGGAAGACCCGGACGAGCCGGTCCGGCTGCGCGTACGGCAGCGGCCTGAGGAGGACGGCGTCCACGACCGAGAAGATCGCGGTGTTCGCGCCGATGCCGACGGCGAGCGTGGCGAGCGCCACGAACGTGAAGCCGGGAGTCCGGCGGAGGGCGCGCACGGCATAGCGGATGTCCTGGGTCAGGTAGGACATGGAGCCTCCATCGGATGGATACGCGGCGGATCGGGGACGGTTTCGAAACGGGGGCTCGGAGGACCGACCCGCGAGTCCCGCGGCGACTAAGTTGCTTATGGAACGCATTAGCCCGCAAGTCAGGCCTGCGCGCTTCGATGGGGTCAGCCCTCAATTTTTCGGAGCTCAGAACGAGTTGGGCTCTATCGCGTTTGCGCCGTCGCTCCGAAAAACAAAGGACTGACCCCGAGCACGGCATCCGTAGGTCATTTCTTCGGCGGCTTTGACGGTCGTAGGTCGACTCTTGACGGGATCGCGCGGTCCGGGAACCTCACGAGGTCCGCGACCGCCTCGGCGACGTCCGCCGACTGGAGCATCCAGGACTGGTCGCGGTTGCCGTGCGAGTGACCGAACTCCGTCGCGACGGAGCCGGGCAATATCGTCGCCATGCGGATGCCGTCGTGGCGCAAATCCAGCATCGCCGCCTCGGAGAACCCGAGCAGGCCGAACTTCGACGCGTTGTACGCCGCGCCGCCCGCGAACGCGTTGACCGCCGCGAGCGAGGCGACGTTCACGACGAAGCCGCCGCCGTTCTTCTTCATGAGCGGCGCCGCGTAGTGCACGGCGTAGTACGGACCGAAGAGATTCGTCTCGAGCACCGCGCGGAAGTCCTCCGGCGCGAGCCGGTCCACCGGCGCGAAGACGCCGATCCCCGCGTTGTTGACGAGCACGTCGAGCCGCCCGCCCTCCGCGGCGACGGACTCGACGAGGCGCTTCTGGTCCTCCTCGCGGCGTGCGTCGGCCGCGAATCCGCGGATCGAGACGCCCTCCTCCGCGAAGCGATCGCGCGCCTTTCGGACCGACTCGTCGCTCGTGCCGGAGACGAAGACGTGGAATCCGTCCCGCGCGAGCCGCCGCGCGATCGCGGCGCCGATGCCTCGAGTGCCTCCGGTGACGAGCGCGACGCGTGTATTGGCCATGCCGGCATCCTAGCGAAATCCTCGCCCGTCACGCGCGGCGGGACGCGACAGGGCACACGCCTTGCATTTTTCCCCGACTCCGAGGAGATGCCATGGTCCGTCGCCCGCTTCGACTCGCGCTCTCGTCCGCCGCCTTCGCCGCCGTCCTCCTGCTCGCCCCCGCGCCCGCGGCTCTCGCGCAGGGCGCACCCGGCTTCCGGCTCGGCCTCTCCGGAGGCGCGATGATCCCGGCCGAGGATCAGTCGGACGTTTACGACGTCGGCTGGAACGCGATGCTCCTCATCCCGATCAATTTCGGCGCGTCGCCGTTCGGGATCCGGCTCGACGGCGCCTACTCCGAGATGGCGCCGAAGAGCGACGCCATCCAGTTTCAGAGCGGCAACACCCGCATCATCGACGGCACGTTCGACTTCGTGTTCGGGCCGCACCTCGGCGGATTCCAGCCGTACGTCATCGGCGGCGTCGGCATCTACGACCTGCGCTTTCGCGGCGAGGACGTCTCCGGCAACGACATCTTCGTCGCCTCGACCACGCGCTTCGGGTGGAACGTCGGAGGCGGCTTCGCCTTTCGCGTCGGCGGCTCGAACACCCATGTGTTCGTTGAGGGCCGCTACACGAAAATCTCGCTGAGCTCCGATCCACTGCACGGGCACTTCGAGACGTCCGGGAGCCGGTTCACACTGATCCCCGTCAACGTCGGCGTCATCTTCTGAGACGCGCCGAAGGCGTGCTGCTCGGGGATCTCCGTCACAGACGCGATCGGGACGCCCTGCTACCATCTTCGAACACACTTCGAGACGCAGCGTGGCGAATGATGAGCGGCCGATGTCCCCGCGCGGTGCGATCGCGTTCGGCTGTTTTCTGTCCGCAGTCGGACTCTCGATCATCGCGGCGTCCGTGTGGGCTTCCTCGGACAAGTTCCAGGCGCCGCGCTGGGTCGTCGCGGGGATCGGCGGCGCCTTCGTGTTCTTCGGGAGCTACCTCGCGGTGATCTACGCGCTCGGGTTCGATCCCGCGCGGAGCGACGAGACGCTTCCGCCGCCGATCGTCCAGCTCGCGTTTTTCGTTCCCGGACTGTCGCTCTTCGCCCTGCCGTTCCACTGGGTGGCTTTCGGCTCGGGACCGCGCCAGTTCTCGGGGAGCGTCTCCCTGCCGTTCCTGTCGTTCTCGCACGGCACCGGAGCGGTGTCCGGCCGGATCTGGTTCGGCGCGTTCGCGGTGCTGATCGATCTGCTGATCCTCGGCACGGCGATCAAGCTGGTCCGCAAAGCGGCGGGGGACTAGCTCTCCACCGGATTCCGCAGAAACACAACTTCCTGGGAGAGGGAGCGTTCGCGACTTCCCCTCTCATTTGACGCCGAGGCACACGCCGGTCATCGTCCGGCGTCAAGCTCGGCGCTGTCTATCGCCGGGGGTTTGCCTTCGGTGGTCGGCTCCACGGTCCGCGAAGCGGACCGCTAGAGGTCCGAGTCCGTCACATCCACGGCTCGTCGAGCGACGGGCCGTAGATCGACGGGACCTTCCCGTCGGCCATCCGCAGGTATACGGAGAACTGCCCGCGGTGATGGATCTGGTCGGACAGGATCATCCAGAGAAACGGCATCTTGGGAATGTCGCCAAGCTGCCCGGGCGCCGTCGGGAATCGGACGGTCTCGGTGAGCAGCTTGTCCTCCGGAATGCCCCGCACGATCTCGACCAGCTTGCGATGCCCGTCTTCGAACGCGGCGATCACGGCGTCGAGTGACTCGGGCGGCTTCGGAAACTGCGGCGGCTGCGACCAGTCCAGGCCCGTCGTCAGGGCCCTGTTCGACAGGCCCTGCTCCGCGACGAACGTAAAGGCGAGCTCGCGGGCGCTCTTCGCCTTCGGGTGCGGCTTCAGCTCGGCCTTGTCCTTCGGATAGGCGTGGAGGACGCGCAGCGTCTTTCCGTATTCCGTCTCGAGCGTGTTCAGGTACTGCTGCTTCGGGGTCGTGGCGGCGGGGGCGTTCGGAGTCGCGGTCGTCATCGGAAACCTCCTCGAATGTGGACTGCGGACTATACCGCCGCGACCTGAAGCGAGCTCGTTCGGGCCTCGCGCGCCTCTCGTCGGACTCGCGCCACTCGCGCTCTTCCTTCGTATAGGTTCGGACTGATGAGGTCGCCGCTTCGCCGCGCCGTCCGAATCGCCGAGGTCCTCTCCGGTCTGGGGCTGGCGCTCGCGCTGGCGTTGCCACGTCTGATCCCGGCCGAACGGATTCGCGCCCGCGCGCTCGCCGCCGCCGAGGAGGCGCTCCACCGCCCGGTCGAGGCGGGCGACGCGCGGCTCGAGATCTTCTCCGGCCTCGGAGCGGGCCTCGAGAACCTGTCAGTGCGCAACGCGCCCGGGTGGGAATCGCCGACCCTCTTCTCCGCGGAGCGCGTCTCCCTCAAGCTGGCCTTCTGGCCGCTGCTCGCCCGACGCATCGAGATCGACCGCATCGTCGTCGACGCGCCCACCGTCGCCGTCGAGCGCAACGAAAAGGGCGAGTCGAACATCGACGATCTCGCGCGTGGCACGATCCCTTCGGCCGCGTCCAACGACGAGCCGGCCTTCTCGCTGCGCCCGCGGGCCTTCCTCGTATCCCGCGTCGACGTCCGCCACGGCCGCGTGGTGTTCGTCGACCGACTCGCCGCGGCCGGACGCGCCGCGCGCGTCGCGCTCGACGACGTGACGGGAACGGTCCGGGACCTCGGGTCGGCCGCGCCGGTGCGCTTCGACGTCGCCGCGCGGTTTCTCGCGGACTCCGGCCGCAACGTCTCGGTTCGCGGCCTCGTCGCGCGCCCGCCCGGCGGCGACCTCGCGTCCGCGCGGCTTCGCGTCCTCTACTCGGCGAAGAATCTCGACCTGTCCCGACTGGCGCCATGGGCGGGCGCGGCGTCGCGCGAGGCCGGGTCGTTCACGGTCGACGGCACGGCCGAGGGTGTGGCGCTCGGCGGGCTGACGCTCGCCGGCCGCGCGGCGCTCGCGCCGTCGGGCGCGTCGCGCCTGCCGCCGCTCGAGGGCGACTACGCGGTGACTCTCGACGTGCCGTCCGACTCGCTGACGATCCGCCGCTCCTCGCTTCGCGTCGGATCGCTCCCGCTGACGGCGGAGGGCCGCGTCGACGCCCTTCGCGGCGAGCCGCGGCTGGATCTGCGTGTCGCCACGCCCGAGAGCGTCTCGATCGAGAGGATCCTGTCCCTCGCCGGCGCGGCGGGCCGACTCCCGAGCGCGCTCCGCGCGTCGGGGCGCCTCCGCTTCGAGGCGCGCGTCCGGGGCCCGGCGTCGGACGTCGCCGCACGCATCGAGGCGGACGGATCCTCGCTCGGCGCGGAGGTCGCGGGACGTCCCGTGTTCGCGGCGGCCTCGCTCCACGCCGCCGTCGCGTCCCGCGGCCGAACGGCGGCGAGCGGCCGGATCGCCGTTCCCTCCGGCTCGCTCCGAGGCGTTCCGTTCGACGACCTCTCCGCCGACTGGCACTGGAACGACGGCACGCTCGTCGTCGTGCCGCTCCTTCGGGTCTTCGGCGGCCGCGTCGGGATGCGCCTGGAGGCGGACTTGCGCCGGCCCGGCTCGGACTCGCGCCTCGCGTTCGAGGTCGCTGGCATCCCGCTCGACCGCCTCGCGTCCGTCGCGCCTTCGTCCGCGCCGGGAGCGTCGCCCTCCGCCGCGAGCCTGCTCGGCGGGACGCTCTCCGGCTGGATGTCGATGACGGGGCGCGGGCTGGGGACGGAACTGTTCGCGCGGACCGCGTCGGGCGAGGGCCGGATCACCGTCTCGCGCGCCGAACTCCGCACCGTGCGCGTGATGCCGGAGATCGCGAAGACGCTGGCGCGCGTCGGTCGCGCCGCCGGGCTCGACGTGCCGGACGGGATCGACACGCCGCGGCAATTCGCGCTTCAGACGGGCCTCCGGTTCGGCGGCGGCCGCGTCGAGACTCCCGATCTCACCCTGACGAGCGGCGACGTCGTCGTGCACGCGGGCGGATCGGTCGCGGCGGACCGGACGCTCTCGTACCGCGGGCGCGTCGTCCTCGGGCCCGAGGCGGTCCGCGGCTTCGGCCGGCTCGGAACGTATCTCGCCGACTCGCGCGGGGCGTTCGAGATCCCGTTCCACGTCGCGGGTCCCGCGTCGTCGCCGCAGGTCTCGGTGGATCTCGACGCGATGGCGATCGGCCGGCGTCTCGTCTCGGGCCGGCTTCGCGACGTGCTGCCGGAGCGGGCGCGGCGCATCGTCGACGGCATCCTCGGCCATCTCGAGGGAACCGGGATCTCTCCGCTCGAGCGCTTCCGCGCGCTCTTCTCGCCTCGCGGCAACTAGAGACCGCGCGGGAATTTTCTCGAACTGTCCACGGCGGCGCGATCGTGTCGCGCGGGGGCGACATCTCGAGAATCCGCTCCGGGGGGGCCAGAACCGCAACCACCTCGAGAATGGCCATTTACGGGCGCATGCCGGACGGGACCGATCCGGCATACCGGTTGCGATGTCCATGGGGCCGGAGGATCGAAATGGTGAACAAGCTCAAATCGCTTCTGATCGCCGCGGCCGTCGCAGCCGCGTTCCTCGTGCTGCCGGCGTCGAAGGCGAGCGCGCAGGTCGCGTTTCAGGCGCAGGTGAATACGCCGATCGGTACGTTCGGAGTCGGAAATGCTCCGGCGCCGTACTACGGACCGCCCGCGCCGTATTACGCGCCGCCGTATCCGGCGTACGCGCCGTACGCGTATCCCTACGGGTATCCGTACCCGGTGACCCGCGTCTGGGTCGTCGCGCCGTATCCGCACTGGGTCTATCGGCGGGCCTACTACGGCCACTCGTACGGTCACGCGTACGCCCAATACGGTCACTCGTACCACCACCACTGACGCGCGATCTCGGGGGTCAGGTCTCTGGTTCCGAGGAACCGAGACCTGGCCCCTTCACGCGTTCGCGTCCGTCGCTCCCCCGCCGAGATGACCGTCGAGGTTGGCGAGCACGACGCGCCAGAGATCCTCGACCAGCAACTTCGGGTTGGCCACCGCGGGGGGCGCCGGAAACTTGTGGCGCACGTCGAGCCGCGTCCGATCGGGCACGCCCTCGATCGTCTCGACGACGAGGATCACTTCGCTCTCGACGCCCTCGATCTCCCACTCGAATGCGATCTCGCGCCCCGCGTCGAAACGCGTGATCCGCTGGTGCGCGCGCTCGCGAGGCGGCGCGCCCGGGACGCGGCCGCCCCAGAAACGGTACTTGCCGCCCGGCCGGGGCTCGACCTCGATGCCGTCCGCGAACCAGCGCACGAGCTCCTCGGAATCGGTCAGCGCGCGCCAGACGCGCTCGCGACCGGCGGGCAAATCGACGCGCCGCTCGTACGTCCAACCGGGCTTCGTCACGGCTTCCTCACGCTCTCTCCACCCACGACCGCGCGCGGTCCACGGCGCGGCGCCAGCCCCGGAACGCGGCCTCGCGCCGGTCCTCGCTCCATTCCGGCTCGAACGTCCGGTCGGCGCGGCAGAGCCGGCGAAGATGATCCGTCGAGTCGAAAGCTCCGACGGCGAGGCCGGCGGCGAACGCGGCGCCGAGCGACGTCGTCTCGCGCACGGCCGGCCTCACGACCGGCACGCCCAGGATGTCCGCCTGCATCTGCATGAGCAGGTCGTTCGCGGTCGCGCCGCCGTCCACCTTGAGCGACTCGAACGGGTGCCCGCTGTCGGCCGCCATCGCGTCGGCGACCTCGCGGCACTGAAAGCAGATCGCCTCCAGCGTCGCGCGCACGAGATGGGCGCGGTTCGAATGGTGCGTGAGGCCGACGATCGCGCCGCGCGCCGTCATGTCCCAGTGCGGCGCAAACAGGCCGCCGAACGCCGGCACGAAGTAGACACCGCCCGAGTCCGGCACGGAGGCCGCGATCGCCTCGGTCTCGGCCGCCGCGCCGATCAGCCCGAGGCCGTCGCGAAGCCACTGCACCGCCGCGCCGGTGATCGCGACCGGGCCCTCGAGCGCGAACGCGCGCTCTCCGTCCGCGGCGCAGGCGGCCGTAGCGAGCAGCCCGCACGTGCTCGGCATCGGCGTGTCGCCGACGACCTCGAGCAGGAACGACCCCGTCCCGTAGGTGTTCTTCGCCTCTCCCGGCGCGAAGCAGCCCTGTCCCGCGAGGGCGGCCTGCTGGTCGCCGAGATCGCCCGCGACCGGAACGCCGGCGCCGAACGGTCCGTCCGCGAGAGTGAACCCGTACGGCTCGCGCGCGATCGACGGCCGGATCTCCGGTAGCGCCTCGAGCGGAACGCCGAAGAGCTCGAGCAGCGTCTCGTCCCACGCGAGGTCCGAGAGACGGCAGAGCAGGGTGCGCGAGGCGTTGGTCGGGTCGGTGATGTGCGCGCCGCCGCGCGGACCGCCGGTGAGATTCCAGATCAGCCACGCGTCCATCGTGCCGAGCCGTAACCGTCCGTCCGCGGCGAGAGCGCCAACCTCGACCGAGTGTTCGAGGAGCCAGCGCATCTTCGTCGCGGAGAAATAGGTCGAGATCGGCAGGCCCGTCCGCGCGCGGACCTCCTCGCTCCAGCCGTGCGCGATCGCCTCGGCGCACGCGTCCGCCGTGCGCGCGTCCTGCCACACGATCGCGTTCGCGGCCGGCCGTCCGGTCTCGGCGTCCCACGCGACGACCGTCTCGCGCTGATTCGTGATGCCGACCGCGAGGATCCTCGCCGCCGCAGCGGCCCGCACCGCCTCCGCGCAGACGTCGTGGACGCGGCCGAGGATCTCCGCGGCGTCGTGCTCGACCCAGCCCGGCCGCGGAAAGATCTGCCGGTGCTCGCGGTAGGCGGACGCGACCGGTACGCCGTCGAGGCCGAAGAGGATGCAGCGCGTCCCCGTCGTCCCCTGATCGATCGCCGCGACGCACTCCCGCACGTCCCGCATCCTAGTTGGGTCCTACTTCGCCGGCGCCGGCGGCGGCAGGTACTTCTTCTTGATCTTCGCGACGACGCCGGCGTTGCGGTCGGCGACCTCCGAGATCTCGTACTCGACGGTCGCGCCGAGCAGGATCGCCGCCTCCGGCCCCGTCAGCCCGTAGTCCTTCTCCAGCCACGACGCGAGACCCGACGTTGCCTCGCGAAACGCATCGTCGAGCGAGCCCGCGAGGCCCATCGCCATCAGGTACTCGGCGTTCTCGACGCGCGGGCCGCCGCCGATCCCCTTCTCGCGGATGAGGTCCACCGTGATCTCGACGTCCATCGGCGTTTCGAGCGCGTTACCGTTGAGCTCGCCGTCGCCCTGCAGCGCGTGGCCGTCGCCGACGTAGAGCAGCGCGCCGGGCACGCCGACCGGCAGGTACACCGTCGCGCCCTCGACGATCTCGTTGAAGTCCATGTTGCCGCCGATCCGGCCCGAGTCGCCCGTGCGGATCGCCGCGCCGCCGAAGCCCGGCGCGACGCCGATGCAGCCGAGCATCGGCTTGAGCGGTACCGCGAGGTTCTTGAGCCTGTCCGTCGGCTTCGCCGGACGCGCCACGCCGCCCGCCGCGTCGAGGCTCCAGACGACGTTGTTGAAGTCGTCCTTGTGCGACGACGCGTATTCCGCGGTCAGCCCGCGCTCGACGATGCCGTCGTCGCTGATCGCGCGCGGCCCGCTCAGGCGGAGTCTCTTCACGTGCACAACGAGGACGTCTCCCGGCATCGCGCCCTCGACGTAGAACGGACCGGTCTGCGGATTGCCGCCGAGCACGCGGGTCTTGCCCTGCGCGTCGACGCCGGCCGCGTCGACGGTGTGTGTTCTGACGGTGTCGCCCGGCCAGATGCGCAGCGCGGGCGCGACGTCCGCGGAGAAGGCGCGGTGGAACTCCTTCGGTTCGTAGTCCAGCGTGCGCGGCGCCGGCGGCTTTCCGGCGGCCGGACGGCTCGCGCTCCACGTCAGCGGAGGCGTCTGTCCCCACGGCTCCTGCGTGATCGTCGCCGTGCCCGACAGCTTCCCGTCCTGCACGCGGCCCTCGTACGTATTGACGGTGCCGTCGGTGTCCTTGGTCTCGAAGCGGATGCGGTCCCCGTCCACGGTCCCCGTCAGCGGGCGCCCCGAGCTCGTGCCGGTGAGCTTCGCGCCGTCGACCGAGAACGTGACGCGCTCGGCGAGAGGGTTTCCGAAGACCATCGTGGTGAGCTCCCACTCGCCGGCGACGCCGGCGCCGGGAGCGGCCGCGGACGCGCCGGCCGCGGCGAGAAGGCAGACGGCGGCCTGCGCCGCGAGCGATCGGAAATGCATTGGAGTCCTCCCCGGAGGACTCTACGCCGCAGGGCATCGAAGGTTCGGCGCACATCCTAAGAAGCGGCTAAAGAAATCGGCACGGGGCTCGTCGATTGCATGCGCGCTGCACGGGGATCGTCGTTCGGGATCGGCGGTCGCAACCGAATTCAGGAGGTGTTCATGAAGACGCATCGAGCAACGTGTGCGGTTTTGACGGTGCTGTTCCTCGCGGGAACAGCGGCGGTCGCGCGCGGCGCGGACCGTAAGAAGCCCCAGCGCCCGGGCGACGACGACGGCGGCGGCAACAACTACCACGTCACGATTCTCGTTTCGAACGAGGCGGGCGAGGCGCCGCATCAGGACCTCGACCTGCAGAACGCATGGGGCATCGCGGCGGGTCCGTCGAGCCCCTGGTGGGTCGCGAACAACGGGACGGGCACGTCGTCCATCTTCGACGCCGACGGCAACCCCGCCGGGCCGATGAAGATCACGGTCCCCGGCGCGCCGAACGGAACCGTGTTCAACGGCAGCGGCTCGTTCCAGATGGCGTCGGGAGCGCCCGCGATCTTCCTCTTCGCGAGCGAAGACGGAACCTTCTCCGGGTGGAATCCGACCGTGAACCCGACCGCTGCGGTCGTGGTCCACAACGAGCCCGGCTCGAACTACAAGGGCCTCGCGATCGTCGGCGCGACGCTCTATTCGAGCAGCTTCGGCAGCTGCGAGGTCGAGTCGTTCCACGGCAACTTCTTCGACGGCACGTTCACGGAGTTCGACACCTCGGGTGGGTTCGCGGACGGGAGCATCCCGGCCGGTTACTGCCCGTTCGGGATTCAAGCCGTCGGCACCTCCGTCTTCGTCTCCTACGCGAGGAAGGACGGCAACGACGAGGACCACGGGAGAGGTCTCGGGTTCGTGCGCGAGTTCGACTCCGACGGCAACCTCGTCGCGAAGGTCGCCTCGCACGGCCAGCTCAACGCGCCGTGGGGAATGGCGATGGCGCCTCAGGACTTCGGCAAGTTCGGCGGATGCCTGATCGTCGGCAACTTCGGCGACGGGCAGATGAACGCGTACTGCAAGAACCACGGCAGCGACCACGGTGAGGGCGACGGACAGGAGTGGCACCATGCCGGCCGGCTCAAGGACGGCCACCACACGCTGTTCATCGACGGGCTGTGGGGCATCGGCTTCGGCAACGGTGGAGCCGCCGGCCCGACGAACGTCCTCTACTTCGCGGCCGGACCGGACGACGAGGCGAACGGCTACTACGGCAAGGTCGAGGCCGTCCCCGGCCACTGAGCCTTCGGCACTTGCAACGGGTTCGGGTCCGCTCTCGCGTCTCATGGCTTCGCGAGAGCGGATCCGGTCCGTGTAGGCGTCGCTAAAGCAGCGCGGACACGGGCCATTTCAGACCGAGCGCCTTCGCGAGGAACACCGCCATCTGCCGGCGCGTCAACGGCGCGCGTCGGGACAGTAGTTCACGCGGGAATCGAGCCCGAGGGATCACGGCTCGGGCGCTGAATCCGCTCCCGGCGCTCGCGCCTAGTTAGGGCCCAGGAGGAAGAGCGATGCCGAAGATGCGCGCGGTGCAGGTTTCCCGGGCGGGAGGTCCCCTCGAGATGGTCGAGAAGGAGATTCCCTCGCCGCCGCCGGGTTACGTCCGCGTGAAGGTCACGGCGAACGGCATCTGCCATTCGGACGTCATCACCAAGGAAGGGATCATGCCGATCCAGTACCCGCGCGTGCCGGGCCACGAGGTCGCGGGCGTCGTGGACGCGGTCGGCGACGGCGTCACGTGGTGGAAGCCCGGCGACCGCGTCGGCATCGGCTGGCACGGCGGGCACTGCGGCCACTGCGACTCCTGCCGGAGGGGCGACTTCTTGACCTGCAGCGTCGCGTTCCAGGTTACCGGGATCCACTACGACGGCGGCTATGCGGACTACGTGGTCACGCCGGCGGCGGTCCTGGCGCGGATCCCCGACTCGCTCGCGTTCACCGACGCCGCCCCGCTCATGGACGCGGGCGCGACGACGTTCAACGCGCTGCGCTTCTCCGGCGCGCGCGCCGGCGATCTCGTCGCGGTGCTCGGCATCGGCGGACTCGGTCACCTCGGCGTGCAGTGGGCCGCAAAGATGGGATTCGACACGGTCGCGATCGCGCGCGGCGAGGACAAGGAGCCGCTCGCGAAGCAGCTCGGCGCGCGCGTCTACATCGACACGCGGAAGCAGGATCCCGCCGCGGAGCTGCAGAAGCTGGGAGGGGCGCGCCTCGTGCTCGCCACCGTCACGAGCGGGGCCGCCATGACGGCGACGCTCGGCGGACTCGGCCCAAACGGCATCCTCCTCGTGGTCGGCGCGCCGCCTGATCCGCTCCAAGTCCCGTCGAGCGTGCTGATCTTCGGGCGGCGCTCCGTGGCCGGCTGGCCGTCCGGACGCGCGGTCGAGTCGGAGGACACGATGAAGTTCGCCGCGCTGCAGGGCGTGCG
>DATBBK010000204.1:0-26739 GCA_036271035.1 Thermoanaerobaculia bacterium | reverse complement strand
TTCTCCGACGACGTCGATCCGTAGATCGAGATCGCCAGCGAGCGTCCCTGCGTCTCACCGAAGTCCGCCTGCACGCCCGGCTGCGTGAACACGATGTCCGCGTAGTTGCGGCCGACAGGCAGCTTGTCGATGACCTTCGCGCTGTAGTTGCTGCCCTGAGTCGTCGACGCCACGTCCACCAGCGGCGCTTCGCCGGTGACCGTGACCTCCGCCGTTGTGGAGAGCTGCAGCTGAAGCGCGACGCTCGTCGTCGAGTCGAGCGTGACCGTCGCCTTCTTCTGCACCTTACCGAAGCCCGAGAGATTGCCCGTCACCGTGTAGGAACCCGGGGGCAAGCTCGGGAACCGGTAGCGGCCGTCCGCGGCAGTCACCGCGGTGCGCGTACCCTGCAGGTTGGGGCTCGTGAGCTCCACGGTCACCCCCGGCAGAGGCGCGCCGCTCTGATCGGTCACCGTCCCGTCGATCGTTCCAGTCGTCTGTGCGGAGACGACGACCGGAAGAGCGAAGAGAAGGCATACCGATAGAGCCAGGGTAAATCGGTACACAGACTTCATTCCCATTCCTCCTTTAGAAACTTGTTTGAGAGAAAAAGCTGCACGCGGGCCAAGACAAAAGCAATGTCACTGCCATGTTTTTCCAAGAATTGGGCGGACTGTAACTCACTGGCCCGTCAGGAAAAAGAGAAAAAGTTGGGACGGAGGCCCTTGTAAGGATGACGAAATCGTTGGATGGAGGTCCGGAATTTTGAACTGACTTACCAGTCAGTCAGCGTGGGGCGAGTGGCGCCTGGGGCGGGGCGAGTAGAAACCCGCCGCTCGGGCCCACCGGTTGGGAAACCGGGGTGAACGGACGACCGGGAAGGGATGCATTAGGCGCGGCTAATGGGTCCAGGAGGCCCGAGAGTCGAACGAGCCGGCCCCGGCTATCCCCGGGTGCGCCTTACGCCCCCGCGGCCCCGATCGTCGCCAGAAGGGCTCCGCCCTCGACGGCGATCCCCGGGCGCGCCTCGACCCGCGTGAGCCGCCCCGCCCGGGGAGCGCGGATCTCGTTCTGCATCTTCATTGCCTCGAGGACGAGAAGGAGCGCTCCGGCCTCGACCGCGTCTCCGGCCGCGACGGCCACCTCGAGGACGCGCCCCGGCATCTGCGCGCGGATCTCCTCCTCTGCCGCGTCCGCGCCCTCGACCGCGGCCGCATGCGCGAGCCGGTCGTGGAGCGGATCGGCGAGCGCGACCTCCTGTCGCACACCGCGGGATGAGACCTCGACGCTGCCATCACCGGCCGTACGCACGCGCCCACAAAGCTGCTGTCCGTCCTCGAGCAGGAGCGAGAGCCGGCCGTCCGGAAGCGCGTGCGTCTGCGCCGCAATGCGGCGTCCGCCGCGCGTGACGACGCAGCGCGGGCCGTCCAGCTCGACCTGGATCTCCTCCGCGCCGGCGGGACCTCGATGCACGAAGACCTGGCGTCTCATGCGTTCAACCCTCGCGCAGCGCCTCACGGCGCGCCGCCTCGATCCAGACGGACGCATGCGCACGCGCATGCGCGCCGGCGTCCGACGCCTCGGGGCCGCTTCCGTTGCGGCCCGCCCTGCCCTGCGCCGACGCCAGCCCCGCCGCGGCGAGCAGGATCTGCGCGTCGGACGGCTCATGCGCCGCGAGGAGCCCGCCGGCGAGGCGGCGCTCCAGCCACTGCACGTCGAACTCCGCTCGCGCGAACTCCGGATCCGCCGCGAGCGCGCGGAAGAGCGGCAGCGTCGTCTCGACGCCCGCGATCTCGTACTCCGCGAGCGCGCGAGCGAGCCGCGTCAGCGCCTGCCTGCGATCGGCGCCGTGGACGACGAGCTTGCCGAGCATCGGGTCGTAGTCGATCGGCACGACCGAGCCCGCCTCGACGCCCATGTCGTGGCGCAGCCCGGGACCCTGCGGCAGCCTCAGCACGTCGATGCGCCCGGGCGCGGGTGCGAAGCCGCGCTTCGGGTCCTCGGCGTAGATCCGGCACTCGACGGCATGCCCGCGCGGCGAGAGCGAAACGGGGTCGAACGGAGGGGATCCGCCGAGCGCGATCGCGATCATCGCGGCCGCGAGATCGACGCCCCAGACCTCTTCGGTCACGGGGTGCTCGACCTGCAGGCGCGTGTTCATCTCGAGGAAGTAGAAGGAGCCGTCGGGCGCGACGAGGAACTCGACGGTGCCGCACGAGACGTAGTCGACGGCGCGCGCCGCCGCGACGGCGGCGTCGAACATCCGGCGCCGCAGCGCGTCGCCGATCGCCGGCGACGGACATTCCTCGACGACCTTCTGATGGCGGCGCTGGATCGAGCACTCGCGCTCGCCGATCGCCGTCACGCGGCCGCCGTTCTCGCCGAGAACCTGCACCTCGACGTGCCGCGGACGCTCGACCAGCTTCTCGGCGTAGACGGCGCCGTCGCCGAACGCGGACGTCGCCTCGGAGGCGACACGCGCGAAGGCGGCGTCGAGGTCCGCCTCGGAGTCAACGCGCCGCATGCCCTTGCCGCCGCCGCCCGCGGACGCCTTCAGCAGGATCGGGTAGCCCGCCTTCCGCGCGAAGTCGCGCAGCTCCCCCGCTCCCTCGGCCGGCTGCAGCGTCCCGGGGACGACGGGCACGCCCGCCTTCTGCATCAGGCGCCGGCTGCCCGTCTTCGAGCCCATCGCCTCGATGGAGGCCGGTTTCGGACCGACGAACGTGAGGCCGGCGTCCGCGCACGCGCGGGCGAAGCCGGCGTTCTCGGCGAGAAAGCCGTATCCGGGATGGACGAGGGTCGCGCCGGTCTTGCGCGCCGCCTCGAGGATCGCGGGAATCGACAGATAGCTCTCGCGCGCCGGCGGCGGCCCCAGTCGAGCCGCGTAATCCGCCATGGCGACGTGCGGCGCGTCGCGGTCGGCGTCGGAGAAGACCGCGACGGTCTCGACGCCCATGTCGCGGCACGCGCGGAAGATCCGCACCGCGATCTCGCCCCGGTTCGCAACGAGAAGGCGAGCCGCGCTCACAGCGGAATGTTCCCGTGCTTCTTACGCGGAAGGGAGACCCGCTTGCCCTCCAGCAGCTTGAACGCGGCGATCAGCCTTTCACGCGTCTCCACGGGCTCGATGATGTCGTCCACGTAGCCGCGGCGCGCCGCGATGTACGGGTTGGCGAAGTTCTCGGAGTACTCGGCGACCTTCTCGGCGCGCGCCTCGGCGGGCGCGCTCGCCCCGAGCTCGCGGCGGTAGAGAACATTCACCGCGCCCTCGGGGCCCATGACCGCGATCTCCGCCGTCGGGTACGCGAAGTTGAAGTCGGTCGCGATGTCCTTCGAGAGCATGACGCAGTAGGCGCCGCCGTACGCCTTCCGCGTGATCACCGAGACCTTCGGCACCGTCGCCTCGGCGAATGCGAACAGCAGCTTCGCGCCGTGGCGGATGATGCCGCCGTACTCCTGCTGCGTGCCCGGAAGGAATCCCGGGACGTCCTCGAAGACGAGAAGCGGGATCTGAAACGCGTCGCAGAAGCGGACGAAGCGCGCCGCCTTAACCGACGCGTCGATGTCGAGCACGCCGGCCAGGTACAGCGGCTGGTTCGCCACGACGCCGATCGAGCGGCCGCCGAGCCGGATGAATCCGCAGAGGATGTTGCGCGCGTACGCGGGCGCGACCTCGAAGAACTCGCCGCCGTCCGCGACGCGGCGGAGCAGCTCGCCCATGTCGTAGGGCTTGTTCGGCTCCTCCGGGATGAACGCGTTCAGGCTCGCGCCGCCGGCGAGCGGCTCGCGAGCCGGACGGAAGGGCGCGCCGTCGAGGTTGTTCGACGGGATGAAGGACAGGAGTTTCCGGATCCCGGCGAGCACCGCCTCATCGTTGCGGAAGACGAAGTGCGCGACGCCGGAGACCGTGGAGTGCGTGCGCGCGCCGCCCAGCTCCTCCTTCGTGACCTCCTCGTGCGTGACGGTCTTGATCACGTCGGGACCCGTCACGAAGAGGTACGACGTCTTCTCCGTCATGAAGACGAAGTCGGTGATCGCCGGCGAATACACCGCCCCGCCCGCGCACGGGCCGAGAATCGCGGAGATCTGCGGCACGACGCCGGAGGCGCGCGTGTTGCGGAGGAACACCTTCGAGTAACCGGCGAGCGAGACGACGCCTTCCTGGATGCGCGCGCCGCCCGAGTCGTTCAGCCCGATGATCGGCGCGCCGTTCTGGACGGCGAGGTCCATCACCTTGCAGATCTTGTCGGCGTTCGACTCGGAGAGCGATCCTCCGAAGACCGTGAAGTCCTGCGCGAACACGTAGACGGGTCGCCCCTCGACCGTGCCGGCGCCACAGACGACCCCGTCGCCCGGGACGGTCGTCTTCTCGATGCCGAAGTCACGGCAGCGGTGGGTGACGAACGGATCCAGCTCGAAGAAAGAGCCGGGATCGAGCAGGAGCGAGATGCGCTCCAGCGCGGTGAGCTTGCCCTCCGCGTGCTGGCGCTCGATGCGTTCGCGGCCGCCGCCCTCCTGGCGCTTCTCGCGGAGCGCCTCGAGCTCGGAGATTCGCTTGTCGAGAGTCATTCGCCGAGGTGACAGGTGAGGGCTGACAGGTGATCGGTCCCGGGTCTACTCCCCACCCGTCACCCTACAGGACGATTCCGCGCTGCTCGGCCAGCTTCCGCCGGATGCGGCGGAAGAGCTCATGGCCGTCGACGCGCCCCGCCGCGATCTCCTGGCGCGCCGCTTCCATCATCCGCCGCGCCTCCTCGTCGAGCGTCCGCTCCTTCTCGGCCTCGGCCTCGAGCGCCGAGACGACGGAGGCGCGCAGGGCTCCGGGCGCCTTCTCCTGGAACAGCTTCCGGCCTGCCAGGCCGCGTGCGGCGCGGCCCACGACGAAGTCCTTACGCGTATCGGCGACGCTCATCGCGCGGATGTTATTACACTGCGCGCCGTGGAATGGGACGACGCCGCGCTCGCGCGCGAGCTAGAAAGCCTCGCGCCGGGAAGCGACGACGTCGCGGACGTCTTCTCCGAGCGGCTCACGGAGATCTCGATCGCGTGGCGCGATGGATCGCCCGGCGATCCGCGCGTCTGCGTCGAGACGGGCACCGCGGCGCGCCGCCGCGCTCGCGGCGATGAGCGCCTCGCCTTCGTCGCGGGCTCCGGAGACGCGGCCGCGAGAGCCGCGCTTCGCGCGCTGCGGGGCGAGCCGTCCGACGACGCGCCGCCGGCCGAGGCGCCCTCGACCGAGCGCGGCCCCGCGGAGGCCGCCCGCTGGATGCGCCGGCTCCCCGCGCTGCTCGCGCGTCACGCCCCGCGACACCGCCTGCGGCTGCGCCTGCTGCGCACCGAACGCCGCATCGCGTCCGCGCGCCGGCCCGTCGTCGAGAGCGCGCGGCGGCTCGTATCCATCGAGGGCATCGTCGTCTCCGCGTCGCGCCTGGGAGACGAGGAGCGGCCGTTCTCCTTCCATGCGCCGGACGGCGGCGAGATCGCCGATGCGCTGAAAGCGGCTCTCGTCGAGGCGGCGGCGCCGCGCGACCGTCCGATTCCCGTCGTGGCCGGCGAGACCGACGTCGTGCTCGCGAACGGCTCCGCCGCGGTGCTCTTCCACGAGATCCTCGCGCACCCGCTCGAGGCGGACGCGGAGCGCTCGCCTCTCACGGCGTCGGCGTCCGCGTCGGCGGGACCGATCACGGTGACGGACCTCGACGTCCGCGACGACCCGCGACGCCTCGACCTGTTCGGCGGCTACGAGCGCGACGACGAGGGCATCGCGCCGCGCGCCGTGAAGCTCCTCCTCTCGGGACGCGTCGGCGCCCGCATCTCGGATCGCTCGAGCGGCGGCCGCACCGGGTCCAGCGGACACGGACGGCGCGCCGCGGCGTCCGAGCCCCCGCAGCCGCGCTCCTCGAACGTCGTCGTCGCGGCCGGCTCGGCGACCTCGGAGGAGCTCGTCCGCCGCCTCGGCGACGGTCTGTGGATCGACGAGATCCAGTCCGGATCGGTCGAGCCCGCGAGCGGCGCGTTCCGCCTCGCGTTCCACCGCGCGCGGCGCGTGAGGCGCGGGCGCTTCACCGACGAGATCGGTCCCGGATTCCTCCACGGCGAGATGCTCGCCGCGCTGCGGCGGATCGAGCCGGTGCTCGGCCGCGAGGCGCACGTGTGCCGCACGCTCGGCTGGTGCGCGCGCGACGGGCTCGTGCTGCCGGTGCAGGGCGAGGCGCCGGACGTGCTCGTCCGAGGACTCTCGGTCCGGCCCGCGCGATGAGATTCGAAGACGTGGCTGCGCTGCTCGAGCGGCGCGCGGCGGGCCGGTGGGAGCTGTACCGGAAGTCCGCGCGCACGCGCGAGCGTGACGGCGGGCGAGGACTGTCGCGGATCACGCATCGCGCCGAGGAGGGCTGGGCGGCGCGGTGGTGGGACGGGAGTCCCGCGGGCATGTGGTTCGCGGCGGGCTCCGACGCCGGGGGGCTCGCCGCGGCGATGGACGATGCCGCGCGTCTTCCGGCGGCCGAGGAGCCTCCGCCCGACTGGCCGAAGAATCCCGCGCGGAAGGCCGCGCCGCCCGAGCCGGCGGAGGCGGCCGACGCCGATCCGCCCGACCTCGCGCCCGCGCTCTCCGAAGCGCTCGCGGCCGCGGGAAGCGAGCGGATCGCGCTGGGCTCGCTCTCGCTGCGCGCGGGCGAGGCCCGCGAGCGCGTCGCGAACGCGGCCGGCCTGGACGCCGCGCAGACGCTCTTCGCGTTCGACGGCGTCGCGTCCGCGATCGCGCGCCGGGGCGGGTCCGCCCGAGCGGCGCGCGCCGCGTTCCGATGGGATCCGGCCGCGCCCGACGTGGACGGACTCGCGCGGCGGCTCGCCGAAGCCGCCTCGCTTCCCCTCTCCGACCGCGCATCGCCCTTCCGCACCGGTCAGTGGCTACTGTCGCCGCCGGTCGCCGCCGCCGTGCTCGCCGCCGTGTCGCCCGCGTTCTGCGGCGAACGCGGGCCGAGCTGGCTCGCCCGCGAAGAGGCCGCGTCACGCGCGGTGCGCATCGTCGACGACGCGTCGCCCGAGTCGGCGTTCGACGGCGAGGGCGTGCCGAGCCGGCGCATGCTGCTCGTGGAAGCGGGTGAGGTCGTCGCGCGGCTCTTCGATCTGCGAACCGGCCGTGCGGCGGGGCGCCGCTCCACCGGGCATGGCGTCCGGCCGTCGTTCCGGGTCCCGCCGCGCTGCGGCGCGAGGCGAATCTTCCTGGAGGCGAGCGAGCCGGCCGCGGCGGCAACGCTCGCGGCGTCGGTGCGGCGCGGCCTCGAGGCACGCGCGCTGACGGCGCCGGTCCGCGTCGACCTCGCGGCCGACCGCTACGAGGTCGAGTTCACCGGCGTGTCCATCGTGGCGGGACGGGAGCAGGGACCCCTCGGCGGCGCGCGCGCGTCGGGACGCATCTCGGAGCTGCTGCGGCGGATTCAGGCCGCGGGCTCGGACCTCGCGTTCTTTCCCTTACCGTTCCCGGCCGGATCGCCGACGCTCCTGATCGAGAGAACCAGCTTCGACTGAGCGAAATCGGCGGATGCCGTGCTCGGGGTCAGGTGTTCGCGTTTTCGGAGCGAAGACGCGAAATCGACATCGCCATAAACGACCTGAGCGCCGAAAACCGAAGACCTGACCCCATCGAAGGCGAAGGCCTGACTTGCGGCCTGCTGCATTCAATGAGCGACTTAATCGCCGCGGGACTCGCGGGCCCGTCCTCCGGGCTTCGTGACTGATGCCGAGCTCGCGTCGAAGCCCGGACTGGCGGACAGCGACTTAGTCGCCGCGGGACTCGCGTCCTCTTCGCCGCCGACTCCGCCGAACTGGCGTTTTAGGACGGCTCCACGTCGTCGGACGGAGCGGGAGTCGGCTCCGGCATCGTCTCCGGCGCCTGCTGGTCCTGGCCGGGTTCGGCCTGCGGCGGCTGCTCGACCTCGGGCGGCGGAGCGACTTCCGGCGCGGGCGTCGTGCGAGGCGGCGGCGCCGGCCGGCCGATGCGATTCGAGCGGGCCGTGGGGCGCGGCTGCGGTCCGCCGACCATCGCGCCGCCGGTCTCTCCGGTCGGCGCGGGACGCGTGTGCCGGCCGCCGGTTTGCGGCGCTGCGGCCGCGGGTCCGACCTCGCGCGGGGCCGCCTCGGCGGGCTCCTGAGGCTCGACCTCCTCGGCGGCGACGGAGCGATCGACCGGCACCGCGCGGAAGCGGCTCTCATCCGCATAGAGGGCATCGCCGCCCTCGACCGTCGACGCGATGTCGCGCTGGTAGTTCTCGAGCGACGCCCGATAGATCAGCTCGGAATCGATGACGAGCGGGTTGCGGTGCGGATCGCGCATCGACGGATCGATCCGGAACGCCTGCGCGTACTGCACGACCGCGTCGCTCCCCCGCCCCTCCTGCTCGAAGAGCCGGCCGAGGCGGAAGCGCGACGGCGGAAACCCGGGCTTGCGCTTGATCGACTTCTCGTACGCGGAGATCGCGGCGCCGCGCTTGCCCTCCGTCTCGCGCAGGAGGCCGAGGTTGTAGTACGCGACGAAGTTGTGCTTGTCGAGCTTCGCGGCGAGCTCGTACTGTTCCGCGGCCTCCTTCGCGAAGTGGCGCCTCGCGAGCAGGTTTCCGAAGTCGTTGCGGAGGTTCGCGTCGTCCGGCCGCTCCTGGATCCGCTTCTCCTGCTCGGCGATCTGATCGTCGAGGGGATCTCCCGCGACGAGGTACTTCCGGTAGAAGGGCGCGGGCGTCTCCTTCTTCGCGGGGGTCGCCGCGGCGGAGGCGCTCGCCGGCTCGTGGGACGTCTGGGACGGGGACGCCTGCGCGCGCGCGACCGCATAGGCGGCCAGGATGGCGGCGGCTCCGAGCGCGACGGCGGCCGAGGCGCGCCTCACGATTCGCCCCGCGGCTTCTTCTTTGCGATGAGGCGGACGCGGCCGTCCCGCTCCGCGACGTCGAACACGATGTCGGAGCTGCCGAACCGCTCGCGGACCTTGCGCCGCTCGCGCTCGAGCCCCTCCAAAAATCCGTCCAAACGGTAACCGCTCACGTCTTCCCCCATGGCCCTCTTGGCCGCGACATACCGGTCGAAGAGGTCCCGATCCGGGTCGACGGCGGCGGCGGGATGCCGCTCATCTGTTACGGAGGAGGAGGGCCCGGCGTTTGCCCGGGAGGGCTCCGACGAGGCCGTCACCGGCCGGAAGTGGCCGTACATGCCGGGCCGGCGGCCCGCCTCCTTCTCCCCCTGCAGCCTCTCCCATTTCTCGTTCATGGTCGCGAAGCGGCCCTGCAGCGTCGAGAAGCGATACCTCTCCGCGGAGGACATCGATTCCGAAGCGTTCAGGCGTCTGACCATCTCCTCCACGTGCTTTCGCGCCTCGATCGGAGGCTTCGACGCCGACCCGTACAGGAAGGCGTCGTACTCGGCGGATAGCCGCCGGAGCGCCTGATCGAGAACGTGGAGCTCCCGCTCCCAGCTGGAACTGCTCACCGCGGGCCTCCCCGTCTCCCCGGCGACTCCACGCTCTCCTATAGTACAGGCAGGTGACCAAAATCGCCGCGCCAACCCGCCCGCACCCCCCGTCCATCGACGCGCTGCTCCGGGACGAGGCCGCCCGCGAGCCCCTTTCCAGGTATGGGCGCGAGGCGGTGAAGGAGGAGCTGCGGCGCGGCATCGCCCGGGGCCTGACGGACCCGGCGGGAATCTGGAGCGCGGCCTCGGAGACGCTGTCGGTGCGGTTCGCGCCGACTCTGACCCGCGCCGTGAACGCGACCGGCGTCCTGCTCCACACGAATCTCGGCCGGTCGCCTCTTTCGGAGACGGCGCGCGCCGCGGCGGCGCAGGCGGCCGCCGGATACGCGACCGTCGAGTACGACCTGGCCACCGGCGAGCGCGGCAAGCGCCAGGATCACGTCCGCGGCCTCGCGCGGGACCTCTTCGGCGCGGCCGACGCCATCGCGGTCAACAACAACGCCGCGGCGGTGATGCTCGCGCTCGCGGCGCTCGCGCGCGGGCGATCGGTGCTGGTGTCGCGCGGCGAGCTCGTCGCGATCGGAGGCTCCTTCAAGATCCCCGAGATCCTCGAGGCCTCCGGCGCCCGGCTGCTCGAGGTCGGAACCACGAACCGCACGACGAGCGACGACTTCCGCCGCGCGATGTCGCCGGACGTGGCGCTGATCCTCACGGTGCACCCGTCGAACTACGAGATCCGCGGCTACACGCGCCGGCCGGCGGGGGCCGACCTCGCCGCGCTCGCGCGAGAGGCGGGAATCCCGTGGGTGCACGACCAGGGCACGGGCTGCGTGGTGGGCCTCGACGAGTTCGGCGTCGCCGGCGAGCCAACGGTCGCGGAGTGTCTCGCGGAGGGCGCGGACCTCGTGACGTTCTCCGGCGACAAGCTGCTGTCCGGTCCCCAGGCGGGACTGCTCGTCGGACGCGCGGATCTCATCGCGCGCTGCGGCGCGCATCCCGTCGCGCGCGCGGTGCGGCCCGACAAGATCACGCTCGCCGCGCTCGCCGCGACGTTGAAGGCCTGGAAGACCGGGGCGTGGCGCGAGTTTCCGGTCTACCGCGCGGCGGCCGCGGCGCCCGCCGAGCTCGAGCGACGCGGCGCGGCGATCCTGCGTGACGCGGGGCCCGGCGTGTCGGGCGACGTCGTCGCCTCGGAGGCGACGTTCGGAGGCGGAACGAGCCCCGAGAAGGCGTTCGCGTCGCGGGCGCTTTCGGTGGTGCTCGCGGGGCTCACGCCGGATCAGACGGCGGCGAGGCTGCGTGTCGGCGCGACGGACGGCGGCGCGCTGCCTGTCGCGCCGCTCAACGGTGCGCTACCGGTGATCGCCCGCGTCGAGCGCGACCGCGTCCTCCTCGATCTGCGCTCGATCCTTCCCGAGGAGGACGCCGTCGTCGCCGCCGCGCTCGCCGCCGCCGCCACGGCAACAGCCGCCGCCGCCACGGCGAGATAGCCCGCCTCGTCCGACGGATGCGATAATTCACCCGTGCGATCCCGTTCCATCCGACTCCTGGGTTTCTGTACGCTCGCAGTGAGCCTGCTCGCGGCGCGCTCGGCGGGCTGCCGGACCAGGCAATCCGCGACCTCGAAGCCCGCGCCCGTCGTCACGCCGGCAAACAAGCACGGCGAATGGATCACGCCGCTGCTGACGGCACCGCCGCCGCGTCCGACGCCGACGCTCTGGCCGGGTGTCACGCGCGTTCCGACGATTCCGGAGTAGCGCCCGATCGCATCCGCGCGCCCTGGGACGTATTAGCTGCGGCTAATATGTCCCGGAGACAATCCTCCGATCCTCAGCGATCCTCCAGGCCGTGCTCGCGGAGCTTCGCCTCGAGCCGCCGCGCCGTGAGGCCGGAGACGCGCGCCGCTTCGGTCCGGTCGCCGTTCGCGCGCTCGAGGGCGCGGAGGAGCCAGAGCCTCTCGGCGGCGTTCGCCGCCCGGTCACGCGACTGTTCGAGCGTCTCGTCGCGCACCGCCTGCGAGAAGGCCGGATCCGCGCCCAGCCGCAGGTGCTCCTCCTCGACCGCGCCGTCGTCCGAGAGGATGATCGCGCGCTCGAGGCAGTTGCGCAGCTCGCGCACGTTGCCGGGCCAGGCGTAGGCGCGGAGCCGCTCTCGCGCCGACGGCGAGAGCACGGCGGACCGCTTGCCGAGCTCCGGCGCGAGATGCTCGAGGTACCAGTCGATCAGCGGATCGACGTCCTCCGGCCGGTCGCGGAGCGCCGGAACGCGGATCGGAAAGACGCGCACGCGATAGAAGAGGTCGTCGCGAAACTGCCCCTGCGCGACCATCTTGTCGAGCGGCCGGTTCGACGCCGCGATGATCCGGACGTCGACCTGAATCGGGATCGTCCCGCCGACGCGGTGGAACGACCGCTCCTGCAGCACACGCAGCAGCTTGCCCTGCGTGGCCGGCGACAGCTCGCCGATCTCGTCGAGGAAGATCGAGCCGCCGTCGGCCAGCTCGAACTTGCCCATGCGCCGCGCGGACGCGCCCGTAAAAGAGCCGCGTTCGTGCCCGAACAGCTCGCTCTCGAGAAGCGTCTCCGGGATCGCAGCGCAGTTGATCGCCACGAAGGCGCCGCCGCGCCGCGTCGAGAGCTCGTGGATGGCGCGCGCGAAGAGCTCCTTGCCGGTGCCGCTCTCGCCCTCGAGGAGGACGGTCGCATCCGTCGCCGCGACGCGCTCGACGTCCGCGCGCACCGCCCGGATCGCCGGCGACTCGCCGACGATCGGCGGCAGCGACTTCGAGGAGGCGTCGGCGAACAGCAGCGACGCGCGCGACTGCGCACGCCGCTCGATCGCACGCCGCACGAGCAGGCGCAGGAGATCGGGGTCGACCGGCTTGGTGATGAAGTCCTCGGCGCCGTGCTTCATCGCCTCGACGGCGGTCTCGATCGACCCGAACGCGGTCATCACGAGAACGGGCAGCGTCGGATCGAGCGCGATCGCGGCGTCGAGGACCGCGAGGCCGTTGGCCCCGGGGAGCCGCCAGTCCGTCAGGACCAGGTCCACCTTCTCGCCCGCCCTCAGCCGCTCCACGGCCTGCGCTCCGCTGCCGATGCCGGTGACCGTCAGGCCCTCGGCCTTCAGCATCTCCTCGAGCATCGTGCGCAGGGAGTCCTTGTCCTCGACGATCAGGATGCGGGCCATGGGCTAGTCGAAGAGGTTAGCAGCCGCGGAGCCGTCGCCAGTGTGATGCGAACGAGCCGCTGGACCGCGAGCCGTGAGCAGTCCCGGGGCTCACGTTGCTCGGCCTACGGTTGACGGCTTACGCCCGGTCTAGCGGTTCGGCGGCTTGGGCTGGTTGTCCGGGCTCGTCGCGCCCGGGATGTAGCCGGTCTTCCCGTCCGCCGGGGCCTGGGACGGAGCGTTGGCGACCGGAGGGGCGTACAGAGTCCCCCGGCCGTATGGCGTCGGCACGGGCTTCTGTGCCGCCGCGGGAGCCCCGGTGGCGGCCGCGGGCACGCCCGGCTGGGCGGCCGCGGGTGGAGGCTTCGGCGCGGCCCACTGCGGCGCGAAGCGAATCGACGCCGGGACCTTGTCTCCGATCTTCAGCGACGCATTGAAGTCCACGGACCCGCCCGGCGGGATCGTCCCCTTGGACAGCGTCGCCTCGCCGCCGTCGATCGGCTGGCCCTTGTCGTCGATGGCGGAGATGTGCAGGCGAAGACCGTCGGCGACCGTCTGCCCCGTGTTGCGCAGCGCTCCACGGATGGCGAGCATCTCGCCGTTCTTCTCCTGGGTGTAGTCGCCGACCTCGACCTTGGCGATGCCTCCCGTCGCCTGGTCCTTCTTCTCGTCGCCGGCGGCCGCGGCCTCCAGATCGAGCGGATGCGACACGTCGGCGTCCGTGATGCGAACCTTGGCCTTGGGGCCGTCCTTCGTCACGCGCGCGACCTCCGCCGGCGTAGACGCGGCGGGGGCCGGCGCGGGCGGAGGAGGCGCCGCGGCGGCCCGGTTGGCGGCCGCCGTCTTCTCCCGGTCGATCTCGGAGACCGGCACCATGAGGAGCGTGCCGTCCGCCCGCGTCATGTACGCGTTGTTGCCCTTGCGGACCCAGTGCTCCTTGAGCGGCACGACCGTGCCGCCTTTCAAGACGACGACCTCGCCCGCCGAGGCGGACGCCGCGAACGCACCAAGCAGAACGGCGGCGAGTCCCAGGCGGATCTGGCGCATTACTGCTGCTCCTTCCAGTTCTGCTCGATCGCGTGCACCGAGCCCGGCGTGTCGTCCTGCCGGATCGCGCCGGTGCCGGAGAGAATCGTGTCGATTGTATCCCCCTGCGGCGACGTGGATTGCTACGCCGACGCCATGTGGTCGCTCACCTTCTCGCGGTAGTCGGTCATCGTGCCCGTCGTGCCGTAGCCGCCCTGGCCCGTCAGGAAGAAGAACCGGTAGCGGTACGAGCTGCCGTCGGTCGCGCACGGCGAGGTCGAGTCCGGCGTGAAGGTGATCAGCGACAGGTAGCCCTGCGTCGAGAAGACCGTCGAGGTCGTCTTCTCGTTGTTCGAGCCGTAGTCGAGCACGAAGCCGTTCACCGCGCCGGCGCACGTGACCGGGTCGTACGGCAGCGGACACGCCGCGCCGCCCGACGAGAGGTCGTGCAGGTCGGAGCGGACGAAGGTCTGGCTGATCTGTCCGTTGTCGACCACGTAGTAGAAGCTCTGCGTCTGCGTGTTCGGGCGCGCGAGGTCGGCTCGGTTGCCGGTGCCGAACGCGATGCCGAGTCCCGGCGGGTTCGCGCTGCCGCCCAGGTAGACGATTCCGGGCTCGAAGAAGATCGGCTGCAGGTTCGTGCAGACGACGTCGGCCGTCGTGCCGCAACCGTTGAACAGGAGGTACGGCGTGTAGCCGTGCGCCTGTCCGCCGGAGATGAGGCCGACGCCGTTCGCCACGTCGGGCGTGAGGCTCATCCGCCACATGTTGCCGTTGACATCACCGATGTAAATGACGTCGAGATAGCCATCGTCGTTGTAGTCGGCGACGGCCGGCGCAGACGGCATCGGCGCGAACGGCACCGCGTTGAAGCCGCCGGAGCCGTCGGGCGTCGAGCCCTCGGTCGTCTTGAAGAGGATGTTGCCCGTTTCGACGTCGACGACGTAGATCGCGCGGCCCCTGGGCAGCTTCTGGAGAACGCGGTCACCCGGCGTGAAGCTCGGGTCGAAGCCGCCGCCGAAGATGGCGACGTAGCGGTCGTCGAAGCCGGACGAGTCGGCCGTCGTGCTGGACGGATCGTAGACCTTGATGCGGCCGACGACCGGGCGCGACCACGTCTCGCCCATCGCGGGCGACACGGTCGAGCAGCCGTCGGAGCACGCCGCGCCGGCGTCCGTGAACTCCCACATGATCGTCGGATACGCGCGGTTCGCGACCGTGCCCGCGCTGCAGCTCACACCGGCGCCGTCGAGGCAGCCCGGCGACGCGTCCTTGCTGCCGACGATCTCGCCGAACGTCGGCGACGCGGTGGTGGTGTCGATGTCGTCCGGCTGGGTCACGTCGAGCGCGTAGTAGCCGGCGCCGCCCTGGCGCAGGCCGCCCACGATCACCGTCCGCCACGCGCGATCGGCCGCCGACGGGGATCCGGCGAACGCCGGGTCGATGAAGACGTCGGCCGAGGCCATCGAGCCGTCCACGAAGTACTGCGGCAGGGGCGGGAAGCTCAGGAGGCTCGGCATCTTGCTGCCCATCGCGGCCCGCGGGGCGTACGCGAAGATCTCGCGTCCGGTGCCGAGGTCGAACGCCGTCGGGAAGTTGGCCGCGTCGCGGCCATAGACCGCGCCGTCGAAGGCGTGCAGGAAGCCGTCGTTGGCGCCCGCGAAGAGCACCTTGCGACGCTTCGCCTGCCTCTGCGCGAACGTGAGGTAGGGCTCGCCGAAGGTCGAGGCGCTCGTGCGCGGCGCCAGGTTCGACGAGAGGTACTGGAAGTACCGCGGCGGCTCGAGCATGAGCGGCTCGGAGTGAAAGACGTCGCCGAGCTTGTGCGCGTAGCCGGCCGGGGGCGTGCCGTCATCGTCGGTCCGCACTTGCGGCCCCGGGATCGGTGGAGGCTGATCGTCCTGATAGAAGTAGGAGAACTTCTGCTCGTCGCCCGTGTTCGGTCCGATCGTGCCGATCGTGGCCGGACGGATCGACGGGTCGTTCAGGACCTCGTCGCGGGTACCGAACGTCGACACGCCGCCTCGGAGGAACTGGACGGTCAGCACCGCGAGGGTCTGCTGCGCCGGCTTCGTGTTGTCGAGCCCCATGTCGATCATGAGCCTGCCGAAGCAGTCCGTCGAGGCGAAGCCCGTGCAGCCGCCCGTATTCGGCATGAACGTCTCACGAGTGAGAGGGATGCCCGAGCCGCTCGCGAAGATCATCTTGCGTCCCGGCCAGACCGAGATCGCGGGTGCGCGGCCGGACGGCGACGCCGCGGCCGGCGCCGCCCCTGCCGTCAGGTCCGCCTTCGGATCCGTGTAGCCGAGCACGCGGCCCGCGCTCCACACCGGCTTGCGCAGCGAGGGATTCGGGTCGTCCGGGTTCGTCTCGTCCGGGAACGTGCCCGACCCGGGCACCGGCGTCGCCGTGGGCGTCGGAGTCGAGACGAACGGTGTCGCGGTCGGGCCGCCCGGCGTCTCCGTCGGGGTCGCCGTGGCCGCGCTGCCGGTCACGACCGGGATCTGGCCGTTCGTGTCGAGCTGGAAGCTCTTGACCGAGCCGCTCCAGATCGACCAGCTCGAGAGCTCGCCGTTCGGGTTCAGGTGGCTCGGGACGACGGAGCCGATCTGCGCCGTGTCGCCGATGCCGCCCGAGAAGGCCGGGACCGAGGGCGAAGCGAAGAAGTTGGCTCCGCGCTTGAAATCGAGGATCGACTCGAGCGCCGCCTGAAGGGTCGTACGGTCGGTCGCCGCGAAGAGCTGGCCGCCGCTGTTCGTGGCGACGCAGTTCAGCGCCGGGAAGAATGTCGGGTTGGTGTTCAGTCCGACGACGTAGACGGGAATTCCCTTGACGCGGACGCTCGGGTCCAAGCTGTTGGCGGTCGTTCGCCGTCCGGTGGAGCTCTCGGGCAGCGGAACCTGGCCGAGGTCGCCCGCCGGGCCCTGGCCCGTGGTGCCGCCCGCGCAGGGATCCGATCCCGCCTCGTCGTGGCCGTCCGTCACGAACACGATGATGTAGTTGCGGCAGTCGATGGCCGGGTCGATCGCGGGCTGCGGTGCGGGCTCGCCCGTAGGCCACGCATAGGGGCCCATCGGGTCGGCCGGCGGGAAGACGCTCTTCGTGAAGTAGTCGTACGCGTCCTTCAGCACGCCGGCGATCGGCGTGCACGAGGTGGTGACGACGACTTCCTTCGCATCCTCCTCGAGGGTGTAGGCCGTGTCGGGTCCCGCGGCCGAGGCGTAGCTCACGAGCGCCGACGAGAACCGCAGGAGGCGCTTGATGGACTGCTCGGGCGAGTTGCCTCCCGGGTAGTCCGTGCCGAGCCACTCGCGCTTGAACGGCACAACCGGCCAGTTGGTGGCGGACGCGGGCGGGGCGGACGGGTAGACCGCCGGGAACGTCGTGTCGGACGGGCCGAGAGCCGTCGGAGCGGCGCCGTTGAACCCCTTGAACGTGTTGAAGTGCGCGAAGCCGCCGCAGTCCTGGCTGTACGGGTCGCAGCCGACGATGCCCAGCGGGCACGACGGGCCGGCGAGCGCATCGCTCGGGAACTGGCCGACCGGACGCGGGCGCTCCTTGTCGTAGATCGCGGCGTACGCGCCCTGGTTGTGGCGGTCGGTAATACCCGACGTATCCGACTGTCCGTCGGCGTCGTTGTCGGGCGACGTCGGGCAGCCCGCGCTCGTCGACGGGCACGAGCCCCACGGCGGGTTGCCGTTCGAGGAGTCGTTCGAGCTGAACGCCGGCGGCAGGTTGTAGAGGTCGCCGCGGACGTATTTGATCCTCACGGACTGGACCAGGATCATCGAGGTGTCCGGATCCGCCTGCGGGTCGTCGAACCCGCGCATGAACACCGGCGAGGACGGCAGCGGCTTCAGCACGGCCGGGGCGTTGTCGCCGGCGTCGATGATGCCGTTCGCGTTGTTGTCGACGAAGGCGCACAGGCGCGTCGAGTCGTACGGGCACGGCGCGCACTGCAGCTGGCCGCTATTCGTGTACGAGGAGGGAATGCCCGGGCAGGGGCCCGCGGTCGCCGGAGGCGGCATCGCGAACAGGCCGCGGACGACCGGCGCCAGCCAGTTGGCGATCGCGGGCAGCAGGCTCCGGCCCGGCATGGCGCCGCCCGGCAGCGTCGGAACGAGCGTCGGGGTGAACGTCGGAGTCGGCGGCGGCGTGCCCGTCGGCGTCGCCGTGGCGGTGAACGTACGCGTCGCCGTATTCGTTGCCGTCCGCGAGGGCGTGTTCGAGGCCGTTCTCGTCGCCGTCGCGGTGTTGGACGGCGTCGACGTCGCCGTGCCGCTCGCGGTCGGCGATGCGGTGTTCGACGGGGTGGACGTGCGCGTCGCCGTGTTGGTCGGCGTCGTCGACGCCGTGTTCGACGGCGTGAAAGTCTGCGTCGCCGTGTTCGTTGCCGTGAATGTCTGGGTCGCCGTGAAGCTCGGCGTGCGGGACGGAGTGTTCGACGCCGTGAACGTCCGCGTCGCCGTGTTGGTCGGCGTGTTCGACGGCGTCCGCGACGGCGTGTTCGTGTTGGACGGCGTATTCGTGGCCGTGAACGTGGACGTCCGGGTCGCGGTGTTCGACGCCGTGTTGGTCCGCGACGGCGTGTTCGTGTTCGAGGGTGTGTTCGTGTTCGACGGCGTGAACGTGCGCGTGGCGGTGAACGTCCGCGTAAACGTCGGCGACGGCGTGAACGTCTGCGACGGCGTGAACGTGAACGTCCGCGTCGCGGTGTTGGACGGCGTGTTCGTCCGCGACGGCGTGTTCGTCGCCGTGTTGGACGGCGTGCGCGACGCGGTGCTCGTCTGACTCGGCGTGTTCGTGGCCGTGAACGTCGGCGTCGCGGAGGCCGTGGACGTTTGCGTCGCGGTGCTCGACGGTGTGTTCGTCCGCGACGGCGTGTTCGTCGGCGAGGCCGTGCTCGTCTGCGACGGCGTGAACGTGTTCGACGGCGTCACGGTCGCGGATGCCGTGCTCGTCTGAGTCGGCGTGCGCGTGGCCGTGGCCGTCGAGCTGCCGGTGAACGTCGCGGTTCGCGTCGGGCTCGCGGTGTTCGTCGAGGTCCGCGTCGCGGAGGGGCTGAATGTGCGTGTCGGCGTGCGGGTCGCGGTATTCGACGGGGTGTTCGATTGCGTCGGCGTGTTGGTCGCCGTCGGCGTCGCCGTGTTCGGAGGACCGTACTCGTCGACCTGCAGAATGATGAACGGGTCGGAGTAGTTACCCGAAACGACCTGGAGGCGGAGCTCGTGATTCGCCATCGAGGGGCTGCGATAGATCACGAGGCCCTCGTTCAGGCCGTGCGGGCCGAACGCGCCGCGCCAACCGCCCGGGATGATCGAGCCGGACGGATACGGCGGCCGGGGATCGGGATTCGTCGGATTGACCGTGTACGGCGGCACCTCCGGGGTGCCGAGCGTTCCGTACAGCCGCATGACCTTGTGGCCGAGCTGCAGGAACCGGCCCTGCTGAACGTCCGGCCACGACGCGGCGGGATAGATCCCGCTGATCGGATCGCCGGTGTCGAGCGTGTCGGCGAAGTAGAGCCACTCGAGACCGCCGTTCTCGAGATGCTGGCCGGCGGTCTTCGCGCCGCCGATCGGATAGCCGACCGGCGGATCGCCCGCGTTCGCGTTCGCGGACGTGTCCGCGGCGCCGAAGCGCTGGTCCGGGTTGCGGTAGTAGGAGAACGCCCAGTTGACGCCCGCCGTGTTCGTCATGACCTGACGGAGCACGCTCTTCGCGATCGCGAACTTGGAGCCCGAGGCGGCGGTCGTTCCCTCCGGATAGATGAAGTCGTCCAGGAACGCGGGCATGCGGTAGCTGTCGGAGAACTCGTTGTTCATCGAGTACGACGAGTCGAGGATCAGCAGCACGTTCGTGTTCGCGCCGGAGTTCGCCTGCAGCAGCTGCCGGTCGTCCGGCAGGGCCGGAGACGACATGAGGAACAGGGCGAAGAACGTGAACGCCACTCGATGGCGTTCGACGAAGCCCTTGACCCCCCGAGACCGACTATGTCGCATGGCGCTTCTCCTCAACGGATCAACACGGCACGGTGAAACCCTGGCACGGGAGGCGGGCCGGCAGCGGTCCGGCTTCGACGTCCGCCACGAGTGCCTTGGAGTACTGGAGGAATGCGTCGTCCTGGCCGCCCGTCGAGCGGAGCTCGAAGGCGTACATGTACTGGGCGCGGGAGCCCTGCTCGTTGATGATTCCGCCGCGGTACGGCCGGCGGCCGAGTCGGCCCGGGTTCATGACGCGCACCTGGATGTCGTCGCCCGTCAGGAAGCCGAACGTCTGCTGGAACCGATGCGCCGGCATCTGGAACAGCACGGTGCCGAAGAAGCCGCCGTTCAGGAACTCCGGGCGCGTGAGAAACGACCGCGGATCCGACATCTCCGCGCCGCCCCACCGCACGCCGGCGTCCGCCGAGTAGAAGCCGCGGTTGATCGACCACTCGTTCGCGGCGATCCGCGACTCCGTCGAGGTGATCAGCATGAGCGCGATGCCGATGACCGTCAGGATCGCGAGCACGAGGATCGCGACGACGAGGGCGGCGCCGCGCTCGCGGCGGTTGTCGGCGTGGAGCTTGGTCATGGTCATAACTGGAACGCCCTCATCCCTGAAAGGCATAGTTGCGGAGGTTGATCTTCAGCGTCTGCACGCGGCGCCGGAAGTTGCCCGTGATCGGCGTCGCCGTGGAGTTCATGAGCTTGTAGCCTCGCGCGTACGGTCCGCGGTAGGTCGGGTCCGGGTCGCGGGACTTGGCGAGGAGCGAGATCATCACGCCATGCAGGCGCGGGCAGTGCCGCGCGAGCACGTTGCCGGGGTGTCCCGGTACGAACGGGTTCTGGGTCTGGAAGTCGACGTCGTCGACGGGCGCCTCGCCGCTGCCGTTGGGCACCCACTCGTCGCAGCCATCCGTCGTCGAGAAGTTCGGATCGGGATCGTTGGGATTCAATGGGCAGGCGGCGGTGTCGCGCGTGACCGCGCCGTCGTCGTTGGCGTCGACGCCGTAGGCGATCTGCATGTCCTCGACGTCGTCGGCGAGCTTCTCGATTTCGAACGCCGTCTGGCCGTGCCGCATGCCCTGCCAGAGCGCCGGATGGTTGGCCGCGTCCGGCGGCGCGAGCGGGCTCGGGTCCGGAGCGATGAAGAAGATGATGTCGTCGAGGATCCCGGCCCTCCGGATCTTCTGGATCGGAACCGCGGGCTCGCTCGAGCCGGACGGGAGCTCCGCATTGAAGCGCGGGCCGACCGTCCCGCCGAAGTCGACGGAGTTGAACGTGTTTGAGGTGACCAGCGACGTCGGATTCGTGAGGACGCCCACGTTGTAGGCGGGCTGCGGATACCGCGTGGCGCCGCCCGGCGTCGGATCCGAGCAGCCGGCGTGCAGGTCCGTGTTGCCGTCCGACACGATCACGAGCATCGGTTTTGTGGCTGCCTGCAGCGTATAGGCGTCGATCGTCGCGAACTGCGGCCGGTTCGCGGGATCGTTGTTGACGTGCTGTCCGATCAGGGGGTCGCCCGTGACGGGGAGCGCGGTCAGGCTCTGCGAGCCCGTGCAGCCGTTGCAGCCGCTCTGCTGGTCGAAGCCGATCAAGGGCGAGTTGATGACGCCGCGGATCTCGATCATGTCCGTTCCGTTGCGCACCGCATAGGTGTCGCCGTTCGTCGACGTGACCGTGACGCCTCCGACGTTGTCGTACGACGCGCTGCGCGGCAGGACGCCGTCGAGCCCCGAGTCGGCGTGATTCAGGACGGCCTGCGTGACGTAGAGGCCGCCGGCGCCGGCCATGCGGATCACGCGGGTCATCTGGTAGACCGCGTAGCGGACGGCGCCCTGCGCATCGGCGACGTCCGTCTCGTTCTTGTTGATGCGCGCGCTGGCGTCGAAGACGGCCAGCAGGCCGAGCATCGCGATGGCGAGGAGCAGCGTCACGACGATCATCTCGATCAGCGTGAAGCCCGACTCGCGGTGGCGGCGGCGGATGACGGCGGCCCTCATGGTCAGCTGCACGGCGCGGACGTGTTGAGGTTGCGCACGAACCCGCTGACGCGGGCGGTGCGTTGACCGATGCCGAGCGGGCTCGGCGGGTTGATGCTCGACGACGTGACGGTGACGTCGATGCGCTTGAACTGACACGGCGTACCGGCGCCCACCGTGTTCAGCGTGTACGGGTCGCCGCTGGTCACCGGCGGTGTCGAGGTGAAGTTCTGAACGGTGTACGTCCGGCTCAGCGTGTTCTTCATCGTCGACGGCGGAATCCCCGTCACCGGGTCCGGCAGCGTCGTCGGCAGGTCGTTCAGGAAGCTGCCGGAGTTCAGCTGCGCGTCGGTGAAGGGCAGGTTCATGAGCTGCTCGAGCCGGTCGCGCGCGAGGTTGTGGATCGAGGTGTACTCGAAGGCCGAGTAGTTCGACTTGACGCTCGCGATGAAGAGCGGCGCGATGCCGAGCAGCACGAAGCCGAGCAGCGCCATCGAGATCAACAGCTCCACCAGGGTGAGGCCGGCCTCGCGGCCGCGGCGAAGGATGCGCGAGTGCGTGTGGAAGTGGTTCATTGCCAGCTCGTGGGGGTAACGATCGAGACTACGCCGTTGCCCTGGACGTTGATCCGGATCGCGTTGGGAGTCGCCATTCCGACGGGGCCCTCGATGATGAAGGACGTGTTCGCCGACGCCGAGATGCGACCGTCGCCGCCGAACACGATCGGACCGGGCGTCGGTCCATGGAAGCGCGCCGCCTTCGCGGGCAGCCGCAGCGTCTGCGGGTACGGCGTCGGCGTCGGGGCCGGAGGCGCCGGCTCGATCGTCTGAAACTCGAGCGACGGTGAGGACGCGACGGCCACGAACGAGACCTGCGCGTTGCGCTTGACGGCCTTCATCCGCGCGGCCGTCAGCGCGATCGCGATCTCGCGCGCCGCGCTCGTGATCTGCTGCCGCTGGCCGATCTTCACGAACCACGGCACGGCGACGAGCGTCATCGCGGCGAGGATCGCCATTACGATCATCAGCTCGACCAGGGAAAACCCGCGGTCGCGGCGGCACGAGAAGCCGCCCGAGCGGTACACCCGTCGATGCATAGATTGCGAGCGGAGCATTTCGCGGTGCGAAGGAGCGATTCTCATGCCGTCCCCCCGGGTTTTCGCTTAAGTGTAAGTGGGCCAATTATATCCGGGTTTCGGGGGGCCTCCGGCGGGCGCCGCCGGATCGGGATTTCGTTACCGCCGGTAACGGTCCTCCGGTTCGGTTTCGGGGCGCTCGGATGGCGTCCGCAGGGCGAAATTCGCCCGCCCTCCGACAGCGGCGCGCAGGTGTCGAGACGCATCGCGATTCTTTTTCCGGTTCTCACCGACGATTGTCGGACGCATCGACTCGCGGCCGACGTGACGCACGGCACCACGCCGCTGTTCGCGCTCGACTCCCGCCTCCCGCGTCCCTAAACTGCTTTGCAGCTTGTCCCCCACGTGGCCCATCCGGCGCAAGGCGCCCGCCGCCGAGGCGTTGCTCTCCAAACTCCAGGCGCACGGCTGGAAGAACGACGCCGAGCGCGACGAGTTGCTGCGCTCGATCTCCGCCCTCTCCGACGTCGCGCCGGAGGACCTGGCGTGGATGGCCGTCGAGTCCGACCCGGCCGTCCGGCAGGCCGGGCTCGGGCTCCTGAAGCGGCTCCCGTGGGAGGCATCGTCACCCGCGCTCTTCGGTTATCTCTCCTCGAAGACCGAGGCCGTGCGCCGGCTCGCGATGGTGGCGCTCGAGGCCGTCGCCGGCGGCGCCTTCTTCGAGCGGCTGCCGGACCTGCTGTCCCACAACGACCCGGCGGTCGTGCACGCGGCGCTCGACCACCTCAAGCGCAACCCCAACGAGCGCGCGCTGCCGTGGATCGCGAGGGCGATGACCTCCCCCTCGTCCGCCGTCCGCCGGCGCGCGTTCTCGATCATCGAGGCGGCGCCCTCGGCGAAGAGCGCGCAGATCGCGGTCGCGGCGCTCGACTCCGACGACGAGGAGCTGCGCTTCAAGGCCATCCAGCTCATCCAGAAGTTCCCGGACGAGGCGTTCATCCCGGCGCTCCTGAAGCGCTGCCGTAACGACTCGACCCGCGTTCAGGACGCGGCGATCGCCGCCATCGGACCGATGCTCGCCGCGTCGCAGAAGCCGTACACCGAGGAGGTCCTGCCGCTCTTCGCGGACTCGAATCCGAAGGTCCGCCAGCTCGCGTCCCGCATCGCCGCGACGCAGCCGCCGGCGCGGATCGCGGAGGCGTTCCTTCACACGTTCAAGGCGACCTTCGGCCCGCCGCGCGACCGCGCCGTCGAGGCGCTCGCCGCCCTCGGCCCGCAGTTCCTGAAGGCCTTTCTCGAGCGGGCCGAGACCGGCGACGCCGCCGAGGAGGGCCTCGCCGCGTCGATCGCCGTCACGATCCGCACGCCGGAGGCGGTCGGCCCCTGCGTCCGTTACCTGACCGGGGACGACTGGTGGCTGCGCGAGCGCGCCGCCATGGCGCTCGCGGAGATCCGCGACGAGTCGACGCTGCCGCACCTCCTCCAGCTGCTCCGCGACCCCGAGTCCAACCTGTCGGCCGCGGCGGCGATCGGCGCCTGGGGAACCCCGAAGGGACTCGCGGGCCTGCTCGACGCGTACAAACAGCCGGACTCCTCGCGCGATTTGAGGCTCGAGATCCTCGACGCGTTCGTGAAGATCGTCGACCCGCGCGTGCCCGGCCTGCTCCAGAAGATCGGCCAGATCGATCCTGACCCGCTCATACGGGAGAAGGCGGCGCGGCTGGCCAAGGTGAAGCTCGGCGGACCCGACGCCGGCGACGCCGAGGGCGCGCCGCGCACCTTCGAGCCCGTGGACTTCGGCGCGACGCCGCGGCCGAGCCTCCCGGAGCTGCTGCGGCACGCGCGCGCGGTGGACGCGTCGGACCTGCACCTCGCGGTCGGCGTCGCGCCGCAGCTGCGCATCCACGGACGGCTCGGTCCGCTGCCTCTGCCGCGGACCCCCGAGGAGCAGATGGATCAGTGGCTGGCCTCCCTGCTCACGCCCGAGCTGCAAAGGGAGCTCGTGTCGCGCCGGCAGCTCGACTTCTGCTACAAGGACGCGGACCTCGGCCGATTCCGCACGAACGTCTTCCACCAGCGCCTGGGCAAGAGCGCGGTGATGCGCATCGTGCCCTACGAGATCCCGAACCTCCGCGACATCGGCCTGCCCGAGAGCCTGTGGGAGATCACCGGCTACTCGCAGGGACTCATCCTCGTCACCGGTGCGGCGAGCTGCGGCAAGACGACCACGCTCGCGGCCCTCCTCGACCGGATCAACGAGACCGAGCGCGGCCACATCATCACCGTCGAGGATCCGATCGAGTACGTGCACGCGAACAAGGAATCGCTGATCAACCAGCGCGAGATCCCGTCCCACTCGAAGTCCTTCGCGAAGGCGCTCCGCCAGTCGCTCCGCGAGGACCCGGACGTGATCCTCGTCGGCGAGATGCGCGACCTCGAGACGATCTCGCTCGCGATCACCGCCTCCGAGACGGGCCACCTCGTGCTCGCGACGCTGCACACGACCACGGCCCCCGCGACGGTGGACCGGATCATCAACGCGTTCCCGCCCGACCAGCAGGGCCAGATCCGCATGATGGTCTCGGACTCGCTGAAGGCCGTCGTCTCGCAGACGCTGCTCCCCCGCCGCGACGGACGCGGGCGCGTCGCGGCGTTCGAGATCCTCCGCAACACGCCGGCGGTCGGCGGCCTGATCCGCGACGGGAAGACGTTCCAGATACCGACCGCGATCCAGACGGGCGGCGCCGCGGGGATGCAGCTCATGGACTCGGCCCTGCTCCGGCTCGTGCAGGACGGCACGATCGACCCGCGCGCCGGCTACGATCGGGCGCAGCGCAAGGAGCCGTTCGAGCCGTTCCTCGAGGAGGCCGCGTCGTGAGCGCGGAAGTCCCCCCGTCGGGGCCGCGACCGACGGCCGCGGTTCCGATCGCCGGCTCCGGCACCACTAACCGGATCGACCGCTTCCTCGGCATCCTGCCGAAGCGAAACGGTTCTGACCTGCACCTGTCGGTCGGATCGCCGCCGGTCGTGCGCATCGACGGCGAGATGGAGCGGATCCGCTACCGCGTCCTGACCGAGAACGACTTCTACAACCTGATCGGGCCGATCACGCCCGAGAAGCTGTGGCGGTCGTTCGAGGAGTCGGGGGACGTCGACTACGCCTACCAGATGGGGACGATCGCCCGATTCCGCGTCAACCTGTTCCGGCAGGAGCGCGGCTCGGCGGCGGTGTTCCGGCTGATCCCGTCGCGCGTCCCGACGGCGGAGGATTTGAACCTCCCGCCCTCCGTCGCCGGCCTCTACGCCGTGCCGCGCGGGCTGGTGCTGGTGACGGGCCCGACGGGCAGCGGCAAGTCCACGTCGCTCGCCGCGGTCCTGGACCGTATGAACAAACGGCTCGCGAACCACATCGTGACGATCGAGGACCCGATCGAGTTCGTCCACACGAACGACAAGTCCGTCTTCACGCAGCGCGAGATCGGGCCCGACGTCGGGAGCTTCGCCGAGGGCGTCAAGGCGGCGATCCGCGAGGACCCCGACTGCCTGCTCGTCGGCGAGATGCGCGACCTCGAGACCATGCGAATGGCGCTGACGGCGGCGGAGACGGGACTCCTCGTCTTCGCGACCGTCCACACGAACTCGGCCGCGAAGGCGGTCGACCGCATCATCGACGCGTTCCCCGCCGCCGAGCAGGAGCAGGTCCGCATCGTCCTCGCGGAGGTCCTGCGCGGCGTCGTCGCGCAGCAGCTCTTGCGCAAGAAGCCGTCCGGCCGCGCGCCGGCGTTCGAGATCCTCCTCGGCTCGACCGCGCTCTCCAACTCGATCCGCGAGGGCAAGACCGCGCTGATCAACAACCAGATCGCGACGGGCAGGGGGAAGGGAATGATCTCGATGGATCAGTCGCTGACCGAGCTCGTGAAGTCGGGCGCGGTGGAGCCCGACGAGGCATTCGACCGCGCGATCGACAAGGAGTCGTTCAAGACGATGATCGCGGGGCTCAAGAAGCAGGCGTGAGCCGGTAGATCTCGTACTTTCCGTCCCCGTAGATCTTCGACCCCCGCGCCAG
>DATBBK010000203.1:0-8545 GCA_036271035.1 Thermoanaerobaculia bacterium | reverse complement strand
GGGCGCGAGGAGGAGCTCGCCGTCATAGACGTCATCCGGCGCGAGAAGCCGCGCATCGTGCTGACGCCGTACCCGGAGGACCGGCACCCCGACCACCGCCGGGCCGGCGAGCTCGTCGCCGACGCGGCGTTCTACGCCGGCCTGCGCAAGCTCGAGACGCAGCACCCCGCGCACCGACCGCAGCAGGTGGTGTTCTTCGGGACGTTCGAGATCCAGAAGCCGATCTTCGTCGTCGACGTGACGCCGTCGATCGAGAAGCGGCGCGAGGCGATCCTCGCGTATCGCAGCCAGTTCTACGACCCGAGCTCGTCGGAGCCCGAGACGATGCTGTCGCAGAAGGGCTTCCTCGAGATGATCGAGGCGCGCCTGCGCGACTTCGGCGCGCTGATCGGCACGGAGTTCGCCGAGGGCTTCGTCACGCGCCGTCCCCCGCGGATCGGCGACCTCGTCGCCGCGTTCCAGGGCTTCGAGGCGGGGTACTGAATGTTTGTCATCCCGAGCGCAGCGAGGGACCCCTTTCAAAGCCGTGACACCGCGCGATCCGCCTCGCGGCGCCGAAAGGGGTTCCTCGTCGCTCCGCTCCTCGGAATGATAGGGCTCCCATGAAAATCGGAATCACCTGCTACCCCACCTACGGCGGCTCCGGCGTCGTCGCCACCGAGCTCGGCATCGCGCTCGCCGAGCGGGGCGACGAGGTTCACTTCATCTCCTACGCGCTGCCTTCGCGCCTGGATCTGCCGCGCGAGCGCGTCCACTTCCACGAGGTCGTCGCGCCGTCCTATCCGCTCTTCGTCTCGCCGCCTTACACGCTCGCGCTCGCGACGAAGATGGCCGAGGTCGCCGCACGCGCGAAACTCGACCTGCTCCACGTGCACTACGCGCTGCCCCACGCGATCTCGGCGATCCTCGCGCGCGAGATGGGCAACGGCAACGGCGTGCCGCTCAAGATCGTGACCACGCTGCACGGAACCGACATCACGATCGTCGGACAGGACCGCTCCTATCTCCCGATCACGCGGTACGGCATCGACCAGTCCGACGCCGTCACCGCCGTCTCGCGCTACCTGCGCGACGTGACGGTCAGGGAGTTCGGCGTGCGCCGGGAGATCGACGTCGTGCCGAACTTCGTCGACGTGAACGAGTACCGGCCTGACGGCGCATCTGCCTTCGCGCGCTCGCTCGTGCATCCCGGCGAGCAGCTTCTCATCCACGTGTCGAACTTCCGACCCGTGAAGCGCATCGCGGACGTGCTCGCTGTCTTCGACCGGGTCCGAAAGCAGGTCCCCGCGCGGCTGATCCTCGTCGGCGACGGCCCGGACCGCTCCATGGCGGAGCGCATCGCCCGGCTGGGCGGCTACGAGGACCGCGCGATGTTCCTGGGCAACGTCGCGGCGATCGAGAAGATCCTGCCGGCGGCCCGGCTCGCGCTGCTGCCGTCCGACGCGGAGTCGTTCGGCCTCGCGGCGCTCGAGGCGATGGCGTGCGGCGTGCCGGTGATCGGCACCGCCGCCGGCGGACTGCCGGAGGTCGTCGAGGACGGCCGCTCGGGATTCCTCCGCCCGGTCGGCGACGTCGACGGGATGGCGGAGGCCGCCGTCTCGCTGCTCACCGACCTGGAGCGCTGGAGCCGCTTCTCGGCGGAGGCGCGCCGCCGCGCCGAGACCGAGTTCCCGACCGAGAAGCTCGTCGAGCGTTACCGCGCGCTGTACGAGAGGACGCTCGGGTCCTAGGGCTCAGTGCCCGATGCCCTGCAGCCCGAGCTGGCGCTCGGCGGGACTGCAGAACGCGGCGTGCCAGGCGTTCCCGGCGATGATCGACAGCTCGCGGGCGTCGACGCCGAGGGCGTCCGCCGCGAAGCGGTACTCGTTCGACGTCGTCGTCCCGAAGAGCACCGGGTCGTCCGCGGAGAGCGTGACGCGCACGCCCGCGTCCAGGAGCCGCTTCAGCGGAAAGCGCGCGGCGTCCGGCACGGCGCCGGTCCTCAGGTTGCTCGTCGGCGCGACGCAGAGGATCGTGTCCTCCTCGGCAAGGCGCTTCATCAGCGCGGGATCCGAGGCCGCCCCGATGCCATGATCGATGCGGTCGGGCCGCAGCGCGTCGAGCACGTCGCGCACCGACTCGGCGCCCGCCCACTCGCCCGCGTGGACCGAGGTGTGAAGGCCGAGAGAGCGAGCGCGGAGGTAGACGCCCGCGAAGGCGCTCGGCGGATACGCCGTCTCGTCGCCGCCCATGCCGAAGCCGACGACGGACGGAAGCCGCGTGCGCTCGTGCAGGTCGAGCACGCGGTCGGCCGACTCCGGCCCCCAGTGGCGGACCGCGTCGAGGAGGATGCGGCAGAGGATCCCGCGCTTCTCGAGCGCGTCCTGGAATCCCGCGTCGATCGCCTCGAGGCACGCGCGCGGGTCGAGCCCCATGCGCGCGAAGATCTCGGGCGACACGTAGACCTCGGCGTAGCGAAGCCCGCCGTCGGAGAGCGCCGTGGCCGCCGCGATCGCGGCGGGAACGTAGTCGTCCGGAGCGCGGAAGAGCCGGCATACCTCCGCATAGAGGTCGAGGAAACCCGACGCGCTCCGGACCGACGCGCGCGCGCGCTCGAAGCCGGCGGGGTCGGCGAAGGCGTGGCCCGCGCGCGCGGCGAGGCGCCCGATCTCGGAGACGGGCAGCGAGCCCTCGAAGTGGAGATGGCAGTCGGCCAGCATCCGTGACTCGAGGATCGAAGAAGAGGATGGAGAGCTCATGTCGTGCCGCGCCCCTCGACCGCGGGCTTGCGATTCCGAGACTATCGCGCGATCCTCGACCCCGTAAACGAGAGCCGCCGCAAATCTTCACAAATCTTTCAGAGGCCTTGCTCCGACGCCGCCTGCTCGCCGTTCTCCTCGACCTGCTCGTCGTCGCCGCGGCCGCCGACGCCGCGGGGCTGCTCCTGACGTTCATCCTGTGGCGCTACGTCCCCGCCGCCCGGCCGGCGGTGCCCTGGCTCTGGTACGCCCTCGCTGCGGCGGGGACCGCCGCCTTCCTGCTCCGCGACGCCCGGGGAGGCCGGGCGCGGCGCTGGCTGGCGCTCGAGGCGAGGCGGCCGGACGGGCGGCCGCCCGGGCCGTGGGGCTCGGTGCGGCGCAATCTTCCGCTCCTGCTGCCGTTCTGGAACGTGTGGGACGCGTGGCCGCTCACCCGCGATGGCGAGGCCGCCCGCCGGTGCGATCGGACGACGGGGGTTCGGATCTCGAACTCGGACTGAGAGTTTTCGGGGTTTTGCGGGGTTTTTCGCGGTTTTCGGGATCTTCCGGGAGCGGCTCCGGCCTCCGGCCCCCCCGATGAACCTTTTGTCCCGGTTTCCGTTAGTTAAGAATCGGATGAGCCATGCGTAAAGCTTGCCGGCCCCTTCTGGCCCTTCTCCTCACCGTCCTCGCCACGGCCACCCTGACCGCGGGGCAGCAGGAGACCTTCGAGAAGGCCTACTCGATGGAGGGGATCACCAAGGTCACGATCGAGAACGTCAACGGGCACATCGACGCGATGGCGTGGGACCGGCCCTACTTCAAGGTCAAGGCGGTCAAGACGGCCGAGGGCGGCGGCGCCGACGAGACCCTCCGGCTCACCGAGATCCGCGTCCGAAAGGTCGGCGACGAGATCAAGGTCGAGACGGTCAACCCGAAGCGCCAGCGCCTCTTCGGCTTCCTGGACTTCGGCTCGCGCAACGCCCACGTCGACTACGAGGTCCAGATCCCGGCGAACACGCAGGTCCGCTTCGAGACGTGCAACGGGCGCGTCAACGCGAACGGGTTCACCGGCGTCCTCTCGGGCGATGCGGTCAACGGCTCGATCGAGCTCACTAATCTCGACGGACCCGCGACGGCCTCGACCGTCAACGGCTCGGTGCGGCTCAGCTTCAAGGGACCGCTGAAGAAGAGCCGCCTCGAGACGGTGAACGGATCGATCGACGTGGCGTTCGACCGGGCGTCCTCGATCCGCTACGAGCTCGAGACCGTGAACGGCCACATCGAGGGCGACTTCGACATGTCGGTCGAGGGCAAGTTCGGACCCAAGGAGGCGCGGGGCAGCTACAACGGCGGCACCGAGGCGCTCCACTGCGAGACCGTCAACGGCACGATCCGCCTGAAGGCGAACGGCCCCGCGACCGCCAGCAAGTAGCCCGGGGCGACGGCCCCCGCGCGCCACTTACTGCTATCGTCCCCGCATGACTTCCGACGGGGCCTCCCGGCCCTGGGCCTGGCTCGTCCTGTCCTACATCCCACTGCTCGGCTTCATTCCGCTGTTCGCCGCGAGGCGCGACGGCGAGGTCCGCTGGCACGCTGCCAACGGGCTCCTTCTCTTCGCGGCCCTCGCGCTGGTCGGCATCGTCGCGACGCTGATCGGCATCTTCGTGCCGTCCCTCTCGTGCATCTACGCGGTGGCGATGCTGATCGCGAGCGTGCTCTACCTCGGAATCGCCGTGCTCGCGCTGGTGATGGCGCTCGAAGGGAGGCGGCTCGTCGTTCCTCTCATCTCCCGGTATGCCAGCCGACTCGCGCGCCGCTGAACGGGGCCGGCCGCGGAACCCGCGCCACCCGTTTCTCGCGCCGGTCCTCGCCGCGCTGCTCGGCTTCCTCGCCGGCGACGCGCTACGGCCGCCGGACGAGCAGCTGAGCGCGCGAGCCGCTCTCGTCGCCATCGACGCCTATCGCTCCGCGCTCTCCCCGGCCGTCGGCAAGGTCGTGCGCTGCCGCTTCCAGCCCACCTGCTCCGCCTACGGCCGCGAGGCGATCGCGCGCTACGGCAGCCCGAAGGGATTCGCGCTCGCGGCGGGACGGATTCTGCGGTGCCATCCCTGGGCGAAGGGCGGCAGCGACCCGGTGCCGTAGCAGAAGGTCGTAGGTCTTAGGTGTTAGGTCGTAGGTGTTGGCCGCAGCGAGACCCTCCACGACCTACGACCTATGACCTATGACCTTCCTATGGCGCCTGCCTCTGTCCGACGAACGCGAACGCGTCCTGTGTCCGATTGTCGAGCGTGTAGGCGGCCGCGAGGATCCCGCCCGCCCCGATCGCCGTCCCCTCCGGCACCGCGATCGTGATGCGCAGGCCGTCCACGAGCGGCGCGCCGACGGCGGCGAACACGGCGCCGAGTCTCAGGAGGGATCCGGGCGCGACGACGTACGACTGCGTGCCGCCGTAGATCTCCGCCGTGACCGGGTCGATGACGCGGACCTCGACCGGCACCGGCTGCGCCGACGTGTTCGTCACGTCGAGGTTCGTCCGGAAGCTCGCGTCGCCCGAGTTCGTCCCGTAGATCTGGAGCACGTTCACGACGTCGTCGGCGCTCGCGCGCGCCGTCAGTGACTCCGACTGCGGCAGCGCGGGCAGGAAGAATCCGAACGTGCCCGTCGGCGTGAAGGTGTAGATGCGGGCGGCGCCCATCAGGACCGCGCTCGACTGCCACTCGAGGGCGCCGACGACGCCGTCGCCGACGGGCACCGTCGACAGCGTGACGTCGGCGAGGAAGCGCGTCTCGCGCGGCGCGAGCGTGATCGGCGCCGACGAGACCGGCGCGGCGGCGGGCTGGCCCGTCGACACCGCCGGATGGAAGACGAGCGTCGCGGTGACCGTCGCGGAAACGTCCGGGTTGAACAGCCAGACATCCGTTCGGAAGAGGGAGCCGCCGACGCCGGCGACGCGGCCCGAGGTGATCAGCCAGCCGTTCGTGGTCGCCGGCGAGTACGCGGCGCGGGCGGACGAGGCGAGAAGCAGAACGGCCGACGCGGCGATCAGGACTCGTCGCATGGTGACCTCCTCGCCGATCTGACGCGAGGAGGCGCGAAAGGGATTACGCGTGTTGAACGGATTCGTCAGCGCGAATGCGTTCGCCGGCCGCTTACGGCGACCGCTGACCGCGCACTGGTTTCTGGATTCGAGAGGTTGGTGCCGTCGGCCGGACTCGAACCGGCATGGGTTACCCCATACGCCCCTCAAACGTACGTGTCTACCAATTCCACCACGACGGCACGGGGGGACGATTCTACGGCTTGACGGGACTCCCGGTGGAGGGGGCGGGAGCCGATGTCGCGGGCGCCGCCGGCGCAGGTTGCGCCGCCGGAGGAGCGGCCGGAGCGGGAGCCTTCTGCGCCGCGGCCTTGCCGGGCAGCGTCTGGATGACCGAGGAGCGCGGACGCGCCTCGAGGATCGAGAGGAGCATGGAGAGAAGCACGAAGCCGACGAAGGCGCCAGTGGTCAGCTTGTGGAGAAACGTCGTCGCGCCGCGCGCGCCGAAGGCGGTCTGGCTCCCTCCGCCGCCGAATGCGCCGGCGATGTCCGCGCCCTTGCCCTGCTGGAGCAGGACGACGAGGATCAGAAAGAAGCAGATCACCACGTAGGCGATTACCAGGGTCGCGTAGAGCACGAGGCCTCCTCGAAAAGGGGGCGCGAGTTTAGCCGGGGCGGGCGGGACGGTCAAGATGGCCCGCGTCGGTGGACCAGCCACACTCGGGGTCAGGTCTCCCCGTTCTCGGAGCGACGACGCGAGAACGAAGAAAGCCGCTCCGTGAAAAGAGCTCCGAAAACGGGAGACCTGACCCCATCGAAGGCGCAGGCCCGACTTGCGGGATGCAGCGTCCCATAGGCAACTTTGTCGCCGCGGGACTTGCGGGCCCGTCCTCCGGCCCCCGTCGGCGCTACGCCCTCGCGATCGCCGCGAACTCCTCGGCCACCAGGCTCGCACCGCCGATCAGGAACCCGTCCATCCCGGATCCGTCGAGGAGGCTCCGGGCGTTCCCCGAGGTCACCGAGCCGCCGTAGAGCACGCGCAGCGCGCTCCGCCCGGCCAGCAGGCGCAGGATCGCCGCCCGCGCCGAGCGCGCGTCCTCGGGACTCGCCGAGCGGCCCACGCCGATCGCCCAGATCGGCTCGTAGGCGACGACCAGCGGCGCGCCGGACGGATCGGCGGAGAGCGCGGCCGCCTCGCGCTCGAGCACCGCGTCGGTCTGACCGGCCTCCCGCTCCTCCGCGGTCTCGCCGACGCAGTAGACCGGCGTCAGCCCGGCCTCGCGGCAGCGGGCGAGTTTTTGCGCGAGCAGGGGCTCGCCCTCGCCGAGCTCGCGGCGGCGCTCCGAGTGCCCGACGATCGCCCACCGCGCGCCCGCGTCGAAGCACTGCCGCGCGGAGACCTCTCCCGTGTGCGCGCCCTCCGTGTCGGCGGAGACGTTCTGGCAGCCGAGCGACCAGCGGCCGGCCGGGTCGGCGGCCTGGTCCAGGAGCGTCAACGGCGGCGCGACGACGATCTCGCCGGCTCCGCGACCGCGGCTCAGCTCGCGGCCGAGGGTCTCGGCGAACGCGCGCGCCTCCGCCCGCGTCTTGTGCATCTTCCAGTTCGCGATGAACAGATTCACGGCGAGATCGGCGTAGGCGCTCTACTGCTTCAGAGCCTCGATGCCCGGCAGCCTTCCCTCGGCGAGGAACTCGAGCGACGCGCCTCCGCCCGTCGAGACGTGCGTGAACCGGTCGGCAACGCCCGCCGCGTGCGCGGCCTGGACGCTCTCTCCGCCTCCGACGACGGTGATCGCGGGCGACTCGGCCAGCAGGCGCGCGATTGCCATCGTGCCCGCGTCGAACGGCGGCTTCTCGAAGACGCCCATCGGCCCGTTCCAGAAGATCGTCTTCGCGGACGCGAGGAGCCGGCGGAACTGCTCGATCGTCTTCGGCCCGACGTCGAGCGCCGCCTTGTCCTTCGGAATCTTGTCGAGGGTCACCGTGCGCGCGCCGGACGCGTCGTCGGGCGAAGCGGCGACGACGAAGTCGGACGGCAGCGCGATCGTCTTGCCCGCCGCCTTGCAGATCTCGAGGATCTCGCGCGCGAGAGGCACCTTGTCCTCCTCGATCAGCGACTTGCCGACGTCGAGGCCGATCGCCTTCACGAAGGCGTTCGCCATGCCGCCGCCGATGAGCAGAATGTCGGCGCGATGCGCCAGCACGCGGAGGGTGTCGATCTTGCCCGAGATCTTCGCGCCGCCGAGGATGGCGGCGAACGGGCGCTCCGGATCCAGGAGCCGCGTCAGCTCGCGGACCTCCTTCTCGAGCAGCAGCCCCGCGCCCTTCTCGGCGACTCTCTGAGGCACACCCACGACCGACGCGTGCGAGCGGTGCGCCGCCCCGAAGGCGTCGTCGACGTACGCGTCGGCCAGCCGGGCGAGCGCGGCGGCGAACTCCGGGTCGTTCGCCTCCTCGCCGGCGTGGTAGCGCAGGTTCTCGAGCAGCAGCACCTCGCCGTCCTTCAGGGATGCGGCGGCGGCCTCCGCCTCCGGGCCCACGCAGTCGTCGACGAAGCGGACGGGCCGTCCCAGCAGCTCGGCGAAGCGGGCCGCGACGGGCGCGAGCGAGAGCTCCGGCTTGCGCTTGCCCTTGGGCTTCCCGAGGTGGGACGCGCAGACCGCGCGCGCGCCCTTCTCCGCGGCCAGGCGCACCGTCGGCAGCGTCTCCGCGATGCGCGTGTCGTCCGAGACGCGGCCGCCGTCGAGCGGGACGTTGAAATCCACGCGCAGGAACAGCCGGCGCCCCT
>DATBBK010000202.1:0-15525 GCA_036271035.1 Thermoanaerobaculia bacterium | reverse complement strand
CCCTTTCGACGCCGTTTCATCGTGTTCAGATCGAAAGAGATCCCTCGTCGCTTCGCTCCTCGGGATAACAGGGTTTCGCGGCCGACTCCCCCATGTCATCCCGAGCGAAGCGAGGGATCCCTTTCGACGCCGTTTCATCGTGTTCAGATCGAAAGAGATCTCTCGTCGCTTCGCTCATCGGGATGACAAGGTTGGGCGGGAGAGTGCGAAATGCTCAACGCGCCTTCAGTGCCTCCCGCGCCTTGCGCAGCGACCTCTCGAGCGAGGCGTCGACGCCGTCCGCGAGCGCCTCGTCGAGCGTGCGCCAGGCCATCGGGCGGCGCGGATCCTCTGCCACGCCGCGGTCGACCTCGCGTTCCGTCGTGACGAGGAAGCGCACGTCGAAGTGCGAGTGCGCGGGATCCTTTCCGTGCGCCGGAATCGGGTGCACGTCCACGTCGAGGATCCGGCGGCCGAGCGGCGCCGCGATCTCCGCGATGCCCGTCTCCTCGCGCACCTCGCGCAGCGCCGCGTCGAACACCGACGCGTCGCCCTCCTCGGTGTGGCCGCCCGGCTGCAGCCAGCGGCCGAGCTTCTTGTGATGGACGAGCAAAAAAGCCGAGCCGTCCGGTCGGGCGACGACGGCGCTGCCGGTCACGTGCCCGGCCGGATTCGCGCGCGCGAACGGGTCGTGATCCGCCGCGACGAAACGGCGCAGGCGCTCGAGCGAGTCTCGATCCTCTGGCGTGGACGGCTCGAACGCCGCGAGCGCGTCGATGAGGTCCTCCCGGTTCACGACGCCTCGCCCGCCGGCGCCCCGCGCTCGGCGAATACGCGGTTCACGGCCGCCGTTCCAGCATCAGCGCCGTCCAGTCGTCCGCGAGCGTCGGCTCCGTCGCGGCCTTCACCGCGGCGATGAGGCCGTCGAGACTCGCGGCGCCGGCGACGAGGCGCTCGAAGCGCTCGTAGCCGAGCGGCTCCCCCGCCGCGCCAACAACCGGCGCCTCCGGCAGGCCGTCGCTCACGAGCAGGAGGCGGTCGCCCTTGCCGAGCGCGCCGGACGCCGCCTCGTACGCGACGTCGCCGCGCACGCCGAGCGGGTAGCGCGCACCGGGCACGACGACGGCCGACACCGTGCCGTCCGCGCGCACGAGGTACGGGTCCGGCAGGCCCGCGTTGGCGAGCGTGAACGCGCCCGTCTCGGGGTCGTAGCGCGCGAGCACGAGTGCGACGAACTCGCGCTTGCCGAGACGCGGCGCGAGACGCCGGCTCGCCTCGCGCAGCGTCTCCTCGACGCTCCGGCCCGCGGCGAGAAACGGCAGCGACGCCTTGACCGTCGCCATGATGAGGCTCGCGCCGAGGCCCTTGCCCGCGACGTCCGCGACGACGACGCCGACGCCGCCGTCGGGCAGGTTGAACACGTCGTAGAAGTCGCCGGCGACGAAGCGCGCGGGCAGGTTGCGAGCGACGATCCGGTATCCGTCCGCCGAGATCTCCGGGGGCGGCAGGATGCGCTGCTGGATGGAGCGCGCGAGCTCGATCTCCTTCTCCGCGAACTCCGCCTCCTTGAGGCGCTCGACGGACTTCAGCAGCCGCTGCTGCAGAAGGCCGAACGCGTAGAAAAGAAGGCCGGCCAGGACGCCGATCGCGCCGGCCACCGGAACGTAAGCACGCAGCGCGTCGAACGTCGTGCGAAACCGGACCCAGCCCATTGCCGAGACGAAGTAGTTGGTGAGGAGAAACGCGGCGGAGCCGCCGAGGAAGTAGAGCGCGGCGCGCGAGAGCCACCCCGGAAGCGGCAGCCGGTCGAGCCACTTTCGCAGGAGATACGTCAGGCCGGCGCAGAAGACGTAGGCGAAGAAGCCGAGCAGAGCACCGTACCGGACGATGCTCCATTTCGGGCCGGGATGAGTGGAATCGATTGTGACGAGGTAGGCGACGAGGACGCCCAAGCCCGCGGAGATTGCGGCATCCCGCACGTGCTCCTTCACGCGTCCATCCTACCGGCGGATCGTCGATAATGCGCCGCGAGGGCCGCATGACCAACCCCGACGTCGTGTCCATCGACGCGATTCTGAAGGCGATGTACGAGACGATCTCGGGACGGGCCGGGCAGAAGCGCGACTGGGAGCGCGACCGCGCGCTGCACCATCCGCGCGCGATCCTCGCGCCCGCGCGGCAGGCGCCCGGCGGGCCCGCGGCGGGTGTCTTCACCTTCGACGAGTTCGTCGCGTCGCGAGGGCCGTTCCTCGACTCGACCGACTTCCACGAGATCGAGGTCGCGCGGCGCGAATGGCACTTCGGCGCCATCGCGCACGTGTTGTCCGTCTACGAGGCGCGGCGGGCGCCGGGCGGCGAGCTGCTGCGGCGCGGCGTCAACTCGCTCCAGTTCCTGCACGACGGTGACCGGTGGTGGATCCTCTCGTGCATCTGGGACAACGAGCGCGAGGGCGTCGCGCTGCCGAAGGACCTGGAGCCGTAGCGCGCGAGGGGCTCGCGGCGGACTCTCGTAGGGGCGGCCCTTGCGGTCGCCCGCGTGACCAAGGCGATCGTGCGAGGCGGGCGGGGGCAAGCCCCGCCGCTACGAACGCAGGGAAGGTTTCGCGATCCGAGACCCGTCTAGTCCGCGTCGGTCGAGGTCTCGGCGACCTCGTTGCGCAGCGAGCGGACGAGGGTCTCCACCGCGGAGTCCTCGAGGCCCCGCGGGCCGAAGCCGTGGCGCGCGAACTCCACCCACTCGCCGCCGACCTTGACCTGGACCTCCAGCAGGCGCGCCGTCTCCTTCCACGAGACGCGCACCGACATGTCCGGCGCATCGAACACGGAGACGCGGTCGCCGGTCCCGGCTTTCGGACGGTCCTCCTTCGTGAGGCTGTACTGCCTCTGCCGGAGCGCGGTTCCGATGCGGTCGAAGGCGGCGTCGACGGTCAACATATGCGCCTCGCGTTGATGGGTCGGATTCTATGGCACGAGGCCGAAGCGGGGAGCAAGGCGGAAGCGGGCGGGAGTCAGAGGGGCAAAGGGAGACCTGACCCCCGTCAGGAGGCCCGCGATCCGACCGAGAGGGCGCGGGAGCCTTCCTGGCGCTGCGCGCGGGCCGACTCCAGCGCCGCGGGACCCTTCTCGCGCCACCAGGCCTTTGCCTGCTCGCGGGTCCACGGGGCGACGCGGCAGCTCTCCAGGAGGCCGTCGAGCTCGTCGGCGGTGTCCGGCCGCCGGTCGCGGTCGAAGGAGAGGCAGCGACGGAGCGCCGCCTCGAGCGCCTCGGGCACCGCCGGCACGCCGGAGTCGGCGATCGGCGGCGGCGGACCCTGCCGCTCCTTCGCGAAGACCTCGATTGCCGTGCGTCCCGGGAACGGCGAGCGGCCGGTGAGGAGGTAGTAGCCGACCGCGCCGAGCGCGAAGATATCCGCGCGCACGTCGACGTGGCTCGGATCACTCATGCCCTCCGGAGCCATGTAGAGCGGCGTGCCGAGCAGCGAGCCGTCCTGCGAGAGAGCGGGGTCCGCCGTCTCGCGCCCACTTCCGCCGGGAGCGGCGCCCGCCGCGTCCGTTGCCGCGAGGTCCTTCACGAGGCCGAAGTCGAGGACCTTCAGGAAGTCGGGAATCCCGCCGTAGACGCAGATCATCAGGTTCGCCGGCTTGATGTCGCGGTGGATCAGGCCCGCCGCGTGCGCCTCGGACAGCGCGCCGCACGCCTGCCGCAGGAGGTGCACGACGCGCGACGGCGGCAGCGGCCCGTCGAGAATGACGAGCTGCCAGAGGTTGATCCCGTGCAGCAGCTCCATCGCGTAGTAGAAGACGCCGTCGCCCGTGCGGCCGTAGTCGTAGATCGCGATCGTGCTCGGGTGCGTGAGCCCGGCTGTGAGCTGCACCTCGCGCTCGAAGCGCGCGAGCGAGCGCTCCCCCTCCGTGCCGGGCGCGAGCAGCTTGACCGCGGTCGGCCGCCGCAGCAGCGCGTGGCGCGCCTCCCACACCACGCCCATCGCGCCGTGGCCCAGCTTCGCGGTGAGGCGATACGGTCCGACCTTCTCGACCTGCCGGCGCAGGCGCGAGATCGTCCGCAGCGACGTCACGGCGACGAGGGCGAGCAACGCGCCGAGCGCGCCGAGCGCCGCGACCTCGACTGCGCTGCGCTTCGCGGGGAGGAACGCGTTCGGGAGCGCGAAGACGGACAGGTTCCACAGCCGGTCCGTGAACGCGATCGGGAAGTCCGTGTCGAACCCGGGACGCCGCGGCGGCGACGCGAAGACGACCGGGCGTTCCGCGAGCGGCGGCGCGTCGGGCGCGCCCTGGTCGCGCAGCACGAAGCCGAGCCCGGAGGCATCGATCGACGACGCCGCGTTCTCGACGAGCGGCGCGACGCGAACGATCGCGTTCGCGAATCCGAGCAGGCCGCTCGCGCGGGCCTCCGGCGAGCCCGGATCGCCGCCCCTGTAGACGGGCGCGTAGAGCGCGATCACGGGGGCGGCGCCGGCGACCGAGCGATCCTCGATGAGCCGGAACGGCGGCGAGGACGAGATCTGACCCGAGTCGCGCGCCTTCTCCGCGGTGCGCGTGCGCGCGCTGTCGGACGCGACGTCGAATCCGAGCGCGCCCGAGTTGGGCGGCTCCATGTAGTGGATCGGCACGAACTCCTCGCGGTCGCCCGCGTCTCGCTGGCTTCCGTCGGCCGAGGCCTCCCAGAAACGGTACGAGGCGAGTCCGCTGGCGCGCGCCTCCTTCTCGTAGACGGCGCGCCGGTCGCGCGGCACGCGCGGCAGCCACTCGAAGGCATAGACCATGCGGTGGCGAAGCAGCATGGGACCGGTGAGGAATCGAAACTGCGTCCGCGACAGCGAGCCGGAGGCCTCGAAGAAGCTGCGCAGCGAAACGAGGTCTTCGACGGGCTGGGTCAGCCGGTCGACGAGCGCGGACTGGAGGCGCCCGGCGCGCACGTCGAACGCCACCTGCGCGTCGCGGGTCGCGCGCGAGTAGAGATACGCGCCGATTCCGGCGAACACGAGCGCGATGACGCCCGCGACCGCGGCGTCGCGCGCGCGCAGCGAGGCTTTCCAGAGGAAGAAGGCGGAACGCAGGCGCCGGATCGTGATCCGGCTCGTCTCGGCGGACGTGCGGCCGCCCGTCGTGCGCGGACCGGACGAGCGGCCGCCGCCTCCAGTCGTCCGACTGGCCGGGCTTTCCGTTGAACCGGTGGTCACGGGGCGGAATTATGTGTCGGGATGCGGCCCAAGGGTGCCGCCGTCGAAAGGATCAGGCCCGGCGCAGCTTCTCCCGGCCGAGGGCCCCCAGCACGAGGACGGCGGCGATCCCGAGATAGACGGCTCCCCACAGCGGCTCGGGCTTGTCGCCGAGCGAGGCCGTGAAATCCGCAAAGGAGGCCCCGGACATCGCCATGTACCAGACCACGACGTAAAGCCCGGTGAAGAGCTTGCCGCCCGAGGACAGCGCGCCGAGGCCCGAGGCCGCCAGCGCGATGGCCGCCAGGCCGGCGACGCACGCGAGGCCGCGAGCGGGCGCGGCGAAGGCGTCGCGCACCGCCATCGGCGCGCCGATCATCAGCACGAAGAGGCCGAGCGCCGCCGTCTTCCAGAGGACGGGCGAGCGCGGGACGCCGGGCTGCGAGAAGACCAGCGCGCGCGTTCCGGCGAGATCCTCCCGCGCCGCGACCTCGGAGATCACGGGCACGAGGAGCAGCAGGAAGATGCCCTGCGCGAAGTTGCCGGGGAGCAGGCCGGCGAGGATCGCGGAGAGCGCGAGCGGCCACTTGACCCACGACGCGCTCTCCCAGATCAGCCGCGCCTCGGCGAGGATCGCGGCGGCGGCGGAGGGGCGCGCGGTCACGGGCGTCAGCGGCGCGGCGCGGCGCACGATCGCGCCGGCGTCGTCGCCGACGGCATTCTCCCCGCGGCGAAGGCGCGCGGCGAGCCGCGCGAAGGGACCGGCGCGGCGAACGCGCTTCTTCCCGCGGGCGGGATCGAACCGGTCGAACAGGAGCACGGCGAGCCCGAACGGGACGACGAGGAAGGCGAGATTCAGAGCGCGGATCGCCACGAACTCGGCCGTGATCGGCACTCCGCTCCACGGCACGCGCTCGATCGGCTGGGTTCGCGAGACGTGGCCGGCCGAGATGCCCCGCACGTCGGGCGGCAGCGTCCGGCGGACGAGGTACTGGTCGCTCGCGAGCCCGGCCGGGTCGAAGATCGGGCGCGTGCTCGCGCTCGTGGGGCGGCCCGAGTCCATGTCGATGCCGGCGAGGTCGAGCGGCAGCTTCACGAGGCCGAACAGGAAGACGAAGAACCACAGCACGAACCCGCCTCGCGAGCGCAGCACCGGCGTCACGTCGAACAGCACGGCGAGAGCCGCAACGGCCGCGATCGCGGGGATCGTCATCAGGAAGTACGGCCCGGCGAACGCGATCGGCGAGAACGGCCCCGTGCCCCAGCGCAGGAACGTGAGCAGGCCGGCGAGCAGGCCGACGACGTCGAGCACGAAGAGGTACGCGAGGTTCGCGGCGAGCTTGCCGCCGAGGTACGCCGACTTCGACAGCGGCGTCGCGGCGAGGATCGCGCCGACGCCGCTGCGCCGGTCGCGCTTCACCGATCCCGCGACGAGGTAGAAGCCCCCGAGCCCGAGGAAGACGCACGAGAGGATCGCGAGCGCGAAGCCGACGTATCCCGCGCCGTAGAGCGGCGCCTGGACGCGGCCGTCCGGAAGGTCCCACGACAGCGAGGCGGCGTGGCCGTTCGGGTCGGGCACCCAGAAGAACGCGGCCGCGAGATACACGAGGATCGCGATCGGCGTCGCGAAGGAGCGCAGCCGCATCGTCAGCTCGGCGCGGACCTGGGCCCACAGGGGCGAGACGGAGGCGGACATCACCGGACCGCGGCGAGCGCCGCGGCGCGGAACGCCGCGCACAAGGCCGTCGCGCGGAACGACGCGCACAAAGCCGTCGCGCGGGACGACGCGCACCAGGGCGTCCGGCGCGGCAAAGTGCACCGTGCAAACGCGGTCATGCTCGCTCCGAGACCGTCGGCTTGCCGAAAAATCCAGTCACCGGCGCCGGCGCCGCCGCCAGGTTCGCGAGCAGGTACGCGTCCTCGAGCGTCGGCTCGACCTCGCGGGTGCCGGGCAGCGTGCCGCCGTTCGTGACGAAGCGGACGTGCACGCCGTCGGCGCGGCGCATGAGGCTCGAAACGTGGACGCCATCCAGGCGTTGCGCCTCCGCGAGGCGGTCGGACGAGACGACGGCGACGAAGACGCGTCCGGCGGCGCGCAAGAGCAGCGCCTCGGGCGTCGCGTGGAGCACGAGCCTCCCCTGCCGAATCACTGCGATGTGCGACGCGACCGCCTCGACGTCCGAGACGATGTGCGTCGACAGGATCACGACGCGCCCGTTCGCGATCTCGGCGAGCAGGTTGCGGAAGCGCACGCGCTCCTCGGGGTCGAGGCCGACGGTCGGCTCGTCGACGATGACGAGGCGCGGGTCGCCGAGCAGCGCCTGCGCGATGCCGATCCGCTGGCGCATGCCGCCGGAGTAGGCGCCGAGACGACGGCTCGCCGCGCCGTGGAGATTCGTCAGCTCGAGCAGCTCCTGCACGCGGCGGTCGAGGTCCGCGCCGGAGAGTCCCTTCAGGCGGCCGAGGTAGAGGAGGAACTCGCGGCCGGTCAGCTTCGGGTAGACGCCGAAGTCCTGCGGCAGGTAGCCGAGCTCGCGCCGGAGCGGGAGCGGGTCTCGCGCCGCGTCGCGCCCCTGCCAGAGGAAGGTGCCGGATGTGGGCTTCGTCACCGTCGCGAGAATCGACATGAGCGTCGTTTTTCCCGCGCCGTTGGGTCCGAGCAGGCCCAGCACGCCCTCGCCGACCTCGAGGGAAAAGTCGGTGAGACCCACGGTGCCTCCGGGGTAGCGCTTGCCGAGGGATCGAATCTCGAGCATGTCCGGCCGCCTCCTGCGCGAGAGGTACGGAGGGTGTGAAGAGGATGTTCCGGCGTCCTACACGAAGAGCAGGGTGGCGGCAGCCCCCCAGGCGTCATCCTGAGCGCAGCGAAGGATCCCCGAATCGAAGCGCCGGCATCGTCGGCGAGCAATTCGGGGATCCTTCGGCGCTGGCGCGCCTCCGGATGACGTCGTAAACGGCCCCCTGGGACCTTGGTCCGGGAATCCTTCCTGGACACCGTCCGTTATCGAACATTCGCTCCCCCCCATGCGTATTACCCAGTCGTGGCTCGTGCTTTCTCCGCCTTTGGGAGGTTTCTCGTGAAAAAGAAGAAGTGGGTCGTCCTCCTGGTCCTGGCGGGCGTCGTGGCCGGCGCGGCGATCATCGCGGCCAAGAGCCGGGACAAGAACGACCTGAAGGACCCCTCCGAGAACACTCCCTTCCGGCTCGGCAAGGTGCAGGCGGAGGACCTCCAGGTGTCCGTTCGCGAGGTCGGTGTCGTCGACCCGGTCACGAAGGTCGACGTGAAGTCCGCCGTGTCGGGCCGCGTCATCGCGCTCAAGGTGCGTGAGGGCGCCGTCGTGAAGCAGGGCGACGTGCTCGCCGAGATCGAGCCCGACGTCAACCAGGCGCAGTCGCTCTCGGACGTGCAGGCGAGCGTCAAGGACGCCGAGCTGAAGCTGCAGGACGGCGAGCGCGACTTCACGATGCAGAAGGCGTTGTTCGATCAGGGCCTCGTCGGCCGCGACACGTACCGCTCCTCCGAGATCAAGCGCGACCAGGCGAAGGAGAATCTCCGCGCCGCGCAGATGCGTTACCAGATCGTCGAGTCCCGCGGCATTCCGATCTCGGGCAACGCGTCGTCACAGAATGCGCGCGTCACGGCGCCGATGAGTGGTGTCGTCATCAAGCGCGGCGTCGAGCTGGGCGAGACGGTCACGTCGGGCGTCTCGTCGTTCAACGCGGGCACCGTGCTGTTCACGGTCGCCGATCTGAACTCGCTCATCATCCGCGTCAACCTGAACGAGGTCGACATCGCGAAGGTCCACGTCGGACAGCCGGCGCGCATCACGCTCGACGCGTACCCGCAGAAGATCTTCACCGGGAAGGTCACGTTCGTCGCGCCGTCGGCGGAGCTGGTCGAGAAGATCAAGGTCTTCAAGATCGAGGTCACGCTCGACGAGCTCGGCGATGCGTTCCGCACCGGCATGAGCGCGAACACGGAGATCCTCGGCGAGAAGCGCGACAAGGCCGTGTCGATCCCGCTCGAGGCGCTTCAGAAGCGCGACGGGGAGACGGTGGCCTACAAGCTCAAGGCGAACCTCGACCCGAAGAAGATGAAGACGGCGAAGGACGGCCTGTCGGGCCGCAGCAAGTTCATCTGGCTGTCGGAGCACTGGAAGGACTACTTCGACGTGGTCCCGGTCCAGGCGGGCATCGCCACGCTCGAGCGCGTCGAGATCAAGACCGGGCTGAAGTCCGGCGAGCAGGTCGCGCTCGAGGATCCGACGAAGAAGCGCGTCGAGAAGGACGAAGAAGACAACTGACGTGTGTCGCCGCGAGGGCGGCGCACACACGTCATCCTGAGCGAAGCGAAGGATCCCCGACTCGAAGCGCCGGGCGGAACATCCGGGGATCCTTCGTCGCTTCGCTCCTCAGGATGACGTGCGATTTGGGAGACGGTTAGTCGGAGGAACCCAGACATGCCCCCCATCATCCAGACCCACCAGCTGACGAAGGTCTTCGGCTCGAACGGAGCCGCCGTGCACGCGCTGCGCGGGATCGACCTGACCGTCGAGCGCGGCGAGTTCGTCGCGCTGATCGGTCCGTCCGGCTCGGGCAAGTCCACGCTGATGGCGATCCTGGGCTGCCTCGACCAGCCGACGGGCGGCAGCTATGCGCTCGACGGCGGCCGCGTCGAGGGTCTCTCCGGCCGCGAGCTCGCGCAGATCCGCAACGACAAGATCGGCTTCGTGTTCCAGCAGTACAACCTGCTGCCGAAGGCGTCGGTCGTACGCAACGTCGAGCTGCCGATGCTCTACGCGGGCGTCGGCCGCAAGGAGCGCCGCCAGCGCGCGCTCGATCTGCTCGAGAAGGTCGGCATCCCCGACAAGGCGAAGGTGCTGCCGGCGGCGCTGTCCGGCGGCCAGCGCCAGCGCGTCGCGATCGCGCGCTCGCTCGCCAATCGTCCCGCGCTGCTGCTCGCCGACGAGCCGACGGGCGCGCTCGACCAGAAGACGGGCCACGAGGTCCTCGAGCTCTTCGCCGAGCTGCACCGACAGGGCAACACGATCATCATCGTCACGCACGACCTCTCGATCGCCGCCATGGCCCAGCGCCAGGTCGAGATCATGGACGGATTGATCAGTCAGGCCGAGGCGGCCTGACTGAGGTCGTAGGTCTTAGGTCGAAGGTCGTAGGTATGCCCAAGTCAACGATCCAGAGCTTCGAGGATTTGGTCGTTTATCAACGGCTGGTTGAGTTGCACCTCGAAGTCAATTCTCTGACCATGGATTTTCCGAAGCACGAGATGTACGAACTCGGCTCCCAACTTCGTCGAAGCTCCAACGCAATCGCCGCCAATATCGCCGAAGCTTGGAACAACAAACACGTCTCTATCTACCTCGAGGGAATCAACCGCTCGCTCGGAGAACTGCGCGAGACGCGCCATCACATTCGTATCGCGGCGCGAAAGGGTTATCTGAAAGCCGAAGTGATCGAGCCTCTACTGTCGCGATACGAGGAGTGTGCTCGGATGCTGCGCGGGCTTGAGCTCGCACTGATGCGTTCGGACGCCAGGTCGCGGAGATGAGCTCCCTACGACCTACGACCTACGACCTATGACCTTCTTCAACGGCAAATTCCGCGAGCGGCTGAAGAACTCCTGGGTGGAGATGCGGGAGAACCTCACGCGCTCCACGCTGCAGTCGCTCGGCGTGATCCTCGGTGTCGCGGCGGTGCTCGGAGGCATGTCGATCTCCGACAGCATGCGCAAGCGCTCGATGGAGCTCTACGTCAAGATGGGCGGGCTCGACAAGCTCAACGTCCGCCAGTCGGCCGTCGTCCGGGAGGGCGCGCCGACGGCGCTGCAGACGGCGAACCTCGGCCTGCGCACGGCCGACGCCAGCGAGGCGGAGGGGCTCGACAACTCGGTCGTGGACGGCGTCTCGCTCCGCAAGGACGCGCGGGCGCGCGTCCGCTCGCCGTACGCGGACCAGGAGCGCGACATCCGCGGCATCGGCCGCGAGTTCCTCGCGCTCGACGGCTACGAAGTCGACCAGGGGCGCGACTTCACGCTGCACGACATCGACAGCGCGGCGCCCGTCGCGATCCTCGGCACCGAGGCCGTCTCCGTCTTCTTCCCGAACGGCGACGCGCTCGGCCGCTCGATGCGGATCGGGGACACGCCGGTCACCGTGATCGGCATCTTGAAGGAGCGCGTCTTCCGCTTCCGCGAGTCGAACCGCAACATGTTCCGCTGGCGCAACCGGATCATCGCGATTCCGACGACGCTCGTCGCGCGCCGCTTCGAGGGCGACAACTACCACCGGGTGGACCGCGTCACGTTCCGCATCCGCGAGCTCGACGCGATGGAGAAGTTCACGAAGGGGCTGTCGTCGCTGCTGAAGGCGAATCACCGCCAGCAGGACGACTTCCGTCTCGACGACGTCGCGGCGCGCGTCCGGAAGGAGCGCTCGCAGGGAAGCGTCTACGACATCATCTTTCTCCTGTCCGGGTTCCTCTCGCTCATCGGCGGCGGCATCGTCAACGTCAACATCCAGATGGCGACCCTGAAGGAGCGCATCCGCGAGGTCGGCGTCAAGATGGCGATCGGCGCGCCGGGGCGCGAGATCTTCAAGGAGTTCATGACCGAGGCTCTGTTGCTGACCGGGGTCGGCTCGCTCGCCGGCCTCGTCATCGGCGTCGGCTTCTCGAAGATCATCACGGCGTCGATCGGTATTCCGCTGCACATCGATCCGAAGAGCTTCGTGCTGGCATATGCGCTCGCCGCGGTCTTCGGCTTCCTGTTCGCGCTCTTCCCCGCGTGGAAGGCCTCGCGGCTCTCGCCGATGGAGGCGCTGCGCTATGAGTGAGGTCGTGAGCGGCGTCGCCGTCCCTCGGGCTCCTGCGATCACGGACCGCATCGCGCGGCCGCGGCACCTCTCCATCGGCGCGCGTCTCGCGCTCGGCTGGGAGATCGTCAAGGGCGGTTTCGTCGAGCTCTGGGCGCACAAGCTTCGGTCGACGCTGACGCTCACGCTGCTCATGCTCGGAGTCTTCGCGCTCGTCGTCATGTCGTCCGTGCTGGACGGCGTCATGGACAAGATCTCGACGGGCTTCTCGGGAATGAGCTGGGACGGCACGATCATGCTGGCGCCCGACTCGCCCGAGACGACCGAGGAGCAGAAGCGGTTCGCGATGAGCCCGGGCCTGCGCTGGGAGGATCTGCCGCGGCTGACGGCGCCCGACGCGAAGGTCCTGGCGTACCTGCCGCGAGCCACGAAGCAGTCGGCGGTGAAGATCGCCGGCGGCACGGAACGCTGCTGGGTCAACGGTGTGTGGCCCGACTACGGCCGCTGGATGAACCGCAACATCGGGATCGGACGGGGCCTGACCGACAACGACGAGCGCCGCCGCTCGACCGTCGCCGTCGTCGGCGCGACGCTCGGCTCCAAGCTGTTCGGCGGCGCCGACCCCGTCGGCCGCGACATCACCGTCGAGGGAGTGCGGTTTCGCGTCGTCGGCGTCCAGGCGTCCAGCCAGATCTTCAGCGAGGAGCTCTGGTACGACGCGAACGGCATCACGATCCCGCTCCAGACGTACATGGACCGGATGGACCCGGACCACAAACTCGCGAACATGGCGGTGAAGCTCGCCCGCAAGCGCGACCAGGCCGAGGTATCCGCGACGATGCTCGGCCGCGCGAAGCAGGCGCACCACGGAATCGAGGACGTGAAGATCGTCGACCTCGAGGCCGAGGCCGCTCGCGCATGGGAGAACTTCATGAACCAGATGCGCGGCTGGCGCGTCGTCCTGACGAGCCTCGCCGCGACGGTGCTGCTGGTCGGCGGCGTCGGCGTGCTGTCGGTCATGCTGATCTCGTTCTCGGATCGCCGCTACGAGATCGGCCTCCGCAAGGCGATGGGCGCGTCGGACGGCGAGATCCTCGTGCAGTTCCTCCTCGAGGCGTGCGTGCTGGCCGCGGTCGGCGCGTCGCTCGGCACGTTCCTCGGCACCATCGCCTGCAAGGCGCTGTCGGCGAACTTCCCCTACGGGCTCGTCGTCAATCCGATGGGGCTTATCGTCGCGTGGCTCACGTGCCTCGTGCTGGCGATCGTGTTTGGGATGTACCCGGCGGTGCGCGCGTCGCGGCTCTCGCCGATGGAGGCCATGAGGTAGAGCACCCCGGCGCCTCGGGCGTCGGCTCTTTGTTAGATGGTCGCCGGGCCGGCTGTCGCCTCGCCGAAGAGCGGCTTTCCCGCCAGCGCCGTCCTGGTCGCCCACACGGCGAGCGCAGCGACGAGAGCGAGCGGAATCATGCTGGCGAAGAACGTCCAATTCGACGGTTCCGCGCTGTAGACGAAGTGGCTGAAGGCACGCTGGCTGAACCCCGCGACGATCGCCGCGAGCAGGCCAAACCGGACCGTGGTCGCCACCAGGATTCCGACGAGGAGCAGGGGCCAGACGAAGATCAAGGGATCCATGGGCGTCGACCCGAGAAGGATGAGCGCGAACAGCACGCTGACGACGGCGCCCGCGAGCCAGCCCTTCTTCAGTACGCGTCGGACGAGGACCAGCACGAGCACGATCCCGAGGATCCAGAACGTCGAAGCGACCGCCGAGGACATGAGCTCGGCCAGGGACGTCCCCAGCCTCGGCGGCGGTCCTTCGAACGACAGGGGCAGCGGTGCATCCGCTCTCAAGCGGCGGAGGAACAGCTGCCCGAAGGGCTCGATCAGACCGGAGGCGCCGCCGACCGCCGCACCGATGAGCAGGTCTCGCCCGACCAGCGGGTCGCTCCAGCGTCCGGAGAGCGCCCGCGCCCAGGAGATCAGCATCTGTGGCCACAGCCGCCGCGCGAACGGCTCCAGTGCGAGATAGACGACCCAGTAGATGACCGCCGTCCCCGCGGCGTTGCTGAACGCCTCCAGGAACAACCAACCCTCGGCCGCGGTCCTCACATGGTGGCCCCCGAGAATCCACATCGCCATGATGAGACCGCCGACGATGGCGGCCAGGCGGCCCGCGCCGCGCCGGTCGCCGCGTCCGGCTCGCACGTTGTGTCGCGCGAGCAGGGCGCCGCCGAGAAAGCACGCGAACAACATAATTTCGAAAAGGATCTCCTGCGGCCGGGACACTTCCTCGTTCTTGGCGTCTTTCGCCGGCGTCGTCCAGGGCCCGATCCAGAGGTAGGAAACCGGGAGACCTCGGTAGGATGCGGCTTCCACGCGCATCGTGACGCCGGGTCGGTCGGGGTGAGGCCCCTCCCAGGCGGCGCGTTCCGTTGCGTACCCGGGAGGCGACCATCGCGCCTCGACGCGGGAGAAACGGCTCGGATCGAGGCCGGCCTGCCGGAACAACAGCCCCCAATCCGTTTCGGGAACGGCGGTTTCCTGGTTCGTGAGCTGAGGAGGGACGACGGCGAGGTGGATCAGTCGGCCGCGACCATCGAGCCGTACCTCCGCCATTCCAGGCACCACGGGAGCCGGGTTCGAGGAGTCCACGGTCGGCGAGGGAAAGGGGCCGGTCTCCGCCAGAGCCGGGAACAGGGGCGCGGGGGCCTGGCGGTAGACGAAGACCACGGCGTCCCGCGACAGATCGCCTGCGATGCCCCCATGGGCTCGGGCCCACCGCAGGAAGTCGTAATCTGTGCGAAACCAGTTCGCGAAATCGGCGGCCTTGCCTCCGTTCACACTGCGCAGGACCTCCTCGGCTCGCTCGCGAAGAACTTCCGGAGGTTTCTCCAGGCCCGCGAACGAAGCGACGTTCGCCCGGGGCGTGATGACGAGCGCGAGACCGATCGCCAGGGCCAGCCCGAGCAGCAACAGCCGCGCGACGGCCGGCGAGATCGCGCCGCGTCCCCCCGCCGCCGCGACCATCTCCGGCGACGGCGTCTCTCCCGCCGCGATCGCCGCCGCGAGCGGATCGCCGCCGGGAAGCGCCGCCGCCACCTGAGCCGCGGAGCCGGGCCGCGCCGCCGGGTCTTTCTCGAGGCACCTCAGGATCACCCGCTCGACCGCCGGATCGAAGCCCGGCGACACCTGCGACGGCGCCGACGGGGGATCCTCCGCGTGCTTGCGACGGAGCTCCTCGAAGGTCGAAGCGTCGAACGCCTTCTTACCCGTCGACAGCTCGTAGAGCACCAGTCCGAGCGCGTAGATGTCGCTTCGGACCGACGCGCCCTTGCCCGCGAGCTGCTCGGGCGCCATGTACGCCGGCGTTCCCGACACCTCGCCGGGATCGCCGATGCTCGCCGCGGCGACGCCGAAGTCGGCGAGCACGACACGGCCATCGCTCGCGATCAGCACGTTGTCGGGCTTGATGTCGCGATGGATCACGCCGGCGGCGTGCGCGGCGACCAGCGCCTCGCACAGGTCGCGCGCGATCG
>DATBBK010000201.1:0-6837 GCA_036271035.1 Thermoanaerobaculia bacterium | reverse complement strand
AGCCAGGCCGATTCGATCCGCGGCGGCTCGGCCGGTTCCCGGAATCCGCCGTCGGTGTTATTCGTTGCCTTTCTGCCCGCCGGATCGAGTCCCCGCCGGGCCCTGAGAGGAGCCGAGACACCCCATGCGTTTTCTGCGACGGATCCTGCCCTTGCTGCTCGTGGCCGCCTTCGCGGCCGCGCCGCTCGCCGCCCAGACCGCGACGAAGCCCGCGCCGAAGACGAAGGCGAGCGCGTCGACCTCGACTCCCGCTTCCGCTTCCGCCTCCGCCGCTCCCGCACGCGCCGCGGCGCCGCCGGCCGCGCCGCAGAAGGTCGCCTCGGTCGAGGGCATCACCGAGTACCGCCTCGCGAACGGCCTGACCGTCCTGCTCTTTCCCGACGAGACGAAGCAGACGATCACCGTCAACGTGACCTACAAGGTCGGCTCGCGCAACGAGAGCTACGGCGAGACCGGCATGGCGCACCTTCTCGAGCACATGGTGTTCAAGGGCACGCCGCGGCACCAGAACATCCCGCAGGAGCTGACGTCGCACGGCGCGCGGCCGAACGGCTCGACGTGGTTCGACCGGACGAACTACTTCGAGACGTTCCAGGCGAACGACGTGAACCTCGACTGGGCGCTCGACCTCGAGGCGGACCGGATGGTGAACTCGTTCATCGCCAAGAAGGACCTCGACAGCGAGATGACGGTCGTCCGCAACGAGTTCGAGATGGGCGAGAACGACCCGGCGTCGATCCTCGAGGAGCGCGTCCTCTCGACGGCGTTCCTCTGGCACAACTACGGCAAGTCCACGATCGGCGCGAAGTCGGACCTCGAGCACGTGCCGATCGACCGCTTGCAGGCGTTCTACCGGACCTGGTATCAGCCCGACAACGCCGTGCTGCTCGTCGCCGGGCGGTTCGACGAGGCGAAGACGCTCGCGAAGATCAACCAGACCTTCGGCCGGATCCCGAAGCCGACTCGGAAGCTGCCGACCTTCTACACGCTCGATCCCACCCAGGACGGCGAGCGCGACGTCCGTCTCGAGCGCGTCGGCGACGTGCAGGCGATCGCCGCCGCGTATCACGTGCCGGCGGGCTCGAGCCCGGAGGCCGGCGCGATCGAGCTGTTGACCGAGGTCCTGACGGACACGCCGTCCGGGCGCCTGTACAAGGCGCTCGTCGAGACGAAGAAGGCGACGTCGGTCGGCGGCTACTTCATGGCGCTGCACGACCCCGGGTTCGTGATGTTCAACGCGGAGGTCCGGCAGGATCAGAACGTCGACGCCGCGGTCGCCGACCTGCGCAAGACGATCGACGACGCCGCCGGCAAGACGCCGATCACGAAGGAGGAGGTCGACCGCGCGCGGGCGTCGCTCCTCAAGAATATCGCCCTCATGCTCAACAGCGCGGACCGCGTCGGGCTCGAGCTCTCCGAGTTCATCGGACAGGGCGACTGGCGCCTGTTCTTCCTCACGCGCGACCGTATCCGCGACGCGAAGGTCGAGGACGTGCAGATGGCCGCGGCGGAGTACCTGAAGCCGTCGAACCGCACGCTCGGCGTCTTCATCCCGACCGCGAAGCCGGACCGCTCCGAGGTCCCGCCCCCGCCCGACGTCGCCGCGATGGTGAAGGACTACAAGGGCGACGCCGCGGTCGCGGCCGGCGAGGCGTTCGACCCGTCGCCCGCGCACATCGATTCGCGCACGAAGCGCTCGAAGCTGCCGAACGGCTTGCAGGTCGCGATGTTGCCGAAGAAGACGCGCGGCGGGACGGTCGTCGCCGCGATGACGATCCGCTTCGGCGACGAGAAGAGCCTCGCGGGCAAGGCGACCTCCGCCGATCTCGCCGCCGACATGCTCATGCGCGGCACGACGAAGCACACGCGGCAGCAGATCAAGGACGAGCTCGACCGGCTCAAGGCGCGCATGGGAGTCTCCGGCCGGGCGACGCAGGCGACGCTGTCGATCGAGACGACGCGGGAGAACTTTCCCGAGGTGCTCCGCCTCGCCCGGGAGGTCCTGCGCGAGCCCGCGTTCCCGGACAAGGAGTTCGAGGAGCTGCGCCAGGAGAACCTCGCCGCGGTCGAGCAGCAGAAGAGCGAGCCCGACGCCGTCGGCTCGACCTTCTACCAGCGCCACATGAGCCCGTACCCGAAGGGCGACGTGCGCTACGTGCAGACGTTCGACGAGGAGGCGGAGGCGTACACGAAGGCGACCCTCGCCGACGCGAAGGACTTCTACTCGTCCTTCTACGGCGCGTCGAACGGCGAGCTCGCGGTCGTCGGCGACTTCGACGAGGGCGCCGTCTCCTCGGAGATCGCCGAGCTCTTCGGCGACTGGAAGAGTCCGGCGTCGTTCACGCGCGTCCCGCAGCCCTACCAGGAGGTCGCGTCGCTGCGCCAGACGCTCGAGACACCGGACAAGGCGAACGCGTTCTATGTCGGCGGGCAGAACCTGGCGATCCGCGACGACGATCCGGATTTCCCCGCCCTGCTGCTGGGCAACTACATGCTCGGCGGCGGATTCCTGAACTCGCGGCTGGCCGTGCGGATCCGGCAGAAGGAAGGCCTCTCGTACGGAGTCGGATCGCAGCTCACCGCGTCGCCGCTCGAGAAGTCGGGCGCGTTCACGGCGTTCGCGATCTACGCGCCGCAGAACGCGGCGAAGCTCGAGGTCGCGATGAAGGAGGAGGTCGCGCGAGTCCTCAAGGACGGCTTCGAGGACAAGGAGATCGCCGAGGCGAAGTCCGGCTGGCTCCAGTCGCGGCAGGTCGGCCGCGCCCAGGACCTCCCCCTCGCGCGGACTCTCGCGCTGGACCTCTATCTGGGGCGGACGATGGCGTTCGACGCCGAGCTCGAGCAGAAGGTCGAGGCGCTCACCGGATCCGACATCCTCGCCGCGATGCGGCGGCACATCGATCCGTCGAAGATGACGGTGGTCATGGCGGGAGACTTCAAGAAGGCGGAGGGAGCGGGCACCGGAAGCAAGTGACGCGGGGCGGGTCGCGCCGCCCGCCTCCGATTGGTGACAAGATCCGGGTCACCTCGGAGGTCCCCCATGAAGAAGAAGGGCTCCCGGAGTCTCGGGCCTCTCGCGGCCGCGGCCTTCGCTTCGCTCTCGATCATCGCAACCCCGGCGGGCTCGGCTCCCGCTGGCGACGTGGCGCGGCCGGTCGCGCCCAAGGTGCCTCACATGCTCAAGCTGCACGACGACACCCTCCAGGACGAGTACTTCTGGCTGCGCGAGAAGGACAACCCGAAGGTCCGCACCTATCTCGAGGCCGAGAACGCGTACACCGACGCGTACATGAAGCCGACCGAACCGTTCCAGAAGGCGCTCTACGACGAGATGCTCGCGCGCATCAAGGAGACGGACCTCTCCGTCCCGGCGCGTGAGGGCGGCTGGTACTACTACTCCCGCACCGAGAAGGGAAAGCAGTACCCGATCCACTGCCGAAGAAAGGGATCGATGGAAGCGCCCGAGCAGGTCTTCCTCGACCTGAACGAGCTCGCGAAGGGCGAGCGCTTCATGAGCGTGGCGCACCTCGAGGTGAGCGACGACGGCAACCTCCTCGCGTACACGACCGACAACACGGGGTTCCGCGACTTCACGCTGTGGATCAAGGACCTGACGACCGGCCGCGTCTATCCCGAGAAGGTCGAGCGCGTCAGCTCGGTCGCGTGGGCAGCGGACAACAAGACGCTCTTCTACACGACGACCGATCCGGCCAAGCGGCCGTTCCGGCTGTTCCGACACACGATCGGGACCGATCCGTCGAAGGACGCGATGCTCCTGGAGGAGAAGGACGAGCGGTTCCGCATCTACGCGACGCGCACGCGCAGCAGGACGTACGTCCTGTTCGGCACCGCGTCGCACACGTCGAGCGAGTGGCGCTACCTGCCCGCCGATCAGCCGGCGGCCGAGCTCCGCCTGATCGCGCCGCGCGAGACCGAGCACGAGTACGACGTCGACCACCGCGGCGACGTCTTCTACATCCGCACCAACAAGGGGTGCCGGAACAATCGGATCGTCACCGCTCCCGTCGCGAGCCCGGGGCCCGACAACTGGAAGGAGCTCGTCCCTTGCCGCGACGACGTAATGGTCGAGGGGATCGACCTCTTCAAGGACTTCGCCGTGTGGTGGGAGCGCCAGGACGCGCTGCCGCGGATCCAGGTGACCGACCTGACGAACGGCGGCTCGTACCGGGTCGAATTTCCCGAGGCGATCTACTCGGCGGGGCCGCAGAACAACTTCGAGTTCGACACGCGCGTCCTCCGCATCGAGTACGAGTCGTTCACGACGCCGCCGTCGGTCTACGACGTCGACATGGTCACGAAGGAGCGCCGGCTCCTCAAGCAGCGCGAGGTGCTCGGCGGCTACGACCCGTCGGTATACACCTCCGAGCGGCGCTACGCGACCGCATCCGACGGTACGCGCGTGCCGATCTCGGTCGTCTATCGGAAGGGGCTGAAGACCGACGGGAAGGCGCCGATGCTCCTGACGGCGTACGGCTCGTACGGCGCGCCGTCGGAAGCGAACTTCAGCTCGAACCGCGTCAGCCTGCTCGACCGCGGCGTCGTCTACGCGGTCGGGCACATCCGCGGCGGCGGCGACCTCGGGAAGAGGTGGCACGACCAGGGCAAGATGCTGTCGAAGAAGAACTCCTTCACCGACTTCATCGCGTGCGCCGAGGCCCTCGTCAAGGACGGCTACACGTCGAAGGACCGTCTCGTCATCGAGGGCGGCTCCGCGGGCGGCCTGCTGATGGGCGCGGTGACCAACATGCGCCCGGACCTGTTCCACGCCGTGGTCGCGCGCGTCCCGTTCGTCGACGTGATCAACACGATGATGGACGAGTCGCTCCCGCTGACGGTCGGCGAGTTCGAGGAGTGGGGCAATCCGAAGATAAAGGAGCAGTACGACTACATCAAGTCGTACAGCCCGTACGACAACGTCGCGGCGAAGGCGTATCCGGCGATGCTCGTGAAGACGTCGTTCGACGACTCGCAGGTCATGTACTGGGAGCCCGCGAAGTACGTCGCGAAGCTGCGCGCGACGAAGACGGACGACAACCCGCTCCTGTTCAAGATCAACATGGCCGGCGGCCACGGCGGCTCGTCGGGCCGCTACGACCGGCTGAAGGAAGCGGCATTCGACTACGCCTTCGTGCTGAGGGAAGTCGGAATCACGCAGTAGTCGCCGAGCCTCCTCGATGATTTGTCATCCCGAGCGAAGCGAGGGACCCCTTTCGCCGCCGGACCGCTGCGGAGAGGCATCGATGCACCGAGAGGGATCCCTCGTCGCTACGCTCCTCGGGATGACAAGAGAAGGATTGCGGTCCCGCCGAAGAAGGGGATCGATGCCGCGCTTCTGCAGGTGTTCACCCTTCTCTCCTGCAGCGCCGCGGCTGCCGCTTCGGAGCGGCTCGGCCCCACGACCCTGACCGCCACCTTCATCGGCAACATGGCGTTCGCCGTCACGGACGGCGCGACGACCGGGTACACGGACTTCGAGCCGATCTTCGTCGTCGACGGGCAGGGCTTCTCTGCCGCACACGGCGGACGAGATCGAGAGGGCGGTGCGGAAGCGCTAGGCGGTCGTAGGGGCGGGGCTTGCCCCCGCCCCCTCGCAAAGAAAAATCGGCCGCGTCAGTCATCACCAAGGGGGGGCGGCCGCAAGGGCCGGCCCCTACGTACCCGGGAGGCCGCGTCATCGTTTCTTCAGCCTCTCCTCCAAAAAAAGCCACGTCTCCTTCATCGCGCGGTCGAACTCCGCGTCCTTGAAGCCGTGCTCCGCTCCGAGCAGGAACTCCACGCGGCCCGGGACTCCCGCCGCCGACAGCTTCTCCATCAGCGCGAAGACCTGCGACGGCGGCACGAGCGCGTCGCGCGTACCCTGGAAGATCAGCACCGCCGGATCGCCGGATCCGACGTACGACACTGGCGAGGCGCGCGACGCGAGCTCCTTCGTCGTGGCGCCCGATCCTCCGAGATAGCAGGACACGTACTCCTTCGCCGTCGGCGAGAAGCTCGCGTCGGCGAGGTTCGTCGGCCCGAAGAAGTCGACGACCGCCTGGACCCGCGCCGCTCCGGGACTCGATTTGTCCCCCTCGAAGCCGTCGCCGGGTCCCGTGAGCCCGAGCATCAACGCCAGGTAGCCGCCCGCCGAAAAGCCCATAGCGCCGATCCGATTCGGGTCGACCCTCAGAGAGGCGGCGTTCGCGCGCAGGAACCGCACGGCCGACTTCGCGTCATCCACCTGCGCGGGGAAGACGCTCTGCGGACAGAGTCGATAGTCCGGCGACACGCCGACGTAGCCGTGGCGCGCGAGGTCGAACAGCAGCCGCCGGTTCTCCTCCTTGCCGCCCTCGCGCCACGCGCCGGCGTGGAAGACCACGACCGCGGGATACGGGGCCGGACCCATCGTTGGCTGCGCGACGTCCAGCCGCAGCTCGACGCCGCCGGCGTTCGAGAACGGGAGGTCATAGGAGGTGACGACGGCGGGGTCGGCGGCGCGGGCGGGCGCATTGGACGCCAGGGCCGCAAGGAGAACGCCGAGCGCCGCGCCGCCGCTTCGGGAGACCCGCATGGAGCACCTCCGGGGTTTCCGTCAGCATAGCGCCGCACCGGTGAAGCGGCGCGACTAGAATGCCCGCGTCCATGACTGTCGCCGCGGGATCCAGGCTCGGGCCCTACGAGATTCTGTCCCGGCTCGGGGCAGGCGGGATGGGCGAGGTGTGGAAGGGCCGCGACACGCGGCTCGAGCGCTCCGTCGCGATCAAGGTGCTCTCGAAGAGCCTCGGCGTCTCACCCGAGGTCCGCCAGCGCTTCGAGCGAGAGGCGAAGACGATCTCG
>DATBBK010000200.1:0-3114 GCA_036271035.1 Thermoanaerobaculia bacterium | reverse complement strand
GTCTCCCTGTATTACTACTCGAACGGGCGTCCCGAGGCGGAGCGGTCCACGCCGCACGACACGATTTTCACGGCGCCCTCCGGCCGCTAAGCGGCGCGCGGACGAGCTGCTCCGCCGGCCCGGCTTAGACTCCCCGCCATGTCCCGACTCGCATGACGTCGGTCCTGCTGCTCCTGCTCTACGCGGCCGCGGTCGCCGCGGTCGGCGCCGTCGCGCGGGGGCTCCGGCGCCCGATACCGGCCGGCGCGCTGCTCGTCTTCGCGCTCCTGCCGCTCGCCGCCTTCGCCGAGGCGTTCCTCGGAGATCGCACGATCCTGCCGGCCGACCACCGGCGGCTCATTCCGCCGTGGTCCGTGCCCGGCGCGCCGGCGCCGCGCAATCCCGACCTGAACGACGCGATCACGCAGTTCGCCCCGTGGGAGGCGGCCGCCCGCGACGCGTGGCACCGCGGCGAGCTCCCGCTGCGCGACCGCTGGAACGGCGGCGGCGCGCCGCTCGCCGCCAACGCGATCTCCGCCGTCTTCTCGCCGGTCCACCTGCTCGGTCTCGCGCTGCCGCTCGCCCGGGCGTTCACGCTGATCGCGGCGATCCACGTCCTGATCGCCGCGTCGGGCATGTGGCTGCTGGCGCGCGAGCTCGGCGTCTCGCCGGCGGCGTCGCTCTTCGCGGCGCCGGCCTGGGGGCTGTCGCTCGCGATGACGCCGTGGCTCCTGTTCCCCCAGACGGGCGTCCTCTCCCTCTGGCCGTGGCTCTTGTTCCTGACGGAGCGGGCCGCGGAGGCGCGGCTCCAGACGCGCTGCGCGATCGCGCTGACCGCCCTCTTCGCCGCGATGGTCCTCGCGGGCCATCCGGAGAGCCTCGCGCTCGGCTGCGTCCTCTGCGCCGCGTGGCTGCTGCTGCGCGCGGCGCTCCGGCGCGAAGCGCGCTTCCTCCGCGCGCTCGTCCGCGTCGCCGCCTGCGGGGCCGCGGCCGCGGCGCTCGTCGCGTGGCTGCTCGTGCCGTTCCTCTTCGCGCTGTCCGCCTCGAACCGGCTGGCGGGGCTGACCTCGCCGTCGTGGGCGCGATTCCTCTCCCTCGCGCCGCACCGGCCCGCGTGGCCTGCGGGACCGCTGCAGCTCGCCTTCCCGTTCACGTACGGCGACGCGATCGCCTCGCCGATGCTGCCGGACGCGCCGAGCGCGTTTCCCGAGATCGCATCCGGCTATTCCGGGATCGCCGCCGTCGTGCTCGCTCTGCTCGTCCTCCGCCGCGGCCGGCGGCGCGCCGAGACGCTCGCCCTCCTCGCTCTGGCGCTCGGCGGCGTCCTCGTCGCGATCGGGCAGTGGCCGTTCCTCGAGCTCGTGTCCCGGATTCCGCTGCTGCGCTTCGTCGTGCCGCTGCGGTTTCTGACGTGGGCCGCGCTCGCGATTCCGCTCGCCGCGGCGCTCGAGCTGGACCGCCTTGCGGCCGACGCGGCGGAGGGAAAGCGGCCATGGCGCGCTCTCGCGGCCTCGGGCGTCGCCGTTGCGGCCGGCGCATTCGCGTGGTTCGCCCTCCACCGGGCCGCGCACGCGCATGCGGGCGGGCTCGCCTTCCAGTCCCGCGCGCTCACCGCGGCGTGCGGCATCGCCCTCGCGCTCGCCGCAGCGGCGGTCGTCCTGCGGCGGCGGCCGGCGGCCCTCTGTCTGATCGCGGCGGCGCTCTCCATAGCCGAGCTCCTCGTCGACGCGCGGCACCTCTACCGCGCGGCGCCGTCCGCGGAGCTCTTCCCCGAGACGCCGCTCGTCGCGTTTCTGCGCTCGCGCGCCGGAGCGTTCCGGTCCGCGGGGATGGGGCCGGCGCTGTTCCCGAACACGAACGTGTACGCGCGGGTGCAGGACGCGCGCACGCACGATCCCCTCGAGCGCCGCGACTACCTCGAGTTCCTCGACGCGAGCTGCGGCTATCCGCCCGACGAGTACTTCCGGATGCTGCTCCGCTTCGACTGCGGCGCGCTCGACTTCGCGTCGGTCCGCTGGCTGGTCGCGGCGCCGGGGACGTCCCCACCGGCGCCGAAGTGGTCGGTCGCGTACTCCGGGGCCGACGGCGTCGTGTTCGAGAACGCGTCCGCGCTGCCGCGCGCGTTCGCGCCGCGACGCGTCCGCTTCGCCCGCGAGGTGCGGCCGCGCGAGGCCGCCCGCATCGGCGACTGGACGGACGAGGCGGTCCTCGAGGACGCGGCGGACCGCGCGCCGGCGACCAACGCGGCGGTGCGCGTCGGCGGCTTCGACGAGTCCGTCAACCGCGTGTCGATCGAGACGTCGTCGGACGCGCCCGCGATCGTCGTCGCGAGCCTCGTGCAGGACGGCGGCTGGACGGCGCGCGACGGCACAGGCCGCGCGCTGCGGACGTGGCACGCGAACGGGCCCTTCCTCGCCGTCGAGACGCCCGCCGGCGATGGCCGCATCGACCTGACCTACTCGCCGCCCGGGTTCCGGGCGGGCCTCTTCGTCGCAGCCTTCGCGCTGGCGGCCGGCGCGGCGTGGTGCCTGCGGCGACGCGGGCGCGTCAGGAGCCCGGCGGAGGAAGAGGCCGCAGGCTGAGTCCCTGCGGCGTGGCCCAGAGACCCACGCCCGGCGGCACCGCGCCGAACGCCATGGCGGGATATGAACGGAGGGGGCGAAGCCCGAACTCGAGGAGCCCGCCGGTCTTCTCGACGACGTACGCGCCCTGCCGGAAGTAGTGGGGATTCGCGTGCGCCTCGGCGAGCGTGCGCCCGAAGAGCTCGACCCCGTAGCGCTCGCGGTAGAGCAGCGCCGCGCCGCCGTTGGTCCGCGTCTGCGGCGGCACGAAGGAGAGAATCCACGGCGCGCCGGACTCCTCCGGAAGCGCGACGCGCCCGTCCGTTGCGCGCGGCAGGCGATCCAGCGCGACGAGCCGCGCGCGAGGATCGTAGAAGTTGAGAACCGTGCCGTGGCTGTCGATCATGTCCTGCGTGACGAGCAGCGGGTACGCCCCGCCCGCGACGGCGCGCGCGGCCTGGCCGAACTCCTCGAACTCGGTGAAGCCCAGCTTCATCGAGGTCAGGTCCACGAGCGTCACGAAGGCCGCCCCCGCGGCGACGACTCCCACGATCCCGCGCCGCGCCGCGGTCGA
>DATBBK010000199.1:0-2633 GCA_036271035.1 Thermoanaerobaculia bacterium | reverse complement strand
TCCACCTTCCGGCCAGGCTCGTCCACTGCGTCGAGAACTTCGGCCCGGGCGAGATGCGAGTGCTCGGCGTGTTCCGCCCGGCGGGCTCGCCGGCCGAGGCCTACTACCCCGACGGCGCCGCCGCCGCCGTGCCGGCGGGCTGATGCCGCACATCGAACGCACCTCACACGTCGGCTGGGACGGAAACCTCGCGCGCGGTGCGGGCACGCTGGACGGTGCGACGGGCGCCTTCGCGCGCCTTCCGTTCTCCCTTCCGTCGCGGATCGGCGAACCTGGAGGCAAGACGAGCCCGGAGGAGCTGCTCGCCGCGGCGCACGGCGGCTGCATCACGATGTCACTCGTCGGCGAGCTGACCCAGGCCGGCACACCGCCGGGCCGCCTCGACGTGGAATGCACGATCGTCATGGACGAGGTCGAGGGCCAGGGACACCAGATCGTCGGCTCCCGAGTCGCGATCGTTGCGCGGGTCGACGGGATCGACGACGCGGCGCTCCAATCGGCGGCCACGCGAGCGGACGAAGGCTGTCCGTTTTCGCAGCTCTTGAAGCGCGCGGACGCGACGGTCACGGTCACCGCGCGACTCGCGTGACCCTGGCCGAGCTGGCCGCTGCGCGGCGCACGCACAAGACGTTCGGCCCGGAGCCCGTCCCGCGCGAGACGCTGCTCGAGCTGCTCGCGACCGCGCGGTTCGCGCCGACTCATCACCTGAATCAGCCGTGGCGCTTCCGCGTGCTCGGCCCCGAGACGCTGGAAGCGCTGAAGCGGGCCGCCGGCGAGAAGGAGGCGAAGAAGCTCGAGCGCGCTCCGACGCTCGTACTCGCAACGGCGGCGCTGACCGGTGACCTCGCGACCGACGAGGAAGACGTCTGCGCGGCTGCAGCGGCGATCCAACTCGTCCTGCTGGCCGCGACCGAGCGCGGCATAGCGACCTACTGGCGGACACCGCACATCCTGAGGACGAAAGCAGGCCGTGAGGCTGTCGGCATTCCGGCCGGGGAACGGTTCCTCGGGCTCCTCCACTTCGGGACGGCCGACCACGACCCCGCCCCGCGCGAACGCGACCCGGTCGAGCGCTACGTCGAGTTCTTGAGCTAGTCGGCGATCGTCTCGCCGGCGCCGGCGGACATCTCGCCGGGCCCGGGCTCTTCGACGCCGCTCTCCGGCGGTCCGACGACCATCGGCTGCTCCGGACGGAGGTAGAGGTAGTCGTAGCCGAGCGCCGCGAGCTGGGCGCCGATGATCGGGCCGATCCAGTAGATCCAGGCCCCGTTCCAGAAGTTGCCGACGAGCTCGGGGCCGAACGCGCGTGCCGGGTTCATCGCCGCGCCTGTCAGCGGGCCGCCCATGAAGACGTCGATCGTGATCGTCAGCCCGATCGCGAGGCCCGCGATCGCCTTGAAGGCGCCGCGCGGGTCGACCGCGGTCGCGAATACGGCCCAGACAAGGAAGAAGGTGAGGATGATCTCGACCAGCAGCGCCTTGCCGTCGCCGAAGCCGGGAGCGACGTGCGGGACGGCGCCCAGGAAGAGCGCGCGGGCGAAGAGAACGCGGAGGATAAGCGCGGCCGCGATCGCGCCGAGCAGCTGGGACACGATGTAGAGAACGCCGAGCCGCCGCTCGATCCGTTTCGTGGTCAGGAATCCGAGCGAGATCGCCGGATTGAAGTGACCGCCGGAGATGTGGCCGAGGTTCGTGACCATGATCCCGATCGCAAGGCCGTTGGCGAGGGCGACGGCGACGATGTCGTTGCCGCTGACGATGCCCGCGCCTCCGCCGATGAAGATGAGCGTGAAGGTCCCGATGAACTCGGCGATGCAGCGGCGGAACACGTCCTGGTCCACGGAGCGGAACGCTACGAACGGCGTCGGACGGAGTGCGATCGCCCAATGCGTGAGGACAGACGGCGGGGGGTATGCCCGTGCTCATGGGCGGCGTGACCGAAGAGCGGAGCTTCGAGATCGAGTGCCCGCACTGCCACAAGACCTTCGCCGCCGCGCCGATCAAGGGCGGACGCGCGGCCCGCTACCGCGGCTTCAAGTGCCCGCATTGCAGGCTCTTCGTCCCGCTCCAGCGGGCGACCGATGCCGACGTGACCGCTGGCTAGGAGCTAGCTGACCGCGTCGCGGAGCGCCTGCGCTTCGGGCAGGTGCTCGAGCTTCTTGAGCGTGTTGTTCTCGATCTGACGGATTCGCTCGCGCGTGACGCCGAAGGCGCGGCCGACCTCCTCGAGCGTGCGCGGCTCCCCGCCGAGCAGCCCGTAGCGGAGCTCGATCACCTCGCGCTCGCGCCGCGGCAGGGCGTTGAGCGCATGCACGACGTCCTCGCGCCGCAGCATCAGCTGCGCCGTGTCGTACGGCGACTCCGCCGCCTCGTCCTCGACGAAGTCTCCGAGCGAGGAGTCCTCCTCCTCGCCGATCGGCTTCTCGAGCGAGACGGGGAGCTGCGACATGCGCAGGATCTCGCGCACCTCCTCGGTCGTGATCTCGAGCTCCTCGGCGATCTCCTCCGGGCTCGGCTCGCGACCCAGCCGCTGCACGAGCTGCCGCTCTATGTGGACGACCTTGTTCAGCTTCTCGACCATGTGGACTGGGATCCGGATCGTGCGCGCCTTGTCGGCGATCGCGCGTGTGACC
>DATBBK010000198.1:0-10754 GCA_036271035.1 Thermoanaerobaculia bacterium | reverse complement strand
GTCGGCGTTGCGCACGAGCGGCTCTTCGAGCGCGAGCACGCCGGCGCCGAAGCCCGGGAAGTTCGTCCACTCGTCCATGCAGTCGTACGCGACGCGCCAGCCGAGGCGCTCGCGCAGGCGTTCGGCGAGCGGCGCCCAGTACGGGATCTCGACGAGGCAGACCGCGTCGCCGACGGCGAGGTCGCGGGCCAGCTCCTCGAATGCGGCGGTGAGCGCGTCGAGGTCCGCGTCGTCGAGCTTGCCCGAGTAGATGTTGAGCGCGCGGCGCGAGCGGATGCGCAGCTCCGCGACGCGGTCCGCCTTCCGCGCCAGGTCCCAGGCCGGTCCGTTCGGCGAGAGCCATTGCGTCGTCGACAGGTAGAGCACGCGGTGTCCGTGGCGGCCGAACTGTGTCGCGAGCTGCTGCGGGCGCTGGAAGCGGAAGTCCCAGTCGATGATCGAGAAGACGACGACGTCGTACCGGCCGGCGGGCGTGTCGGGGAGCGCGTCGGAGGCGCGGCGGCGGCCGCCGCCTTCCGCCCGCGGCGCCGCCTCGACGAGGCCGGTGGTCGGCGGCACGGGCGCGAATCGCCGTCGAATCCACTGCTGCGTTCGCCGTGGGAGGAGCCGCGAGCCCACCGCGAAGAGGGGCGTGCCCGGTGCGGTCGCGCGGCCGACGCGGTGGCGGGCGCGCTCCACGCGCTTGCGGAGCCGGCCGAGGCGCGAGCCCTCGAGCCGGCGGAGCTCGCCGAGGACGGACTGCAGGTGGCCGTCGCGCGCCTCGGACTCGGCGCGCAGGGCGGCGATCTCGCGCTCGCGCGCGGCGATCAGCCGCTCGCGCGCCGCGAGCTCGGTCCTCAGAAACGCGATGCCCTCGTCGCGCTCGCGCACGACTGTGTCGAGACGGCGGATCTCCTTCACGCGCGCGGCGACCGCGTTACCGACCGCAGCCTCCCGCACCTCCTGCGGCGCTGTCGCCTTCGGGCGGGGCACCGCGGCGAGCCGCTCGCGCAGCGCGGCGTAGCGCGTCTCCCACGTGTTGGCGCGGGCCAGCTCCTGTCTCCGGCGCGGCGCGTCGTCCCCCGCTTCCGCCAGGGCGCGCTCGAGCGCCGGACCGAGCTCCTCCGCGCGGTCGTAGAGGACGACGGCGTCCGCGAACGGCTCGAGCTCCGGCAGGCGGCGCGCGACGATCGGCTTGCCGGTCGCGAGGTACTCGTAGAGCTTGACCGGGTTCGTCGCCTCGGTCAGCGGCGTCTTTCGGAACGGAATCGTGCAGACGTCGAAGCCCGCGACCCAGCGCGGGAGCTCGGCGTACGGCACCTCGCCGTGGAGGCGGACGTTCGGACGGGCCTCGAGCGTCGCGAGGGCCTCGGGCGCCAGTCCCCGCGTGTCGCCGACGAGCGCGAACGTCCACGCGGCGTGGCGCGCGGCGGCGATCGCGACCGCCTCCGCGTCGAACCACGACGAGATCGCGCCGTAGTAGCCCACAACCGGCCGCGGCAGCGCGGCGAGCGGACTCGAGGCGCGCGGCGGCAGCGCCGCGAATCGCTCGGCGTCGCCGGCGTTCGGGAGGCGCATCGCGTCGGCGCGCAGCGTCCGAATGCGTTCGTGGAGCCGGCCGGACGTAGCGAGCACCAGGTCGGCCTCATGGATCAGGCGGCGCTCGTCCTCGGCGGTCGAGGCGCCGTGCGTTCCGAAGCCGGAGTGCTCGTCGAGGCAGTCGTAGACGAGCCGCCAGCCGCGCCGCTCCTGCAGCCGCCGGGCGAGCGGCTCCCAGACGGGGTACTGAACGAAGAGGACGGCGTCCCCGATCCCCTCCTCCGTCGCGACGCGCAGGAGGGCGTCCTCCGCCTGGCGGAGCGTCTCGCCCTCGAGGCGGCCGGAGTAGAGGTCGAGGTCGGCCTCGCCCGGGATTCCCACGTCGTAGACGCCCTTCGAAAGCGAAGAGACGCGCGGGTCCCGGTCGAGACCGAGAAACGCGGTGCGCAGATAGAAGACGCGATGCCCGTCCGCCGCGAAGCGCGAGAGGAGCTGCTGCGGGCGCTGGAACCGGAAGGTCCAGTCGATGATCGGGAACGCGATGAGGTCGAAGCCGCGGGACGCGGGAGGACGGGGCGACGTTGTGGCGGAGTTGCTCAGGGAGCGAATCTTACCCGCCACCCATTCTTACCTCGTCATCCCGAGGAGCGCAGCGACGAGGGACCCCTTTCGGACCCCGTGTGGGGATTCGAAGATCCCCTGGCATTGAAAGGGGTCCCTCGCTGCGCTCGGGATGACAAAGGGTCAGGCCCGCGAACGCGCGGGCAGCGGCGTCTCCCGCGCGTCCATCTTCCTCGCGACGACGGCGTCCGCCGAGATCGGCCCCGCGCCGTAGGCGCCGAGCCAGAGCGCGAGACAGATGTAGAGGTACTCGGACTGGCCGAACAGATCCGAGAGCTCGTGGATCTCGCCCTTCTTCGCCGTCGCCAGCGCGACGGTCATGATCGCGATGATCGGCAGGCTCGCGACGCGGGTCGCGAGGCCCACGAGCAGCAGAATCCCGCACGCGAACTCGAAGAACGCCGTCATCGGCGCCAGCACCTGCGGCGCCGGGATCCCCATCGAGCCGAAGAACCCGGTCACCTTCTCCAGGTTGTGCAGCTTGCCCCAGCCGGACTGGAGGAACACCCAGCCGAGCGTCAGCCGCGCCACCGTCGGCGGCAGCCATCGCAGTGCGGAGCTGACGCGGAGCACGAGCGCCCGGAGACCGGAGCCACGTTCGGTCATGACGTTTTCTCCTCTTGCTGGCCGGGAGTCATACCACGGAGAGCTCGAAGGCGAAGCAGCTCGCCGAGCGACCACGCCTGAAAGGGGCAGCCGCGCGGCGTGTGCGGCGCGTCGCCATCCGCGATCTCGGAGACGTGGCCCAGGCCCGCCTCGCCGAGGTGAGCCATGAGAGGTCCGACGAAGCGCTCGCGCGCCTCGGTGCGGACGGCGTCGCCGCCGCCGCGCACACGCACCCACGCGTCCACGAAGGCGCCGGTGAGCCACGGCCACGCGGTGCCCTGGTGGTACGCGCCGTCGCGCTCCCGGACACCGCCCTCGTATCGGCCCTCGTAGCGCGGGTCGTCCGGAGAGAGCGAGCGAAGGCCGAGCGGCGTCGCGAGCTTCGCCTCGACGGCGTCCACGACCCGCCGCGCGCGGTCTCCGTCGACGAGGGAGAACGGCAGTCCGCCGACGGCGAGGATCTGGTTCGGACGCATGGACGCGTCGAGCTTCCCCGGCTCGTGATCCGCGTCCACCACGTCGTAGAGAAAGCCCGCCGACTCGTTCCAGAACCGGCTCCCGAACGACGCCGTCGCCTTCGCGAGCAGGTCCCGGAACGTGTCGGTGAACGTGGATGCGATCTTCAGCGCGTTGATCCACAGGGCCTGGACCTCGACCGGCTTGCCGATCCGCGGCGTCACGACCCAATCGCCGACCCTCGCGTCCATCCACGTCAGCTGCACGCCCGGCTTGCCGGCGGCGAGCAGCCCGTCGGAGTCGGCGCGGATTCCGTAGCGGGTACCTCGGGCGTATCCAGTCAGAATCGCGCCGAAGGCGTCCTGGAGCGCGGTCCGCTCGCGGCCCGCGACCCGCTTGCCCGCCGCCGCGCGCGCCTGCATGTACTCCGCCACGGCGATGAGATACCAGAGCGACGCGTCGACGGAGTTGAACTCGGGTGCCGCGTCCTTGTCCGGGAAGAAGTTCGGCAGCATCCCTTCCGACACGCAGCCGGCCCACTCCACGAGGATCGCGCCCGCGTCGTCGAGGCGGCCGGTCGCGAAGCAGAGGCCCCGCATCGCGATGAAGGTGTCCCGGCCCCAGTCCGTGAACCAGGGATAGCCGGCGACGATCGTCCGACCGGAGCCGCGGCGCACGACGTACGCGTCCGCCGAGCGCTCGAGCGGCCCTCCGAGTCGCGACCGCCGCGCGCGCTCGGATTCGAGAAGCGCGACGCACGCGTCCGTCGCCGACGTCCCGAGCGCCGCCTCGCTGCCCTCCGCGGCCATCACCCAGGACGCGTGGCCCTCGGGGAGCTCGAACCGGAACACCCCAGGCGACGCGAGGTCCTCCGTGAAGTCGAGCCCGCGGGCGCGCTCCTCGGAGTAGACGAAGTTCCGGTACCAGTCGGGCGACGCCCCCCACGACCCCGACGCGCGCATCGCGATCGACGGCAACGAGCCGTACGGTCGGAAGACGAGCACGCCGTCGCCGCGTGGCTCCGGCTCGAATCGGAAGTCGCCGTTCTCGTGGTGCAGCGCGTGGTAGTCCCGGCCGGAGAGGAACGGCCGCACCTCGAGCGAGACCGGACCGACGCCCGACAGGACCGACCACCGCACGGCGCAGGCGGCGGCGTCTTTCGGCACCACGATCTCCTGCGACACGCGCGTGCCGTCCGGCAGCGCGTAGACCCAGCGCGGCCACGGCTCGGCGGCGAAGCTCTCGATGCGCGAGGCGCCACCCGGATGCGTCACGTCGGAAGCGCCGCCGTAGACCTGCGACGAGATCGCGACGCGTCCGGTAGGCGTGGTCACCCACGCGTCGAATCCGTTCACCAGGACGACGCGGTCGGTGGGCGGTCGACGGGCGGCCAGCAGCAGCGCGTGGTAGCGGCGCGTGCGGATCCCGGCCGCGGTTCCCGATGCGTAGCCGCCGAGGCCGTCGGCCTCGAGCCACTCCCGCGAGGTCAGCCGCGTGATGTCAGGCGTCAAGTTTCGACCGGCGATGCGTCGGACCATCATCGGTGGACGCTCCCGACCGGCGATCGCGCTTCACCGCTTGACGGCGGCCTCCGCGAGCGCCGCCTCGACCGCGCCGCGGCCGTTGAGGACTCCGTAGCCCTGACGGATCGCCGGCTCTCCGCCGATGGGCTCGGCCGTGTGGAGCAGGATTCGCCGGACGTCGCCCGGGGTCAACGCCGGGTCGACCTCGAGCATCTGCGCCACGACGGAGGCCGCGATGGGAGCGGCGAACGAGGTGCCGTCCACGTGCTGGTAGTGGGCGGCGACGACCTTCTCCTGACGCAGCCGCTCCTCGACGACGGCGCGGAGCGCCGCGGGCTCGAGCGCCGCCGCGCCCGACACGACCGCCTCCAATCCGGCCGCCGCGACGGCGGCCTCGGCCAGCCGCTCGTCCGGCGTCGCGGAGAGTCCGGTGAGCGCCTCGGCGATCCGATCCTGCTCCGTGCCGGGAAGGATCGGGGCGGCAATCCACGCCGCCGGCGCGATCAGCTCGGGCTTGCTGACCCCGTCCGGGGTGAGTCCGAAGCTGGAGCGGTAGAGGCTCAGGGAGCGGCGCTCCGGATCGTTCTTGTCGTCGTAGCCGCCGACCGCGATAACCGAGGGTGCGGACGCCGGCGGCAGGCACCGATGCGCTTCGGTCGCCCCGGAGTTGCCGGCGGCGGCGACCAGCACGAGCCCGCGCCGGACCGCCTCCTCCGCGAGCTGGTTGACGCGGCACTCGCCGAGCGGCCGCTCCGCGTCCCCGCCGAGCGACATGCTCACGACCCGGATGCCGTAACGCTCGGCGTTCTCGAGCACCCACGAGAGTCCCTTCTCGATCGACTCCTCGGGAACGCGCCCGTCCTTGCCCACTCGAACGAGCACGACCCTCGCCTCGTGCGCGAGACCGCGGTACGCCCCGTCGGAGAGAAACCCGTTGCCCGCGGCCACCACCGCGGTCTGCGTGCCGTGCCACTCGTCCGGCTCGGGCGGGCGCGACGGGTCGAGCCCGCGCGAAGGGTCGTTCACGTCGTGATACGCGACGATCCGATTCTCGGGCATCGTCAGATCCGGGTGCGCGGTGAAGCCGGAGTCGAGAAACGCGATCGTCACGCCGCGGCCCGCGACATCGTGCGGGCTCGCGACGCGCTCGGGCGTCGAGAGCACCGCGAACTTGTTCGGTGCGTGAGGGTGGTCCATGTGCGAGTCCCGTGCGGCCATACGCATGTTCGGTGCCAGGGGCGCGGCGCGCCCCGGGGCCGACATATTAGCCGCGGCTAATGTTTCCGAGGGTCAACGCCGGATCGCCGCGAACATGCCTTCGGCGACCCAGTCGCGGAGCCAGCGATAGATCGGCTCCCCTCCGACACCCTTCAGATCCTCCGCGGCGCGCGCGACGGCCTTGCCGAACGGCTGGCCCTTCAGAAGCGCCTGGAGCAGCGCGAACGGCTTCTCCTCGACGTCGAGGCGCCAGACCTCGAAGCGCTTCCGCCAGACGACGACGCGCGTCCCGTTGCGGGTGACCGCGGGATGGTCGTGGTCGTCGTCCTTGACGGACTGCAGGTACGCGTTGACGGGATGCGCGAACGAGAGAGCGCGGAGCGCCGCGATCGGCTCGAGCACCGCGTTCGGCCACTCGTCCTCGCGCACGGCGGCGATCGCCTCCGCCGTCAGCGGCGGCGTCTCCGGCGCGTCGAAGACCTGCGTGACCGCCATCTCGAGCCGCGCGAGGTCGACGAGGAAGCCGCGCCGGCGCAGCCCGCGCGACTCGCGGATGAAATCCGGGAAGCGGTTGCCGAGCCGGTTCAGCGTGTAGCTCGTCGACGGATGGGCGCGGACGTAGCGGGTGACGAGCTCCGCGAACGCGTCGTCGCCGAGGAAGTGCGCGACCGCCGGGTAGTCGCCCTGGAGGGCCTCGACCATCCGCAGGAGATACATCCCCTGGTAGACGCCGACGCGCTCGACAGGGGTCAGGGTCGCGGAGGCGCGCACGACGCGGCCGACGTCCGCCGGGTCGAGGAGCGCCGACGCCTCGCCGGACGCGACGGCCTCGTCGACCGTCCCGGGCTGCTCGACCACGGCCTGCATCCAGCGCTGGAGCGCCGGAAGGCCGGGATCAAGAGGCGGCGCGGACGGTCTCGTTGACATGGGAGCGGTACGCGAGCGCCTTGCGCGCCTCCGCGTGGACGATTTCGAACTCCGGGATGTCGGCGTCCCACTCGAGCAGCGTCGCGACGTCGCCCGTGCGCGCCACCGAGCGGCGGTACAGCTCCCATACCGGGTCGATGACGTGGTCGTTGTGCGTGTCGATGATGTGGGTGCCCTTGTTCGTATGGCCGGCGAGGTGGTACTGCGCGACCCGCGACGGGTCGATCGCGTCGAGGTAGGCCTTCGGGTCCGTGCCGTGGTTGAAGGCGCTGACGTAGACATTGTTGACGTCGAGCAGCATGCCGCAGTCCGCGTCCTCCATGAGCCGGCCGAAGAACTCCTGCTCGGTCATGGTCGACGCGGTGAACTCGGCATACGTCGAGGCGTTCTCGAGCATGAGCGGCCGCTCGAGCGCGTCCGACACCGCGCGGACGCGCGACGCGACGTGGCGCAGCGCCTCCTCGGTGTATGGCATCGGGAGCAGGTCGTGCGTGTTGCGCCCCGCGACGCCGGTCCAGCAGAGGTGGTCGGAGACCCAGAGCGCGCGGGTCCGATCGGCGAGCGCCTTCAGCTTGCCGAGGTACTCGCGGTCCAACGGGTCCGTCGAGCCGATCGACATCGAGACGCCGTGCATGACGATCGGGTAGCGGTCGGCGACCTGCTCGAGGACGTGCATGGGACGCCCGCCGGTGTCGAGGTAGTTCTCCGAGAGGACCTCGAAGAAGTCGACGTCCGGCTTGCGCTCGAGGATGTGCGGGTAGTGGGACGTGCGCAGGCCGACGCCGACGCCCAGGTCGGGGAAGCCCCAGCGATTGCGAGATGAGGTCATGGAAGAAATGAAGACTTGGGAGTCGAGAACCGCGGCGCCCGTCCGTGCCTCAGTTCCGAATTCTCGAGCCTCGATTGCCTCCTAAAAGAGTCCGGGGAGCCGCGGCTCCCCGCGGCTCCCCGGTTCGTGTCGAATCGGGTTACGCCGCCTTCTTCGGAACCGCGCAGCCGCCCTTGCCCTTGCAGGAGTTCTTGCCCGCGCAACCGGCGTCGCCGGTCTTGCAGCCGCCCATCCCCTTGCAGGAGTTCATGCCCTTGCAGGAGTGCTTCGCATCGGCGGAAGCGCAGCCGCCCTTGCCCTTGCAGGAGTTCTTGCCCGCGCAGCCGTTGTCGCCGGCCTTGCAGCCGCCCTTGCCCTTGCAGGAGTTCTGTCCCTTGCAGGTGTGCTTGTCGGCCGACGTGGTCGCCTTGTCCTTCGCGGACTTGTCCTCGCTCGCCGCAGGCTTCGTCTTGTCGGCGGGCTTGGCGGTCGAGTCCTGGATGGCGTGCGCGAGGCGCGAGCCCGCGAACACACCAGCGATCGCGAGCCCGATCGCCTTCGTCGTCAGATCACCCTTTTTCATCCACTGCTCCTTTCGTTCCCCGATGTTGGGGAGCGGACAAACAACGGTGCAGCCTCAATGGCTACACCTATCCCTGTACCCCCTACCCACTGATGAGCCGTGGCCCGGTACGAGCCACCAAATCGCGCGGATATTACTCCGTGTTTCCACGATCCGCGCCGTCCATTTGGGCTGTTTCACGCCGAGTCCCTCCGGGGATGCGGACGGGACACCCTGGGTCCTCCGATCCCCGCCGTAGTACGCAGGGACCGCCAGATCCGGATTTCCCGAGGCGGACCGAGAAAGAAGATCGAACAGCGGCAGGCTCCGGTTGTGGCGGGGGTGTCCGAAAACGTGAACGGTCATACCGGTTGGATGCACCGGCGCCGAAAGGGTTTCGTAGCTAAGTGACGGACGGCGCTTCGGAAAGGCGCGCCACGCCGGGCGGCACACTCGCCGCCGCCGCCCGGTCCACGAGCCAGAGAAGTTCACCAGATTTCGGACGCACGAGCTGACACGGGTATGCGTCCGGCGGAGAGGACAGGCCGAAGACGGCCGCCAGCGGGCGCGCCTTGTCGGGGCCCGCCACCAGAAAGAGGACGGCGGCGGCCGCGTTCAGCACGGGCAGCGTCATGGTGATGCGCCAGGTCGAGAACTTCGGGACCCAGTTCGCGGCGACGAGGCGGCGTCGCTCGGACAGCGCCGCCGTGCCGGGGAACAGCGACGCGGTGTGGCCGTCCTCGCCCATCCCGAGCAGGATGACGTCGAACCGCGGCGCGGCGCCGGGGTCGAGGGAGAACGCGCGCCGAAGCTCCGCCTCGTAGAGATCCGCGGCCTCCTCGGCGGAACGCTCCGCGAGGACACGGTGCACGTTCTCGGCGGGAACCGGCACCCGGTCGAGCAGCGTCTCGCGCGCCATGCGGAAGTTGCTCTGCGCGTCGTCGGGCGGCACGTGCCGCTCGTCGCCGAAGAAGACGTGGATGCGGTCCCATTCGATGCGTGCGCGATATGGCGCGCCGGGGTCCGCGAGGAGCGCGTAGAGGCGCTTCGGCGTCGAGCCGCCCGACAGCGCGATCGTGAAGCGGCCCGTCGAAGCGACCGCGCGCTCCGCGCGCGCCGCGATCTGCTCGGCCGCCGCGCGCGCGACGGCGGCGGCGGCGGGGACGACGACGAGGGTACCGGGGTCGCTCAGAAACCCTCCTACGCCCCGGGGCGCGTCGGCCCCCGTCCCGCCTCGACGTCCTTCAGGAACCCGATGAGGTGGCGGAAGTACGTCTCCTGGTCGTCCCACATCGCGAGGTGGCTGCCGTTCGGACACATCGCGAGCCGCGAGTGCGGGAGGAGCGTCGCCTCGCGGCGGATGTCGTCGGGGTTCATCTCGTCGTACTTCGCGCCGATCACCAGGGTCGGCACCGTGATCCTCGGCAGATCCGCCCAGCGGTCCCAGTCCTTGAACGTGCCGGTGACGACGAACTCGTTCGGCCCCTGCATCGTGTTGTAGATCTGCAGGTTCGCGTGCTTGAACGCGCGGTCCACGGAATCGGGCCACGGATCGACGCGGCAGACGTGCCGCTTATAGACCTGCTCCATCATCGCCTGCTGGTACTCGGGTGCGTCGTAGTTGCCGGTGGCCTCGTACTTGTCGAGCGTCGCGATCACGTCCTTCGGGAGCGCGGCCCGCAGCTTCGTCGCGTACGCCATGTACGACGGGATCGAGGCGGTCATGCTCGAGAGCACCAGGCCCTTGAGGTGCTGCTGGTACTTGAGGGCGTACTCGATCGCCAGCATGCTGCCCCACGACTGCCCGTAGAGATAGAAGCTCTCGAGACCGAGCGCCTTGCGGACCTGCTCGACCTCCTCGCGGAACCGGTCGAGCGTCCAGAGGCTCTTGTCGTCGGGCTGGTCGGAGTAGAAGGAGCCGAGCTGGTCGTAGTACCAGAACGTCACGCCGGCCTGCGGCAGGAAGTCCTCGAAGCACTCGAAGTACTCGTGGGTGAACCCCGGACCGCCGTGGAGCGTGAGCATCTGGATCGGGCCGGTGCCGAGCTTCTTCGTCCAGACCTTGTACTTGCCGTCCACCGGGATCATCCGAATGCCGGCGGTCTTGACGCGGTCGAGCGGAACGCCTCCCGCCGGCGTGTCGGGTGGAGTGGCGCCGGCGGATGCGGAAGAGACGAATCGCGAGGCCAGAGCGGTCGCGCCGAGGGCGAGGAGGGACCGGCGGTCGAGAGTCATGCCGGAATCATAGATCCGAGCGAAAGAGCCGTCCGTTTCTAGTTGCTGGAGGCGGACCAGGAACCAGGAACCTCGAGCCTTACCGACAGGGTCGCGAACACTCGAGTATCCACGACCTCTCCAGACAAAGCCGTCTTCCTGGCCCGCCGATTCGGGTGCGCCGGTTTCCTGCCGCCTTCGTCAGCGATCCGCCCTCGATCATCGGAGATCAGGGCCTCTTTCGCACCGCCACGGATTCGAACATGCCGCTGCGGTAGAACGCGATGCGGTCGGTGCGGCC
>DATBBK010000197.1:0-37568 GCA_036271035.1 Thermoanaerobaculia bacterium | reverse complement strand
GGCGCTCCTGGCGTCCCTCGCCACGCGCCGGCCACTCTCGGCCGTCGGCTGGCGGTTCGACGGGCGCTGGATCCTCGTCGGCGTCTTCGCCCCGATCGCGTACGCCGCCGTCGCGTACGGCGCCGTCTGGGCGCTCGGGCTCGGCGGCGTGCCCAATCACGAGTTCCTCGCGAGGCTGCAGACGCGCTTCGGCGGAACGCCGGGCGGGGCGTTCGTGAAATACCTCGGCATCCAGTCGACCGTGGGCCTGCTGATCTCCTGCGTCGCGGGCCTCGGCGAGGAGATCGGCTGGCGCGGCTTCCTCGTCCCGGAGCTCTCGCGCCGCTGCTCGTTCGCGACGACCTCGCTCGTCTCCGGCGTCATCTGGAGCGTCTGGCACTATCCGCTGCTCCTCTTCGCCGACTACAACGGCGGGACGCCGGCCGCGTGGAGCCTCGCGTGCTTCACCGTGATGGTGATCGGCATCAGCTTCCTGTTCGCCGCATCGCGGCTCGCGTCCGGCGGCGTGTGGCCGGCCGCGATCCTGCACGGCAGCCACAACCTGTTCATCCAGGGAGTCTTCGACCCGATCACCGCGGACACGGGACGCACGAAGTGGTGGATCGGCGAGTTCGGGGCCGCGCTCCCCCTCGTCGCCCTCGTCGTCGCCGCGCTCACGATCGCGTGGTGGCGTCGCGCCGGCGCCGAGGACGCGGGGAGCACGGGAGCGGTCGCATGAAAGGCTTCATGAAGCGCATCCTGAAGTGGAGCACGGTGGCCGTCGGCGTGGTCGTCGCGGCCGTCATCGCGGTCGTCGTCCTGCGCGCGTTCGCGGCGCGACGGAAGCCGCCGCTCCGGGTGTGGCACCACCCGCTGGCCGGTGAGTTCCGGGCGAGCGACGCGAAGTCCACCCCGACGCTGGCCGCCTACCTGGCGATCGAGGATCGCCTGATGAGGGAGCTGGACCAGACCGTCTACTCCGCGCCGATGGCCGCCGAGGACAAGAACGCCGCGAACCGCTACTGGCGCGAGAGCGCGATCTGGCCGGGCCGGTTCACGCCCGACTGGAACCGCACCCAGCAGCTCGAGCCGGAGGGCGCGCTGCGCGGCGGCGTGCTGCTCATCCACGGCCTGACCGACTCGCCCTACTCCGTCCGCGCCGTCGCGGAGATCTATCGCCGTCACGGCTTCTACGCGCTCTGCATGCGCATGCCAGGACACGGGACCGTGCCCGGCGCGCTCACGACGGCGACCTGGCACGACTGGCGCGCCGCGGCCCGGATCGGCGTGCGCCACGTGCGGGAGCACATCGGCGCGGACAAGCCGCTGCACCTGGTCGGCTACTCGAACGGCGGCGACGTGGTCACCCAGTACGCGCTCGACGCGCTCTCCGACGGCACTCTTCCGAAGGCGGATCGGATCGTGCTCCTCTCGCCGATGACCGGCGTGACCAGCTTCACCGGGCTCGCCCGGTTCTTCGCGCGGGCCGTCGACGGCTTCGGCACGATCCCGTACTTCGAGAAGTCGCGGTGGCTGGACATCCTCCCCGAGTACATCCCGTTCAAGTACGACTCGTTCCCGGCCTTCGCCGGGCAGCAGACGGCGGCGGCGACCGCCGTCCTCCAGGCGACTTCGCTCGAGGCGGCCAAGAGCGGCCGCATCAAGCAGATGCCGCCGATCCTCGCGTTCGTGTCGCTCGTCGACTCGACCGTCCAGACCTGGGCGACCGTCGACAAGCTCTACGCGCGGCTGACCGAGAACGGCAGCGCGCTCGTGCTCTTCGATCTGAACCGCTCCTCGGTCGTGCGGGCGTTTCTGAAGACCGACTACGACGCGGAGCTCAAGGCGCTGTGGACGAGCCCTGAGCGCCGCTACCGCCTGACGCTCGTCACGAACACGAGCCCGCGGTCCGCGGAGGTCGTCGCGATCAGCTCGGCGGCCGGCGAGAACGGCCTCGAGATGGCGACGCTCGGCCTCTCCTGGCCGCCGGGGATCTTCTCGCTCTCGCACCTCGCCGTGCCGTTCCGGCCCGACGATCCGCTTTTCGGGATCAATCCCGACCGGTCGGTGGACTACGGCCTGCGCCTCGGACTGATCGCGCCCCGCGGCGAGCGGGGCGTCCTCAGCGTGAGCGCGGATCAGTTCATGCGGCTCAACTGCAATCCGTTCTTCCCCTACATGGAGAAGCGGATCGAGGAGTGGATCGGGCCCTGAGCCGCGGTCCATTTACAGCGCCGATAGGTATCTAGCCGGCTTCCTCTTTCGGCTTACCGCTTACGGCTTACGGCTCACGGCTCACGGCTCACGGCTCACGACCCCGCCTACTTCCCCTCGTGCTTGTAGTACTCGTACGCCGACATCGGCTTCGAGTAGTCCAACGTCCACGGCCGCGCCTCCCCGTCCAGCTTCCCGAGCGCCCGCGCCATCTCGCGCACGTGGATCGCCACGGACCCGCAGCATGAGCCGATGTAGTCGATGCCCAGATCGCGCGCCTGGCGCGCCCACTGCGCCATCTCGCGCCGCGAGAGCTGGAGCGGGTCGAGCTCGAACGGAAACGCCTCGAGGCACGTGAAGTCGGGCCGGTCCGCGGGCGTTCGGTACGCGACGGGCTGGCAGGCGATGAAGCCGTCGACCGCCTTGCGCATCTCCTCGATGAGCGGCAGCGTGTGCTCCGGGCCTCGCAGGCAGTTGACGCCGACGATGTCCGCGCCGGCGTCGCGGAGCGCGCGGGCCGCGTCGGCGGCGCTCTGGCCGTCGGAGGTGACCGGCTTGTTCTCGAAGCAGACGGTGACCATCACCGGCAGGCCCGTCTTCTTCGCGCGCTCGACGGCGAGCAGCGCCTCGCCGAGCCACGAGAACGTCTCGCCGATGACGAAGTCGATGCCCTCCTCGATCTGGACGGACAGCTGCTCGTCGAACGTGCGGCGGACGCGGTCGTACGAGGCCGGGCTCCCCTGCTCGTACATCCAGGTCAGCGAGAGATTGCCCGCGACGAGGCATCGATCGCCCGCGACCTCGCGCGCGATGCGGACGGCGGCGCGGTTCAGGTCCTCGAGCCGGTTCTCGAGGCCGACCGTCGCGAGCTTGTCGCGGCTCGCGTAGAAGGTCAGCGCCTGCAGCACGTCGGCGCCCGCCTCGCGGAACTCGACGTGAAGCTCGCGGAGGGCCTCCGGCTTCGTCAGCGCGACCTCGGGCGTAAACGGGCCGGCGCGCACCCAGCCCCGCTTCTCGAGCTCGAGCAGATAGCCGCCGTCGCCCAGCACAGGTCCGTCCGCCAACCGCTCGAGGATGTTCTTCTTCTTGGTCAAGCTCGTTCCTTTCAAAGAGAAGGTCATAGGTCTTAGGTGGTAGGTCGTAGGTGCGGCGAACCCATGACCTACGACCTTCTTCACGTGTACGCCTGCGGCTGCTCCTCGTCTCCGTACTCCCACTGCGCCGCGATCGGCCGGCCGTGCGCGAAGCGATCCGGCGCGAATGCGGAGATGTCCACGGCGGCGGCGCGGCCGTCGAGCAGGAGCTCCGAGACCGTCAGGCCGACCGCCGGCGAGATCTTGAAGCCCATCCCCGAGAAGCCGGCCGCGACGTACAGGCCGCGCACTCCGGGAATCTCGCCGATGAGCGGGCGGAAGTCGGGGCTCACATCGTAGACGCCCGTCACGCCGCGGCGGATGCCCGCGTCGGCGAGGCCCGGCACGCGCGCCGCGACCCGCTCGATGAGATTCGCCAGCGAGTCCGTCGACGGCGCCTGCGGGAACGCGTCCGGGTCCACGCCGCGCCGCCCCCAGAAGTCGCCGACGAGCGTCAGCCCGCCGACCTCGCTGCGGAAGTACGTCGTCGTGATGCCGTCGATGCACGCCGGCCCCGACTCCTTCATGCCGGCCGGGTTCCGGAGGACGGCGACCTCGTGGTACTCGGGCTCGATCGGCAGATCGAACCCGACGCCGGCGAAGAGCGGCCGGCTCCACGGTCCCACAGCCGAGACGACGGTCGGCGCCGCGACCGGGCCGCGGTCCGTGTCGACGCCCGTCACCGCTCCTCCCGCGACCCGGAATCCCGTCACCCGCGTCGCCGACGCGTAGGACGCGCCGAGCTCGCGTGCGCGCTCGAGGAAATCCGTCGCGACGCCCGCGCCGTCGCCATAGCCCGAGCCGGGCTCCCACGCCGCGAGCGGCACGTCGTCCACGACCCAGTCGGGCTCGATCTCCGCGAGCTCGTCCCGCGTGACGACCCGCGCGTCGACGCCGTGCTCGCGCTGCATCGCGACGTTCTTCTCGAGCCGCGGCAGGTCGCGCTCCGGGACGATGCGAACGAACCCGGTCTGCCGGAAGTGGCCGTCGCGGCCGACGTAGTCACGCCAGGCGCGGAAGATCGCGAGGCTCTTCACCGCGAGGTCGACCTCGGCCGGGAAGCTGTAGTGCATCCGGACGAGCGCGGAGGACCGGCCGCTGCCGCCGGACGCGACGTCGCCCTTGTCGAGCACGAGGATCCGCCCCGCGCCCCGCCGCGCGAGGTGGAAGGCGATCGAGGCGCCCATCACGCCCGCGCCGAGGATCACGAAGTCGGCGCTCCGGGGCAGCTCCGTCACGCGGCGCCCCGCTTCCAGTCGCTCAGGACCCGATGCGCTGCGTTGTGGCCGGGCGCTCCCGTGACGCCGCCCCCCGGGTGCGCGCCCGCGCCGCAGAGGTACACGCCGTCGACCGGCGTCCGGTACGCCGCCCAACCGGCGACCGGCCGCATGAAGAAGAGCTGCTCGAGCGAGAGGTCGCCGTGGAAGATGTTGCCCTCGGTGAGCCCGTACACGCGCTCGAGGTCGAGCGGCGTCAGCACCTTCCGCGCCACGACGGAGCCGGGCACGTTGGGCGCGTACTCGCCGATCCGGCGCACCACGCGGTCGCCGAGAAGCTCGCGCTTCTCGTCCCAGCTTCCCTCGCGCAGCCGGTACGGGACGTACTGCACGAAGCACGTCATGACGTGGCGGCCCTCGGGCGCGAGCGACCGGTCCACGTTCGTCGCGACGACGCAGTCGATCCAGAGCTCCTCGGGGATCTCGCCGAGCTTCGCGGCGTCGTAGCACCGCTCCGCGAACTCGAGCGAAGGAACGAGCGTGAACAGCGACCGCTGCGGGGCGGTGAACGAGGCCGGCATCCCGTTGACGCGCGGCTCCTCGGACAGCACGAGGTTGACCTTCGCGCAGGGCCCGTCCATCTTGATCCCCGCGATCGCCTTGCGGAACTCCTCCGGCAGAGCGGCGCCGCCGAGCAGCCCGAGAAACGTCCGCTTCGGATCCGCGTTCGAGAGGACGACGCGCGCGCCGATCTCCGCGCCGTCCTCGAGTGTCACGCCCGTCGCCCGCCCGCGTGCGACGTCGATGCGCGCGACCGGCGCGTCGGTGACGATCTCGGCGCCGAAGCCGCGGGCCGCCTTCGCCATCGCCTGCGTGATCGAGCCCATGCCGCCCAGAACGTGGCCGTAGAAGCCCTGCAGCTCGTGCTCGCCCCCCGACAGCAGGTGGAACAAAAGGCCGAGGGCCGTGCCCGGCGCGTAGGGGCCGCCGTGCTTTCCGTAGACGTTGTTCGCGAGGAACAGCGTCTTCACCCTCTCGCTCTCGTAGTTGCGGTCGAGGAAGTCGCCGAGGCTGCCGGTCAGAAACGACACCATCCGCGCGATCTCCCCGCCGGAGATTCCGTGGAAGCGCTTGCCGACGCGCACCGCCTCGAGGACGCCCGCCCAGCCCCGCGCGCCCACGTCGGGGGGCGCCTCGAGGAAGAACGGCTGGAGGTACCGCGCGAGGCGCTTGAGCTCGTCGTCCACGCGGACGAACGTGCGCGCGTCGGCCTTCGACAGCTTCGCGATCTCCTCGACGGTGCGGGCGCGGTCGGACCACCAGGGCACGACCGTGCCGTCCGGAAACGGGACCAGCAGGGCCGGGTCGCACGGCACCATCCGCAGGCCGTGGCCCGCGAGGTCGAGGTCCCGGATCACCTCCGGGCGCAGCATGCTCGCCACGTACGAGGTCGTCGACGCGCGGCAGCCGGGGGCGATCTCTTCCGTCACGCAGGCGCCGCCGACGATTCCGCGCCGCTCGAGGACGAGCGTGCTCAGTCCGGCGCGCGCGAGGTACGCGGCCGCAGTCAGGCCGTTGTGCCCGGCGCCCACGACGATGGCGTCGTACGACCTTCGGGCATGGGACCTTCGGTCACTTGTATGACCTGAAGTCATATCGTAGGATTCGTGCGTCAGACAAGCTAACACAGTGGATCGCAGTAATTTACATCACCGAGGTGACTTAAGGTCATGAACGTGGACTCCGAATCTCCGACGACCCCGATTCCGTTTCTCAGCGGCACCCGCTCGGAGGCGAAGCGCGCGCGCATCCTCGAGACGGCGATGCGTCACTTCGCCGAGCGCGGCTACTCCGCCTCGCGCATCGAAGACATCGCCATGGAGCTGTCGATCGCCAAGGGCTCGGTCTTCCAGCACTTCGGCAGCAAGGAGGGCCTCTTCCTCGCGGCGTATCAGAAGGCGGTCGCGAGCTTCTCGGCGTATCTCGACGCGCCGCCCGCCATCGTCGCGAAGGGCTTCTTCGAGACGCTGCGCTACTGGCTGGGCCGCACCGAGCACCTCGTCCACGAGAACTGGATCCCGTACCGCGTCGCGCTGCTCGGCAACTACGGGACCGACCTTCGCGTCCGCCACGAGATCCTGCGCTTCCTGCGCGAGCGCGACCCGTACGGCACGGCGGCGTTCGTGCGCATGGGCATCGCGCGCGGCGAGATCCGCTCGGACATCGACGAGGAAATGATCGTCTCCCTCCTCGACTGGACCATCGAGCGCTTCCAGGACGCGCTGCTCACCGAGGAGCTCGATCCGGGTCTCTTCAGCCGTCAGGCGAACCGCACCGAGAAGACGGCCGCGCGCATCGAGCAGTTCATCGAGCTGCTGCACGGCGCGATCGCCACGAAGGGGCCGCGCCGGCCCGGGAGGTCCCGGAAGGAGGACTGATGCCCCCGAGCGAGTACGCGTACGACCCGGACCTCTCGTCCGCGAGGACGATCCCCGCGGACTGGTACCGGGACCCGCAGACGCTCGACCGAGAGCTCGACCGCGTCTTCGGAACGACGTGGCAGCTCGTCGGGCACACGGAGCAGGTGCGCCTGCCGGGCGACTACTTCACGTGCACCGTCTCGGAGGAGCCGCTGGTGATCACGCGCGGCGAGGACGGCGCCATCCGCGCGCTGTCGAACGTCTGCCGCCACCGCGCGGGACCGGTCGCGCGCGGCGCGGGCCACCGCAAGGCGCTCATGTGCGGGTATCACGGGTGGACGTACGGGCTCGACGGGAAACTGATCGCGACGCCGGAGTGGGACGGCGTGCGGTGCTTCGACAAGGGCGCGGAGACGCTGCCCCAGGTCCGCGTCGAGACCTGGGGGCCGTTTCTGTTCGTCTGTCTCGACGCGAGCGTGCCGAGCCTGAAGGACGTGCTCGGCTCGATCCCCGACGAGACCCGCCACCTGCCGCTCGAGCACATGAGCCTCTTCAAGAAGATCGACTACGAGGTCGCGTGCAACTGGAAGGTCTACGTCGACAACTACCTTGAGGGGTACCACATCCCGATCGTGCATCCCGAGCTCTTCAAGGAGATCGACTACCGCGCGTACCGCGTCGAGACGGCCTCGCACCACTCGAAGCAGCACGCGCCCATCCGCTCGCACTCCGAGGACTCGCTCTACCGCCGGAATCTGCCCGAGGGGCAGAACCCGGAGGCGCTCTACTACTGGGTGTTCCCCAACCTGATGCTCAACCTGTATCCCGACAACCTCCAGACGAACATCATCATCCCGCTCGGGCCCGAGAAGACGCTGACGCGGTTCGAGTGGTACGTGCTCGAGCCGAACAGCCCCGGCGTCGCTGAGGAGTTCGCGCGCTCGTTCGCGTTCAGCGACCAGGTGCAGCAGGAGGACATCGCGATCTGCGAGTCCGTCCAGAGGGGCCTGCGCTCGCGCACGTTCGACCACGGCCGCTACTCGGTGCTGCGCGAGAACGGCGTGCACCACTTCCACGGTCTGCTGACGAAAGCGCTGGCGAACGGGCACGGCCGCTGACGCGACCTGGTTCGTAGGGGCGGCCCTTGCGGCCGCTCCCTCACAAAGCGGCTGACGCGGTCGATGTTCCGTCATGAGGGGGCGGGGACAAGCCCCGCCCCTACGACCGTGTTCGGCGCGCGCCTCTGCTAACCTGACTCAATTCCCGACCGCCCGACATCCTCCCCGGGGCTCCACCGCGCGCTCGGCTTTCGCGACGTCCTGCTTTTCCTCGTCACCGCCGGCACGAATCTGCAGTGGGTCGCCACCGCTGCCGCGGGCGGCCCGTCCTCGCTCGTCGTCTGGCTGATCGGCTGCGCGACGATGTCGCTGCCGCTCGGGCTCTGCGTCATCGCACTCTCGTCGCGCCACCCGGAGGAGGGAGGCCTCTACGTCTGGGCGAAGATCGCGTTCGGCGACTTCGCCGGATTCCTGACGGGCTGGTCGTACTGGATGTCCAACCTGCCGTACTTCCCCGCCGTCCTCTACTTCGCCGCCAGCAACATCCTCTACGCGGGGGGCGCGCGCTGGACCGGCCTCTCCGGCAACGCGTCCTACTTCATCGCGGCGTCGCTGGCCGGGCTCGCGCTCGGGACGGCCGCCAACCTGCTCGGTCTCGAGGTGGAGAAGTGGCTCTCGAACGCCGGAGCGTACGCGCGCTGGGCGGCGACCGGTCTGCTGCTCGTCGCCGGAGGCGCGGCCTACGCGAGGTTCGGCAGCGCGACCGCGATCTCTGCCCGGACGCTCGCGCCCGCCGCGCACCTGAAGGACGTGATCTTCTGGTCGACGATCGCGTTCGCGCTGACCGGGCTCGAGTCCGCGTCGTTCCTCGGCGACGAGATCCGCGACGCCCGCCGCACGGTGCCGCGCGCCCTCGTCGCGTCGATCCCGATCATCCTGCTCGTCTACCTCGCCGGGACGGTCAGCATCCTCGTCGCGGTGCCGGCGTCGGAGGCAACGAGCCTCCAGGGCGTCATGCAGGCGATCGAGAAAACGCAGGACCGGCTCGGCTGGACCGGCATCGCGCCGCTCGCCGCGGTCCTGATCACGGTCACGGCGCTCGGCAGCGTCGGGACGTGGCTCGCGGCCGTCGCGCGGATCCCGTTCGTCGCGGGCATCGACCACTACCTGCCGGCCGGATTCGCGCGCGTGCACCCGCGCTTCGGATCGCCGTGGGTTGCGCTCCTGTCGCAGGCCCTGATCACCGCCGTGTTCGTCTTCCTCGGCCAGGCGGGGACGAGCGTGCGGGGCGCTTACGACGCGCTCGTCTCCATGACGATCATCTGGTACTTCATCCCGTTCCTCTTCCTCTTCGCCGCCGCGATCAAGCTGCGCCGCGAGGCGGCGGAGCCCGGCTTCCACATCCCGGGCGGCCCGACGGCGGTCGCCGCGCTCGGCGCGATCGGCCTGGCGACGACCTCCGTCTCGATCGTGCTCTCGCTCTTCCCGTCCGAGACCGAGCCGAACAAGCCGCTCGCGGTGCTGAAGGTCGTCGGGCTGACTGTCACGATGCTGGCGGCGGGGGTCGCGGTGTACTGGAGAGGAAGGAAACGGCTGACGGCCCGGAGCTGAGCGCCCCAAACCGATCAGCGAATCAGGGACCGTACAGCGTCATCCCGAACATCCTCGAGAGGAACACCGCCATCTGCCCCCGCGTGATCGGAGTCGTCGGACAGTAGTCTCCTCCGCCGCAGCCCGCCGTCACGCCCTCCGCCGCGAGCTCCTCGATCCACGGCGCGTACGGATCCGAAGCCGGCACGTCGGCGAAGACCCCGGAGGCCGCCGGCGGCGCGTACGCGCTTCCGTACCGCGTCTTCAGCAGGAAGACGGCCATCTGCGCGCGCGTCACGGCGGCGCCGGGACAGTAGAACGAGCCGCCGCAGCCCGACGTCACGCCGCTGCCCGCGAGATCCTCGATCCACGCGCCCGCGAACGCGCCGGCAGGCACGTCCGCGAACACCGTGCCCGACGCGGCCGGCGGAGCGTACCCGGCGCTCATCTTCGACTTGAGCAGGAAGACGGCCATCTGCGCGCGCGTCACGGCAGCGTCCGGGCAGTAGGTCGCATCGCCGCAGCCCGCCGTGACGCCGAGGTGGAAGACCGTCTCGATCCACGGATAGAACGGGTGCGCGGCGGGCGCGTCCGAGAAGCTGCCGCCGACGTGGAGCGTCCACGTCTTCGACGCCTCCCCGTTCACGACCTCCTGTGCGTACGCGTCCCAGTGCGCGGCCGGGCGCGTGGCCGGCGCCGACACGGAGAGACGGAAGCAGTCCGCCGACGCGGCCCAGCAGTCGGAAGGCGTGTCCGCGGCCGGAGCGCCGTACGACGCGCTCCCGTGCGCGACCGCGTACGTCGCGCCGGGAGGTCCCCAGAACGCCGCGATGGCGCCCGTAAGCGGCACGCCGCCCGACGGGCTCTGCCAGGACGGCGAGACGACCGCCGTCTCGCCCGGCTCGAGCACCCCGTTCTCGTCGGACGCGCCGCCCGGATGCCCGTCGACCGAGAGCGCCGGGGCGAGCGGCGGACTCCAGCCGGTCTGCACGACCTCGAAGTCGCTCGCCGTGAGGGCGTCGAACGCGGGGTTGAGGATGTCGTTGTCCCAGCGGGTGTCCCACGTTCCGCTGATGTACATGTCCGTGCCGTTGTCCGCGACGATGAGGCCGTAGGTCTTCATCGCGCGGAAGATCTTCTGGACCCACGGGTCGAAGCCCGAGATGTCCTTCGACGCCTTCAGGCGGAGCCGCGCGCCCATCGGCAGCGCGCCGTCCACCTGCGTTCCCGCGAGGTGCGACGCCGGATAGACGTAGCCCTTCGTGTGCCGGACCGTGAAGCGGAACGCGTGGTGGATCTCGCCCGCGCCGTAGACCTCGTCCCAGCGCACGAGTCCCGGCAGGATCGCGAGGCCGGCGGCGTCGGCGGAGGTCCAGCCGTCGGGTCGGCGGTCATTCGAAGCGAGGTCGAAGAACGCGCCGCTGTAACCCTCCCAGCCGGCTCCGTCGTACCAGACGTTGTAGAGCTCGTACAGGAACCGATTGTCGCGGTCCACGACCAGGAGGTGCCGGTCCTGCGTACCCGTGTCGTCGATGTTGCCGGGGTTCCCGCCCTCGACCCAGTGGGGCTGCGAGATCGCCTCGTTCGGAACCGGATAGAACGGGAACGAGACGTCGGCCGGATGCGTGACGCCGTCGCTCTCGTCGGCCTGGTCGAACTGGACGGCGAGCTTCGCCTGCGCGCCGTCGACCACGGCGTACGGGAAGCCGTAGATCTTGTTGCCGCTCGCGTTGCCGCCGAAGTCGGGATGCAGGTGCGCGACCCCGCCCCCGTTGACGTAAGTGAGGTAGGCATCCGAGTTGGAGTCGACGGGCGCGGCCGAGACCTCCGTGTTCCACCAGTTCGTCGGCGGGAAGAGCTGGCCGGGCAGGCCCGCCTCGAGACGCGGCGCCATCTCGACCTCGAGCACCGCGGCGGCCTCGGGCGGCCAGATCGCGAGGAGGGGGCCCGCGGGGAGGAGCAGCCACGGCGCCACAAGCCACAGCGCCACCAGCCCCGGCGCTCCAAGGAGCGCCCCCCGTCGGACGGATGTCGGGTGCCGGGTGAGCCCCTCCGCATCACCCGACACCCGACACACGCCAGCCCTCACCGAAACCTTCCGACCCGACATGTGCCTTGCGCTGATTATGGAGATTTGGAGGCCCGAGAACACCTGTCCAGGGGACCAGCCCGTAATCCGCAGGCGCGCCTGTACTTCTTCCGCCCGAGTGGTCAGTCGCCGAAAGAGGGCGGCGTCCGTATGCTGCGGAACACTTTGTCTCGCAAAAACGGACGCGCCTGTGACTCCAGTCACATCGTGAGGTGTCTCACACCTCATAGAATGCCCCTCACCCCGACAACCTATTCCCGCGGCTCTGCAGAAAGGACATGTGCCGATGAGTGAGATTTCCTTTCTCCGAAGGGTCTATTCCTCGTTCGCGAGAGGTGCCGCACCTGCGGCGGTTCTCGCGACCCTCGGACTGGCGTCCGCGGGTAGGGCTTCGGCCACGACCACCTTCCAGGCGGCCTATCTGTACGGCACCTCCGGACCCGCGGGCGGCGGAACGGCGGTGAACCTCGTCGGGAACCAGTTCCTGAGCGGCGCGACCGTGACCTTCGGGGGTCAGTCGGTGTCCGCGACGGTGACCACCTCGACGAGGATCGCGGCGACGTCGCCCTCGCTCAACGCCGGAGCGGTGTACGACGTCATCATCACGAACCCCGGGGGTCCGTCCGGCATCCTGACCCGCGGCTGGTTCGCGGACTTCACCGACGTTCCGCAGGCGAGCCCGTTTCACGCGCCGGTCGAGACGATCATCCGCGACGGCATCACGTCGGGCTGCGGCGGCGGCAACTACTGCCCGTCGTCGTCGGTCACCCGCGCGCAGATGGCCGTCTTCCTGCTCCGCGCCGGACACGGCTCCGCGTACGTGCCGCCTCCGGCGACCGGCACGGTGTTCGCGGACGTCGCCGCCGGCGATTTCGCGGCCGACTGGATCGAGCAGCTCTACGCCGAAGGCGTGACTGGCGGCTGCGCGACCAGCCCGCTGCGCTACTGCCCGACGTCGTCGGTCACGCGCGCGCAGATGGCCGCCTTTCTCCTGAAGATCTACCACGGTAACGGCTACGCGCCGCCGGCCGCGACCGGAGTGTTCTCCGACGTGCCGACGTCCATGCCGCTCGCCCCCTGGGTCGAGGAGCTCTCGCGGCTCTACGTGACGACCGGCTGCGGCGGCTCGAGCTACTGCCCGAACAACGCCGTCACGCGCGGACAGATGGCGGTCTTCCTCGCGAAGACCTTCCACCGCAACGAGGCGGCCCGGTTCCTCGAGCAGGCGACGTGGGGCCCGAAGGACTCCGAGATCAGCGGTCTCCTCGGCACCGGCTACCTGCCCTGGCTCGCGGCGCAGTACAACGCGGCGGCGTCCGTCTACCCGGCGATCCCGATGGTCCCCGACACCGAGCCGGGCTCGTGCGACATCTACTGCCACCGCTTCTACTACACGAGCTGGCCGATGCACACGACGTTCTTCACGAACGCGCTGTACGGTCCGGACCAGCTCCGGCAGCGGGTGTTCTTCTCGCTCCAGAAGCTGGACGTGGTCTCGACGAACGTGATCGCGCGCCCCGGCCAGATGATCCCCTATCTGAACATCCTGGCGAGCAACGCGTTCGGCAACTACCGGGACATCCTCGAGGCTCTCACGCTCAATCCCGCGATGGGCGCGTTCCTCAACATGAGCACGAGCACGAAGACGAGCCCGAACGAGAACTACGCCCGTGAGGTCATGCAGCTGTTCTCACTCGGCACGGACCTGCTCAACCAGGACGGAACGACCCAGAACGACCAGATCACGGGCCAGCCGATGCCGACCTACGACCAGTCCGTCATCGACCAGCTCAAGCTCGTTTTCACCGGGTGGTACATCCCGAACGTCTCGGCCACTCTCCTCGGGAGCACGGCCAACACCGGCGACTACATCAACCCGATGCCGATCCACCTGAACGGCTCGAACGCGGAGGACCGCCACGACCAGACGTCGAAGATGCTCTTCGCGGGATTCCTACCGAACGCGAACGGCGACGGCTCGCCGACGGTGATTCCGGCGTCGCAGCCGGCGCAGACGGACCTGGACCAGGCGATGGACGCGCTCTTCTACCACCCGAACGTCGCGCCCTACCTGGCCCGCGAGCTCATCCACAGCCTCGTCACGTCGAACCCGTCGCCCGCGTACATCGAGCGCGTCGCCGGGTTCTTCAACGACAACGGAGCGGGCCAGCGCGGCAGCCTGTGGGCGATGGTCAAGGCGGTGCTCCTCGACCCCGAGGCGCGCAACGCCCCCAGCGACCCGACCTACGGCAAGCTCAAGGAGCCGGCGCAGTACATCCTCAACGTCCTCCGCGCGTTCGACGCGCAGTCGGCGAACCGCGCCACGACCTCCGACGGCTACATCAACACGCCGTACTCCCGCGATATGGGCGAGGAGGTCTTCCGGGCGAACACGGTCTTCTCGTACTTCCCGCAGGACTACTACGCGCCCCCGGCGTCGGCGGGCCTTCTCGGACCCGAGTTCGGGATCATGGACGCCTCGACCTCGCTCAAGCGCGCGAACTTCGTGAACACGATCGTGTTCTCGTCGATCCCGGTCTCCTGCGGCACGGGCTCCTGCAACGCGCCCAACGGCACGTCGATCAACCTCGTCGAGCTCCAGCAGCTCTCCGGCACTCCGGCCAACCTCGTCGACCGGCTCAACAGGCTGATGATGCACGGCACGATGTCGGATGAGATGCGCGCCTCGGTCGAGGGCGCGGTCGCCGCCGTCTCCTCCTCCAACACGCTCCTGCGCGCAAGGCAGGCGCTTTATCTGGTCGCGACGGCGTCGCAGTACCAGGTGCAGAGGTAACGCAATGGCCCACAACAGAAGGGACTTCCTCGTTCGCACCACGTGCGCGACGCTCTCGGCCGTCGCGTTCCAGAGCACGGTCCGGCAGTTCGGCCTCGCGAACCTCCTCGCGACGGGGAACTCGATCACGCCGAACTACCGGGCGCTCGTCTGCGTGTTCCTGAACGGCGGCAACGACTCCAACAACATGGTCCTGCCGACGGACGCGACGGGCTACGGCAACTACTCGGCCGTTCGGAACACCCCGGGCCTCGCGATCGCGCAGGGCTCGATCCTGCCGATCAACACGCCGGCCAACGCCGGCCCCGGGCAGACGTTCGGCCTCCACCCGAACATGCCCGAGATCGTCTCGCTCTACAACTCGAACAAGCTCGCGATCGTCACCAACACGGGCCCGCTCGTCCACCCGATGTCGCAGGCCCAGTACATCAGCAACACGGTGCCGAAGCCGTTCGCGCTCTTCTCCCACTCCGACCAGGTCCAGGCGTGGCAGAGCGGCCGCGCGGACATCAAGATCGCAACCGGCTGGGGCGGCCGCAGCGCCGACGCCGTGGCGACGTGCAACGGCGGCGGCGGCGGATTCCCGACGATCACCTCGATCTCCGGCGCCTCGACATTCTGCGTCGGCCTCAAGCGGCCGCTCGCGATCGGAACCGGCTCGCTCACGAGCGTGCTCGTCCTGAACGGCTTCAACAGCACTCCCGAGGCGGTCGCCCGCAAGGCGTCGATGGACTACCTCCGCACGGTCGACAACACCGCCACGATGATCGCCGGCGCGAGCACGACGACACAGCAGGCGCTCGACATCAGCTCGGCGTTCTCGGTCGACCCGACGATCAACACGACGTTCCCGAATACGGGTCTCGGCAACCAGCTCAAGCAGGTCGCCAAGGTCATCAAGCTCAACCAGACGTCAGCCTCGGTGAGCCTGCAGCGGCAGATCTTCTTCGTCTCGCAGGGCGGGTACGACACGCACCAGGACCAGATCAACGACCAGGGCAACAACTTCGCCGACCTGTCCCAAGCGCTCGCCGCGTTCTACAACGCGACGGTCGAGCTCGGACTGCAGAACAGCGTCACGACCTTCACGCTGTCCGACTTCGGCCGCACGCTGCAGCCCTCGGGCTCGGGCGCCACCGCCGGCAGCGACCACGGCTGGGGCAGCCACCAGTTCGTCATGGGCGACTCCGTCGCCGGCGGCAACTTCTACGGCACGCCGAATGGCTCCACGGGGTTGATCTTCCCGACTCTCGTCACGGGCGGACCGGACGACACGTCGACGGGCTCGGGCGGCCGCGGCCGCTGGATCCCCACGACCGCGTCGGATCAGTACGGCGCGACCCTCGCCCGCTGGTTCGGCGTCGCGGACGTCGACATGGCGACGGTCTTCCCGAACATCGGCAACTTCGGCGCGGCGGACCTCGGATTCCTGGGCGCGCCCCCCGCGGGCTGCTGACGACTTTCCGACCGGGGGCGGACCTCCGCCCCCGGCCTTCTCCTCATCCTTCGGAGCACTCTTGAAACGTCTCGCGATTCCCGTCCTCGCCTTCGCCGCCGCGTGGCTCGCTCACGCCGCCGTGGCGCCCACGGTCTCGATCGAGGCGTCTCCCCCGAATCCCGCGGCGGGACAGACCGTCAAGCTCGGCTCGGCGCCCCAGGGCTCGGGGCCGGACTGGCTGTGGGACTTCGGCGACGGCCAGACCTCGGCGGCCGCGGCGCCGGAGCACTCCTGGGAGGCCGAGGGCGACTACACCGTGACTCTCTCCTCGGGCGGCGAGACGACGTCCATGGCGGTCTCCGTGTCTCCGTCACAGATCCTGCGGCTCAACGCCTCCCATCCCTTCGAGATCTCGATCGACGCGGTCAGCCCCCACGACGGCCAAACGTATCCCTCGCGCGCCGCCGCGATCTCGGACCGGTTCGGCTGGTTCAGCTTCCCGCAGATCACCGGGGATCCCGAGAACCCCGAGGTCACCGTCAAGCTGCTCGAGGCGAAGCTCGACGGCCACTACTGGATCTTCTGGAGTGCGATGACGAGCCTCGAGTACACGATGACCGTGCGCGACACGGTCTCGGGCCAGGTCCAGATCTACCGGAAGGACTCCACGGAAGCCTGCGGCGGCTGGGACACCACCAGCTTCCCGTTCGTGCCGACGCCGACACCCGGCGCGGCGACGCCCGGGGCGAGCCCGACGGCGACCCCGACGCCGACCACTCCGTCGAGCACCACGCCGCTCCCGGGCACGCACACTCCGACTCATACGGCGACCCGGACGCACACGGCGACTCCGACGCCCACGATCACCGCCACGCCGACGATCACGTCGACGCCCACGATCACGCCGACGCCGACCCCGCCGCTCGTCTATCTCCGCGCGCGACAGTGGCAGTGGGACTGGTGCCCGGGCGTGACGCCGTGCGATCCGATCTGTCCCGTCGGCAACGGCTGCGGGAATGAGATCACGCTGCACGTCGGGCAGACGTATCAGGTGCTCGTCTACAACGGCGACGTGCCCGACGTCATCGAGTCCCACACGCTGCAGAGCATCACCTCGATCGGCCTGCAGGGCGGCACGCTGCCGCAGGGCAGCTCACTCCCGGTCCAGACGATCGTGCCGATGACCCTCGGCGACTTCGCGTTCAACTGCACGACGTACTGCGGAGTGGGTCACGACAACATGACGGGCGTGGTGCACGTGGTTCCGTAGGGAAGAGGACGGATCGGCCGGACCGGCGACTGACGGATGCCGACGTCCCCAATCGCCCCACTGCCGCGCTCACGGGATCGGCAAATTGAACGTCTTCGTCAGAAACACCGCCATCTGTGCGCGCGTCACGGCGCTGTCGGGACAGTAGTTTCCGTTGCCGCACCCGGCGGTCACGCCCTCCGCGGCGAGCTTCTCGACCCAGTCCGCGAACAGGCTCGGACACGGCACGTCCGCGAAAGTCCCGGAGCAAGCCGGCGGCACGTACGACGCGCCGTGCTCCGCCTTCAGCAGGAACACCGCCATCTGCGCGCGCGTCACGGACGCCGTCGGGCAGTAGCGGAGCGGGCTCGTCGCGCAGCCCCCGGTGATCCCGCGGGCGTAGAGATCCTCGATCCAGGCCGCCGCGAAGTCGCTCGCGGCGACGTCGGCGAAGACCATCCCCGTCGCCGGCGGCGGCACGTAGCCGGAGCCGAGGCTCGCCTTGAGCAGGAACACCGCCATCTGCGCACGCGTCACGGGCGACGTCGGACAGTAGACGTGCTCGCCGCAGCCGGCGGTCACGTGCGCGTTGAAGACGGCGCTGATCTCGTCGCGCGCGAACGCGCCGGGCGGCACGTCGAGAAACGGCAGGTCGATCGTCACCGGGAGCGTCGCCGAGGTGCCGCCGCCGGGCGCCGGCGTGAAGACCGAAACGTCGGCGGTCCCGATCTGCGCGATGTCCGCCGCGGTGAGCGTCGCGTGCAGCTCGGACGTCGACACGAAGGCCGTGGGCCGGGCCGCGCCGTTCCAGCGCACGACGGACTCGGCCGCGAAGCCCGAGCCGGTCGCGACGAGCACGGCGCCGGGATCCCCCGCCAGCAACGGCGAGGGCGACAGCGCGGTCAGCGTCGGCGAGGCGTACGGTGTCGACTCGAGGCGGTAGATGAGACCGGAGAGATTCGTCAGGTAGAGCTCGCCGGCGTCGTCCTCCCCGAAACCGGAGATCACGTAGCTCGTGTCCTTCAGCACGACCGACGACCAGGTCCCGCCGGACTCGCTCGCCGCGAACACCTCGCCCGTGCACAGGTCGCCGTAGACGTACAGGCCCACGAGGTCGGGAATCAGCGTGCCCCGGTAGCGGAATCCGCCGATGACGGCGCAGCGGTTGATTGTGTGCCCGTACTCGAAGATGGGAAGCGTGAGCGTCCCGTCGTTGCAGGCGGTCGGCGGGTTGTAGCAGTGGTCGCCCTCCATGAGGCGCCACCCGTAGTTCTGCCCGCCCGCGCTGCCGGCGGGTTGGAGATCGACCTCTTCCCAGGAGTCTTCGCCGACGTCGGCGATGAAGAGATCCCCGGTCGCGCGGTCGAAGCTGTAGCGCCAGGGATTGCGGAACCCGTACGCCCAGACCTCCTCGCACGCGCCGGAGACGCCGACGAACGGATTGGTCGGGGGGATCGCATAGGGCATCGGCGTGCTCTGGCCGCACGGGATCGCTCCCGTCCCGTTGACGTCGATCCGGAGGAGCTTCCCGAACAGCGAGCCCTTGTTCTGCGCGCGGTTGTCCGGGTCGCCGACGCCGCCCGAATCGCCGATCCCCGCGTAGAGATATCCGTCGGGGCCGAAGTTGAGCCGGCCGCCGCGATGCGTGTCGTCGAACGGGTTGGGGATCACGAGGATGATCTGCGCCGACGCCGGATCGGCGACGTTCGGATCCGCCGCCGACACGCTGTAGCGCGCGATCGTCACCGAGCCCGGCGTCGAGAGCTTGTCGACGTAGTAGACGTAGAAGTACCCGTTGGTCGCATAGCTCGGGTGGAAGGCCATCGACAGCAGGCCCTGCTCGTCCGCATACGTGACGAGCGAGGTGATGTCCAGAAACGGCGTCGCGAGATAGGCGCCGTTCGTGAAGATCTTGATCACGCCCTCCTGCGAGACCACGAAGATCCGGCCGGAGCCGTCATGCGGACTCGCCACGTGGAGGGGCGCGCTGACCACCCCTCCCGTGCCGAGCGGCGTCAGCGTGATCGCCGGCTGCGCAACGGCGGATCCGGCGAGGACGGCCGCGGCGAGGACGGCGAGGACGGCGTAGCGAACGACACTTTTCGGCATGCGGACGGCTTCAGAGAAGCAAAACGCGTGCTCGGACATGGCGAGAACCCTCCCGGGACCGGTTTTTCGTGAGGCCCGAGCTTACTTCGGGGAAGAGCCGCCCGGGGGCGTTTCGGAGGGCCGCGCGGGCGCGGTCCCGGCGGCGGCCTCGATGTTCTGGTTCGAGGCGAGGAGCTTCTGGAGGACTTCGTCGTAGTACGGTTTCTCCCGCAGGCTGGCGTACTTGCCCGGGAAATACGCGACCGTGAGATCGGCCCGGCCGTGCCCGATGTCGAAGTTGTTCAGAACGACGGCGAATCGCTGGTCGTGCGGCAGGCGGACGTTGTCGATCATCGGGAAGTCGAAGTGACCGACCCAGAACTCGGTCGAGACGTTCTCGGAGGCCTGCGGCGAGCGGACCGTAACGCGCAGCTGGATCTGCTCGTTCTCCTTGTCCACCGCGAGAAGCTCGACGCGGAAGTTGCGCGTCAGCCCGTCGGCGTGGAGGTCGCGCGCCACGAACGGCGCGCCCTCCGCCCCGCCGCCGTCCGCGAACGTCAGGTTCTTCCAGTCGGCGGTCGCGTCGAACGAGCTCCCGCCCTCGCCGATGACGAGCATCTGCTTCTTCGTGACCTCCTCGGCGACGCGGTCGAGCCGCTCGAAGTACGCCGCGCGCTGGGGCGTGCCCCGGACCTGGCGCTCGAGGTGGAGGAAGAGCGGCTTGAGGTTCAGCGACTCGTGGAAGTTGTAGACGAGAAGCTCGAGGTTGAGGACCTTCTGCTCGAGGTTTGCCGCGCCGCCGCCGAGGAAGGAGTTGATGATCGAGGTGAACATGTCCTTCCGAAGCGCGCTCTCGGACTCCTCGCGCTTGCTGATCAGCTCGGAGTACAGCCGCGCGTTCGTCTCACTCGTCTGCATGCGCTCGCGCAGCGCGTTCTCGCGGCCCTCGCGCTCGCGCAGATAGCTCGACGTCCAGAAGCCGAGGACCGCGACGGCGACGGCCGTCAGCAGCCCGCCAACCGGCTGGAGCACGATCGCGAGCTTGTCCCAGAAGTCGCGCTTCTCCGGAGCGGCGCCCCCCGTGCCCCCCTCGCGCTCGTCGACGCGGGAGCCGTCGCGAGAAGAGTCCGTCCTCACCTTCTCTCGAGGCTCCACTTCCCGCCTTCCTGCTTCAGCGCGAGGTCGTACTTGCTGGGCTTGTCGTAGACCGTCACCTTCGTGGACGCAGATCCTCCCTTGTAGTCCACGGCCACGGTGCACTCGCCGCCCGATGCCGCCTTGAGGCTGTAGCTGCCGAAGGAGTCCGTCTTCGCCGAGGCCGTCGTTCCACCGCAGTCGAGGCGGACCGCCACGCCCTCCGGCACCGGCTTGCCGCCCTCGGTCACGGTCCCGTGGATCTCGGCCGCCACGGCGAGCGCCGCCGCCAGGACTCCGAGCACACCCCACACGAGCGTCTTCGTCATGCGCATTCCTCCGTCCCCGCAACCCTATCCCGGCCGGGCGCATTTCCGCCGTGGCCCGGGAGGCTCATTCGGCCTGGAGGGCCGTCCTGGGATCGATGCGCGACGCCCGGCGCGCGGGCAGCCAGCTCGCCACGAGGGCGATCGCCGCGAGCAGGAGCGCGACGCCGACGATCGTGACCGGATCGCGCGCCTCGACGCCGTAGAGCAGCCCGCGCATCAGACCGGTCAACGCGAGCGCCCCCGCGATTCCGGCGGCGGAGCCCGCGAGCGCGACACGCATCGATTCGGCGAGGACCATCGCGACGAGCTCGCCGCGGCCCGCGCCGAGCGCCATGCGGATGCCGAACTCGCGCGTGCGCCGCGACACCGCGTAGCTGACGACGCCGAAGATGCCGATGCCGGCGAGCGCCGCCGCCGAGGCCGCGAAGATCCCGAACAGGACGAGGTAGAAACGCGTATCCGCGGTCGCCTCGCCGACCACGCGCCGGAGGCTCTGGACATCGGAGACGGTCGCCGACGGGTCGAGCGCCGCGACGGCGCGTCGCAGAGGCGCCGCGAGAGAGGCGGGATCTCCGCTCCCTCGGACCACGAGCGTCATGTACTGGAACGGCGACCCTGGCCGTTCCAGATAGCTGCGCTCCTGGAGATACGGCATGTACGCCTCGGGCTCGGGCTTCGCCGTCCAGCTCCCCCGGACCACATCGGGCGCGACGCCGACCACGGTGCGCCAGAGCGGCCGCCCGTCCTCCTCGTCGAACGTGACGCGCTTGCCGACGGCGCTCTGCCCCGGCCATTCGCGCCTCGCGAAGCTCTCGTTGACGATGGCGGCGCCCGGAGCGCCGAGCCGATCGGCCGGCGTGAAGTCGCGGCCCGCGCGGAGCGGGATCCGCATCGCCGCGAAGTAGCCGGGCATGACGACGCGGTAGGTGGCGAAGGAGGCATCGCCGGGAGGGGCCGGCGGCCGGCCCTCGACGTCGTACGGGAAGCCCCAGATGTCGCCGGCGAGCGGGAGGTGGTTGATCATGCCGGCGGCGGTCACGCCGGGCACCGCGCGCGAGGAGTCGAGGAGGCGCTCGTAGAAGGCGCCGCGGCGGCCGGGGTCGGCGTCGGCGGTGCCGGCGACCGAGACCGTTGCCGTGAGCGCCCCCTCCGGATCGAATCCGGGGTCGATGCGGTGCAGCCCGAGGAAGCTCCGCGCGAGCAGCCCCGCGCCGACCAGGAGGACGATCGCGAGCGCGAACTCGGACGAGACGAGGATGCTGCGCAGCCGGCAGACGCGCGATCCCGCGCTCGAGCCCCGCTCGCCCTCCCGCAGGGCGGCCGCGACGTCGCCGCGGGAGGTCTGGAGCGCCGGCACGAGCCCGAACGCCGCTCCCGTGACGAGCGCCAGCGCGACGCCGAACGCGAGGACCGCGGGATCGAGCGAGACTGACTCCACCCGCGGCAGGAACGCGGGCGCGAGCGCGGTCAGCCCGCGCACCGCCGCCGCCGCGAGCGTCACGCCTACGGCGCCGCTCGCGGCCGACAGGACGACGCTCTCCGTCAGGAGCTGTCGGATCAGCCGCGACCGCGTCGCGCCCAGCGCGTTGCGCAGGGCGACCTCGCGCGTCCGGGCCGCGGCCCGCGCGAGCAGCATGTGCGCGACGTTGGCGCACCCGATCAAGAGCAGCAGCCCGACGGCGCCGGTGAGCACGAGCAGTGCCGGCCGCACGTCGCCGACGACGGCCTCGGTGAGCGGCGTGACGGTCACGTCGCGGTTGGTCCCCGGGAAGCGCTTCTCGAGCTCCCCCGTGATCGAGGCGATCTCCGCGCGCGCCCCCGCCATCGTCGCGCCGGACGCGAGCCGCCCGAAGACCCGGAGGGAGAATCCCGTCCGGCTCGACACTCGCTCGCCGAACGCCAGCGGCACCCAGAGCTCGCGGCCGCGCGCCCAGAAGACCGGGAAGTCGAACCCGCGCGGCATGACGCCGACGATCTCGTACTTCTCCCCGTTCAACGCGATCGTGCGGCCGACGACGCCCGGGTCCGCGCCGAAGCGGCGCCGCCACAGCCCGTCACCGAGGATCGCGACGCGGTCGCGTCCGGGCTGGTCCTCGCCGGGGAGGAAGAGGCGGCCGAGATGCGGCGGCGTTCCGACCATCGGGAGCAGGCCGGCCGTGACCCGCAGCGCCGGCACGCTCTCGGAGTCGCCCGCTCCGCTCAGGTTGGGAGTCCAGGATTCCACCGCGCCCATGTCGGCGAACGCGCGGCTCGTGCGGCGCCAGTCGAGGAAGTTGGCCGGCGCGGTCGGGTTGAAGCGTCGGTGCAGGATCACGGCGAGGCGGCCCGGCTCGCGGTACGGCAGCGGCCGAAGCAGGACCGCGCGCACGACGGAGAAGATCGCGACGCTCGCGCCGATTCCGAGCGACAGCGCGAGGATCGCCGCGGCGGTGAAACCGGGCGCGCGCGCCATCCCGCGCAGCGCGTAGCGGACGTCGCGAAGCGTCTGCTCGACGAGGCTGCCGCGGCGGACATCGCGGACGCTCTCCTTGACCTGCTCCGCGCCGCCGAGCTCGATCGCCGCGCGTCGCCGCGCCGCCTCCGGATCGTGTCCCTCCGCGATGAGCTCGTCCGCGCGGAGGCGGACCCAGGCCGCCAGCTCATCGTCGAGCTCGCGGTCGCGCTCCTTCATGGCGTCTCCCCCAGCGCCGCGCCGATCGCCACAACGATCCGCCCCCATTCCGCCTCCTCCTCCCGGAGTTGCCGCCGGCCCGGGCGGGTGAGGGCGTAGAACTTCGCCTTCCGGCGGTTCTCGGACTCGCCCCAGAACGACGTCAGCCAGCCGCGCTCCTCCATCCGGTGGAGCGCCGGAAACAGCGACCCCGGCTTCACCTCGAAGGCGCCGCGGGTCATCTGGGAGATGCGCCGCGCGACCCCGAGGCCGTGCCGTTCCCCGGTCGACAGCGCGCGGAGGATCAGGAGATCGAGTGTCCCCTGCAGGAGCGGCGACGCGGCGGCTTTGACCATTCCTACAGACATTCTATACGAGCGAGCCGGCAAGAGGTTTTGCGGAGATTCGAAGCCTTCCTCCCCCTCGCACACCGTTTCGAGCGGCGATAGGATTCGCCGCCAGGACACCGGGCCCGCCTCACTACACCGGTGTGCCGGGAGAAACTCGATGCGACGAGCGGCTCTCCTGCCCGCATCCGCGGCTCCGCTCCTGCTCTCGGTGCTGCTCCCCGCCGCGTCCGCCGGCGCCGTCTGCAGCTCGAACTGCATCCTCGTCAACGACTCGTCGGACACGACCCACCTGAGCTGCGACTTCGGCGGCACGGGAACCTGCAGTCTCCGCGACGCGATCACGAAGTCGAACGCGATCCAGGGCTGGTCGATGCAGTTCGCGATCGGAAGCGGACCGAAGACGATCAACGTCTCGACCGACCTTCCGGACATCATCACGCGAGGCACGATCGACGGCACGACGCAGCCGGGCTACGCGGGCGCGCCGATCGTCGAGGTCCACAGGATGGCCGCCACTTCGGCGCAGCACGCGTTCCACGTGACGGCCGACGGCCTCGTCACCGTCCGCGCGCTCGTGATCAACAACTTCCCCGACTTCGCGATCGGCTTCGAGGCGCCCGGCAGCAACTTCGTCGAGGGCTGCTACATCGGGACGGACATCACCGGCACCGTCGCCATGGGCAACGGGAAGGGCGTCCTGATCCAGACCGGCGTCGGCGGCAACACCATCGGCGGGCTGACGGCCGCCAAGCGCAACCTGATCTCCGGCAACGGGGCCGGGGTCTTCATCATCAGCACGAACGACAACCAGATCGTCGGCAACTACATCGGCACCGACAAGACGGGCACGATCGGCCTCCCGAACACGAACTCGATCGCGATCGAGAACGCGGTCTCCGCCTCGACGAACAACACCGTCGGCGGCGACGCGCCCGAGGCGCGCAACGTCATCGCGAGCGGGAACCCCGGAGTCCGAGCGGGAACGATCATCCTGGACAGCGGAGGCAGCAACGTCGTCAAGGGCAACTACATCGGGACCGACGTCACCGGACTCCTGCCCCTCCCGGTCGGAGTCGCCATCGAAGCGGATTCCGAGGTCAACGACACGTTCTCGAACAACGTCATCGTCACGGTCTCGGACGGTATCCGCCTGAGCGGCGCTCCCGGCACGCCGTCGACGGGCACCACGATCCAGGGCAACTACATCGGCACGGACAAGACCGGCAACAAGCTCCTCGCGGCGGGCGCCAACGGAATCTGGTTCAGCCACGCGAAGAACAACGGCGTCGGCGGCGCGGCGGCCGGCCAGGGCAACGTCATCGGCGGCTTCCAGTACGGGATCCTCGTCAGCGACTCGTTCAACACCATCATCGGCAATCGGATCGGGATCGGCCTCGCGGGAGCGGTCATGCCCAACCAGCTCGCCGGCGTCGCCGCGTTCGCGTCCGGCGGCAACACGGTGGTCGGCGGCGACGGCGTCGGAGAGCAGAACTACATCGCGTACAACGGCCTGGGCGTCGTGCCGCGCGGCCACGCTCCCGGCGTCTGGGTGCAGGCCGGCGTCGGCAACGTGATCCGCGGGAACTCGATGTTCCAGAACACCGGCAAGGCGATCGAGTTCTACTCGCCGGTGACCGGGATCCCCTACCCGAACGACGTCGGCGACGGCGACAGCGGTCCGCCCAACCAGCTGCAGAACTGGCCGATCATCACGGGCTCGTCGATCGTCGGCAACGACATCCACATCCAGGGCACGATCAACAGCAAGCCGAACACGCTCTACGCGATCGACTTCTACGCGGATTTCCCTCCTCTTCATCCGGCCGACTTCCTCCAGGGCCAGAACTATCTCGGCCTCTTCGAGCCGACGACCGACGCGCAGGGCAACGCGACGTTCAACGTGACGTTCACCGTGCCGCAGACGCCGCCGCCGTATCTGTGGTTCACGGCCACCGCGTCCGACCCCGGCGGGATCCCCGGCGGCAACACGTCCGAGATGGCTCAGCGCAGCCTCTTCTCGGTCACGCCGAACCACGGACCGGCAACCGGGGGGACCTCCGTGACGCTCAAGGGTCAGCTCTTCCAGAGCGGCGCGGCCGTCAAATTCGGCGGCGTGGCCGCGACGAACGTCTCATTCCAGAACGCGACGACGATGACGGCGAACGCGCCCGCGTTGACGCCGGGCCTGCTCGTCGACGTCACGGTGACGAATCCCGGAGCGGGCGGCGCCGTCGCGACGATGCAGAAGGCCTGGGTCTCCGAGTTTCTCGACGTGCCGCCGGCGTCGCCCATCTACTCCTATGTCATGTCGCTCGTCGGCGACGGCGTGACCGCGGGCTGCGGCGGCGGCAACTTCTGTCCGAACAACGACGTCACGCGCGCGCAGATGGCGGTCTTCCTGCTCAAGGCGAAGTACGGCGCGTGGTGGACGCCGCCCCCGGCGACCGGAACCGTCTTCCTCGACGTGCCGTCGGGCGCGTTCGCGGCCGCCTGGATCGAGGAGCTCTTCAACGAGGGAATCTCCGGCGGCTGCGGCGGCGGCAACTACTGCCCGAACAGCGTCGTGAATCGCCAGCAGATGGCGGTCTTCCTCCTGAAGGCGTCGCGGGGATCGTCCTACGCGCCGCCGGCCTGCACCGGGATCTTCGCCGACGTCGCGTGTCCGGGGACGTTCACGAACTGGATCGAGCGGCTCTACAACCTGGGGATCACGGGAGGATGTGCGACGTCACCGCTCCTCTACTGCCCGTTGTCCAACGTGACGCGCGGGCAGATGGCCGTCTTCGCCGTGAAGACGTTCCAGCTGCCGTAGGAATCCGTATGCGTAAGCCATAAGCCGTAAGCCGTAAGCCGTAAGCCGTAAGCCGAGGGACAGGACATATTAGCGATGGCTAATATGTTCCATCTCGGATCCTCACGAGCCCCGGAGCGCCTCGACCGGCGCGACACGCGATGCGCGCCAGGCGGGCACCCAGCTCGCCGCTACGGCGACCGCGCCGAGCGCTGCCACCGCCGCCGCGATCGTGGCCGGGTCCGAGGCGGAGGTCTCGAAGAGCAGCGAGGACAGCGTGCGCGACAGCGCGAGCGCGATCGGCACCCCGATCACGACGCCCGCCGCCACGAGCCGCGCGCCGCCGCCGACGACCATCCGAACCACGGAGTCCCCGGTCGCGCCCAGCGCGAGGCGGATTCCGATCTCGGACCGCCGCTGGCCGACCACGTAAGACATGACTCCGTAGATGCCGATCGCCGCGAGGACGAGCGCGAGGGCGGCGAAGACGGCGAGCAGCGTCGAACTGAACCGGGAGCGCGCCAGTGAATCGGCGATCCAGCTCTCCATCGGACGGATCTCCGAGACGGGCTGGTCCCGGTCGACCTGCTGCACGGCCCGCTCGAGGCCGGCCGCGAGGAGCGCCGGATCGCCGTCCGTGGCGACCAGGAGGGTCATGAAGCTGTAGACGAGCTGCGGGTGCGGCCAGTACGCCATCGGGCGCGTCTCGCTCGTCAGGCTCTCGTGATGCACGTCTCCGACGATGCCGACGATCCGCGTCGGCACGGGCTGGTCGGACATCTGGATCACGACGCTTCGTCCGATGGCGTCGCCCTTCGGGAAGGCCTTCCGGGCGAACGCCTCGCTGACGACGACGACGTTCGACCTCACGCGCAGCTCGCGGTCCGCGAACAGCCGGCCCTCGATCAGCGGAATGCGCATCAGGCGGAAGTACCCGTCGTCGCACACCCGCACGTCCGTCACCGGCTCCTGACCGGGCGCCGGCTGCGGCTCTCCGACGACGGCGAAGTCGGTCGCTGCGCCGCTGCCGGCGAACGGGAGGAAGCTGACGAAGCCCGCGGCGCGAACTCCGGGGATCGCCCGCGCCCGCGCGACGGCCTCGCGGAAGAACGCGAGCGAGCGCTCGTCTTCGTCGTACTGCTTTCCGTGCAGCGTGACCCGCGCGGTCAGGATGCCCTTCGCGTCGAATCCTGGGTTCACGCTCGTGACGCGCGCGAGGCTGCGCAGCATCAGCCCCGCTCCGACGAGGAGCACCGCGGCGAGCGCCACCTCGGCGACGACGAGCGCCTGACGCAGGCGGCGAGCGCGCGTCCCGCCGCCGGCGGAGCGAAGGCCCTCCTTGAGCGAATCCGCCAGCGCGCCGCGCGTCCCCTCGAACGCGGGGGTCAGGCCGCAGACGACTGCCGTGACGACGGAGACGAGGATCGCGAAGAGGGCGACGGGAACGCTCAGGCGCACGCGGGAGAGGATCGTCGCGTCCACGGGACTGATGGCGACGAGGAGCGCGACTCCCCCGCGCGCGAGCCAGAAGCCGGCCGCCCCGCCGAGCAGCGACAGAAGGAGACTCTCGGTCAAAAGCTGCCGGACGACGCGCGAGCGGCCCGCGCCCAGCGCCGTGCGGATCGCCATCTCCTGGCGTCGGGCCGTGCCCCGCGCCAACAGCAGGTTCGCGACGTTCACGCAGACGATCAGCAGCACGAAGGCGACGGCGCCCGACAGGACCCGCAGGGCCGGGGCCATCTCGCCCGAGATCTCCTCGCGGATCGGCACGAGCTTGACCGTCCACCCCGTGTCGAACCGCGGCAGCTCCGCGGTCAGACTCGCGGCAATACCGCGCATCTGCGAGCGCGCCTGCCCGAGCGACACGCCGTCCTTCAGCCGGGCGAACGTCGTCAGGTGCCGGCCCCGAGGCTCTCGCGCCTTCGCGGAGAAGGAAAACGGCAGCCAGACGTCGGGCGGTTTGCCGACAAGCGATCCGGCCTTCAGGTAGAAGCCGAAGTCGCGCGGCGCGACGCCGACGACCACGGACGGCTTTCCGCTGAGCACGACCGTCTTGCCGACGATCGACGGATCCGCGCCGAACAGCCGCTGCCACGTCCCGTACCCGAGGACGACGAAGTTGTCGTTGCCGTCGGGACCCTCGCCGGGCAGGAAGCCGCGGCCCAGGGCCGGCGTCACGCCGAGCGTCGTGAAGAAGTTCGACGTCACGAACTGCGCGACGAGCTCGACCGGGCGCTCGCGTCCCGTCAGGCTGACGCGCCAGTCGTAGAGCGCGGTCATCTCCGAAAAGACGCCCTGCCGCTCGCGCCACCGGATGAAGTTGGCCGGCGCGACGACGTTCGACCGGCCGGGCCGGTCCGCGTTCTCCTCCCAGACGGCGACGAGGCGATCCGCGTCGCCATACGGCAGCCGCGCGAGGAGCACGCCGTGGACGATCGTGAAGATCGCCGTCGCGCCGCCGATCCCGAGCGCGAGCGTGAGGACGGTGACGAGCGTGAAGCCGGGGCTCCGGCGGAGAGTCCGCGCGGCGTAGCGCAGGTCCTGCCGCAGCTCGCCGATCCAGGGCAGGCCGCGCCGGTCCCGCCAGGCCTCCTTCGTCGGCTCGACGCCGCCGAGCCGCTGCACGGCGCGGCGCCGCGCGGCCTCCTCGCCGAGACCCGAGCGCATGCCGTCCTCGACGTCCATCCGGATGTGCGACTCGAGCTCCTCCGCGAGCTCGCGCTCCCTCCGCGGGCCGCCGAACGAGCCCGCGAGCCGCGCCAGCAGCGCCCGGAGCCGCCTCACGACGTCCCCTCCCCCGCCTCCAGGAACCGCGCGACGATCGCCGTCGTCTTGCGCCACTCGCCGCTCTCGCGCACCACCTGGCGGCGGCCCGCTCGCGTGAGCCGGTAGAACTTCGCGCGGCGGTTGTTCTCCGAGAGGCCCCAGGCCGACGCGACGAAGCCCTCCTGCTCGAGCTTGAGGAGCGCCGGGTAGAGCGTCCCGTAGTTGAGGGACAGCTCGCCGCCGCTGATCTGCTCGATGCGCCGCGCGATCCCGTACCCGTGGAGCGGACCCATCGCCTGCAGCGTCCGAAGGACCATCAACGCCAGAGTGCCCTGCCAGACGTCGGTCTTCTCGCCCATCGCGCGCCTCCTATGGGATTCCCATATGCGAACCCTATGGCAATCCGGATACGTATGGGAAGCCCATAGGTTCTCCCTGGAAGACGCCGCCGGGTGTCGTGGCAGATCATTCCGAGGTCATTTTGGAAAGGATCGACCGATAGAATCCGTTACGGCGTCTGCCATGCCGTCGACCGGACCCACGCTTCCCGCCTCCGAAATCACGCCGGAATCCGTCTACGCGAGCCGCCGGAAGTTCATCGGCGACGCGGTGCGCTTCACGGCGACGGCCGCGGGCGTCGGAGGCGGGCTGCTCTGGGCGACGCACACCTGGCGCACTCGAGCGGGGACGCCCCCGCGCCGCGCCGCCGGCGCCGGCGGAGCGCCAGGCGCGCTGGAAGCGCGGCCGGGGCCCTTCGGCACGGACGAGGCGCGGACGCCGCTCGAGGCCGTCTCGGGCTACAACAACTTCTACGAGTTCGGGACCACGAAGGAGTCGCCGGCGCGCGAGTCGCGGTCCCTCCGGACGCGGCCGTGGACCGTGCGCGTCGGCGGGCTCGTGGCGCGGCCGCTGGAGCTCGACGCCGACGACCTCACGCGGAAGTACCCGCTCGAGGAGCGCGTCTACCGGATGCGGTGCGTCGAAGCCTGGTCGATGGTCATTCCGTGGATCGGATTTCCTCTCGCCGCGCTGCTGCGCGATGCGCAGCCGACCTCCGACGCGCGCCACGTCGCATTCACGACGCTGATGGACCCGGCCCAGATGCCGGGCGAGCGCGTTCCGGTCCTCGACTGGCCCTACGTCGAGGGCCTTCGCCTCGACGAGGCCATGCACCCGCTCACGCTCCTCGCCATCGGGCTGTACGGCCGCGTTCTGCCGAACCCGAACGGCGCACCGATCCGCCTCGTCGTGCCCTGGAAATACGGGTTCAAGGGCATCAAGTCCATCGTGAAGATCGAGCTGACCCGCGAGCCGCCGCGCACGACGTGGAGCGAGGCCGCGCCCGACGAATACGGCTACTACGCCAACGTCAATCCGAAGGTCGACCATCCGCGCTGGAGCCAGGCGACGGAGCGACGCATCGGCGACCTGGACCGGCGTCCGACGCTCCCCTTCAACGGCTACGCCGAGCAGGTCGCCGGGCTCTACGCGGGCATGGACCTGCGGAAGAACTTCTAGCTTGGCGCCCCGCCGCCGCCCCTGGCTGAAGCCGGCCGTGTTCGCCGGCGCGCTGGCGCCGCTGGCCGCGATCCTCTGGAACGCGACACACGGCAACCTCGGCGCGAACCCGGTCGCCGAGGCGCTCAACGAGCTCGGACTGACGGCGCTCGTGTTTCTCGTCGCGTCGCTCGCATGCACGCCGGTCCGCGAGGTGCTCGACTGGCCGTGGGCGGTCGGCCTGCGCCGGACGCTCGGACTCTTCGCGTTCTTCTATGCGCTCCTGCACGCCGCGACCTACTCGCTCGTCGACCAGCGCGGCAACCTCCGCGCGATCTTCGCCGACGTCACGAAGCGGCCGTTCATCATCGCGGGCTTCTCGGCGTTTCTGATCCTCATCCCGCTCGCGGCCACGTCCACGGCGAACGCGGTGCGCCGCCTCGGATTCCCACGCTGGAAGCGGCTGCATCGGCTCGTCTACCTCGCGGGCGGGCTTGCCATCGTCCACTTCGTTCTGCGGGTCAAAAAGGATGTCCGGGAGCCGGTGGTCTACGGCGTGCTCCTGGGGATTCTCCTGCTCACCCGCGTGGCGCTCTGGGCGAAGCGCCGCGCCGCGCGCGCCGCGGCGGCCTGAACCGTTCAGGTTCTGGTCTCACCCTGGAGGCGACGAAGCCCCAAATCGCGCCGGGAACGCGGCGAACGAAACCTGTCGGAACCCGGACGCTGCGTGCGTCGGCGCCGGGTCAGCCCGCCCTACTTCGCGTCGAACACGTACTCGTGCTGCGCGTCGCGGATGACGAGCGTCTTCTTCGGGGCCGAGCCCACGACGAACTCGAAGCCCGCGACGCCCGGCGCCGTGGTGAGAAACGAGATCGTGCCGTCCGGATTCTTGCGGGACGCCATCTCGCTCTTCCACTCGCCGAAGTCGAAGACCGTGGCGGCGCCGGTATGACTGACGTCGATGTCGCCGAGCGCGGCGTTCGAGTAGTGCGCGGCGAGCTTCCCGGCCTCGGCCGCGTCCGCCGGAACCGTCATCAGCTTCCGCTCGGCCGCGAGGTCGTCGTAGTACGTCTTGCCCTGCGACGCGACCTGGGCGGCGGCCTCGGGCTTGCCGTCGTACAGGACCTCGAGCAGGCGGCGGCGGAACTGGCTCCGCAGGATCGATCCCGGGTCCCCGTTCGTCAGGACGACCGCGCCCACGTTCTGGCTCGGAATCCAGATCATGTCGCTGTGGAAGCCGACCATGTCCCCGCCGTGATGCACGACCGGCACCTCGTACTCGGTGTCGACCATCAGCCCCATTCCGTACGTCTCGTCCTTGCCCATCGCGACCTGCGGCGCCCGGCGCTCGAGCAGGGGTTCTTTGGGGATGTAGACCTTGCCGTCCGGCAGCGCTCCGTTCGCGAGCTCCATCGATACGTACCTCAGCATGTCCTTGACGTTGCTCCATGCCGCGCCCGCGGGTCGCTGCGGAATGACCGAGTAGTTCAGCTCCATGACGGCGCGAGCGGTCTTGCCGTCGACGGTCGGCGAGTGCGGGAACGCGTGGTCGCCCGCGAGCGCGCGCGCGTAGTCGAACGTCGTCGACTTCATACCGAGCGGGTCGAACACCTGGGTCTGCATCGCCTTGTCGTACGCCGCGCCGAGCTCCATGTCGGGATACAGCACGTGTCCGGCGGTGTATCCGGCGGCCGCCGCCATCGGATTGGAGTACTGGAAGAGCTCGCCGAACTTGCTCGTCGGCTGCATGGTCCCGAGGGTGGAGAGCGCCATCTCCGGCGTGACGCCCTTGAACTGGAAGAGCCACTCGAGGTCCTGGCGCGGCATGCCGGTGCACGCGCAGATCAGCTGCCGGACCTTCACCTGCCGGGTCGTCTCGGGGTCGCCCAGCTTGAACGAGGGCAGGAGGCTCGTCACCGGCGTGTCCCACGTGAGCTTGCCGGCAGCGACCTCCTTCGCGAGGAGCAGCGTCGTGAGCGCCTTCGTGTTGGACGCGATCATGAAGTCCGTGTCGCCGTCGACCTTGTCGGGCTTCGACAGATCGCGTACGCCGAAGCCGTCCGCGAACACGACCTTGCCGCCCTGCACGAGGCCGAGCGCGACGCCCGGGACGCCCAGCTCCTTCTGCCCGTTCTCGATGAACTGCGAGAGCGCGGCGATCCGTGCGGCGTCGAGCGGGTGCGCCGTCTTGCCCGCGAACGTCTCGCGCTGGTAGCCCTTCGGCAGGAGACGGTCGAAGATCAGCCCGACCTGCGAGCCGCGTTTCCCCATGACGGCATCCGCCACGTCGATGATCGCGACCGTCCATCCCGCTCCGTACGAACGGACGCCCGCTTCCACCGTCCGTTTCTCGTTCGGCGAGGTCTGGTACTCGTACCCCTTCCGGTGCGTCCAGCCGTCGCGATCCGGGGCGTCGCTGGTGACCTTCAGCGGCCACTTCGCATCCGGCTTGTACGCGGCCCACCCCGCGGCGAGCGCGGAATCCGCGTCCTTCGCCTGAACGTCCACGAGCACGATCCACGAATCGCCCTCGGGCGCCTCGAGGATCGTCGCGGGACCGCGCACGCTGATCTTCCATCCCGCGGGGGCGATGAACGTGTTTCCGGCGACGGTCGTCTCGGGCGTATCCGCGGCGAGCGTCTCCGGCGCGGCGGACGGCGCCGGCGGGGCGGCCTGCCGGGCGGGCGGCGCGGACGTCTGGGCGAAAGCGGGAACGGCGGCGAGCAGGAGCATACCGGCGAGCGTTTTCATGCGCGCACGATACACCTGCGGTGCCCGCCGCTCGCGCTAGCTCGCGGCCCGCGGTGCCCGCCGCTCGCTGAGCTCGCGGCCTGTCGCTCGTCGATGCGAGGAGGCTCGGCGCAGCGAGCGGCGGTGACGGCAAAAGCCGCCGGCCGCAGAATCCTCCCTACTTGCTTTCGGGGACCAGCACCTTCTTGAGGATGCCGCCGACCTCGGAGCCGCCCTTCTTGTCGACGTAGTCGACGACGACCGGGACGAACTTTCCGACCATGTCGCTCGAGAGCCCCAGCTTCTCGAAGCTCGACCCGAGGCTCGCCACCCCCGCCGCGCTGCCGGCCGTCTTGCCAAGCATGCCGGCCGCCGCGGATGCGGTCGAGTCCGTCGCGGGCGCCTTCTTAACGAGCTCGGCGGACTCGGGGACCGCGCCCTCGACCTTCGCGTACTCGTTGCTCGGCAGTGAGGTCTTGGCGTAGTTGAAGATCGCGCCGGCTCCTCCCGCGGCCTGATCCGGCGTGACGTTCAACTGCGACGCGAGGGTCTGGACGAGAGACGCGTCTTCGGCGGCGAGACCGACCGCGGCGACTCCGAGCACCACCAGGGAAACGATCAGGATCCTCTTCATATCGACCTCCAAGAATAAGATCCGAGCGTAGTCCCTTCCGGCGCGGAGAGGTCCCCTCCCCAAGGGGAAGCGGGACCGTACCGCACGCTGCGGTCTACCTGCTGACCCAGGGTTATGGAAACGGCCGCAGCGCACGCCGACGCGCAGACGAGGACCATCCGGGGAGTAGCTCGCAAGATGGGCCTCCTACTCTGAAATCAAGTGGCGGCGCATCCTAACCCGAGGTCAACATATTAGCCAACGCTAATATGAAGAGCCCCGGGACGCCGGCGGAACCGGCGACCCGGGTCACTCTCGCGAGCGGCCGTCTACTGGGCGCTGGCCGGGACCATCGCCTCCATGCGGCGCTTCATCTCCTCCGGCGAGACGTCCTCGACGTGCGTCGCGACGTACCACTGGTGGCCGAACGGATCCTCGATGCCGCCCGTTCGGTCGCCGTAGAACTGGTTCTCCACCGGCCGCACGAGCTTGCCGCCGTTCTCGACGGCCTTCTTCGTCGTCGCGTCTACGTCCTCGACGTAGAGCAGCAGCGAGATCGGCGAGCCTCCCAGCGCCTTCGGGCTCTTGTGTCCCATCTGCGGGTTCGCGTCGGCGAGCATGACGATCGCGTCGCCGATGCGCAGCTCGGCGTGGCCGATCCGGTTGCCGGGCGCCGGCATGCGCATCAGCTCGGAGGCGCCGAACACGCGCGTGTAGTAGTCGATCGCCTCGGCGGCGCCGTCGACGACGAGGTACGGCGTCACGCGATGGTAGTTCTCGGGGATGGGCTTCACCTTTCCAGCCATGCTTGTCTCCTTTCCGAGCGAATCAAGGCCCGGACTCTCTTCTCTATCAGGAAACGGAGAGGAGGAAGTGAAGTTACGGCGGGTAAAATCGTCACAATGCGGATGGCCCGGTCGGGCGTCCTCGTACGCCTCGTCTCGGCCGCGGCCGCCATCGCGGTTCTGGCCGCTGCCTCGGGCTGTTCCTATCTCGAGTGGCGGCGCGCCCGGGCCGCCGCGCGCGAGCAGCTGAAGAAGAATCCGGCGGACCTCGCGCTCGCGCGCGACTACGCGCCGCAGGATTGCTACGGGCTCGTTGGCCGCGTGACCGTCCCGCCGAAGACGAACGCGCTCCTCGCGGCGGCGTTCAGCCGCGGCCCTACGACGGACCTCGTCGGCTGGGCGACGGTGGACCGCACGCGCGGCTACTACGCGATCATGCTGCCGTCGGGAACGTATGACCTCCTCTTCTTCGCCGACGGCAACGGCGACGGCCTCTATCTCACCGACGAGGTCGTCGGCCGGACGCCGGCGGATGCGCCCATTCAGGTGGACGGGAAGACCGCCGCGGACGGCGTGGCGGTGCTCGCGCCGGACGTGCCGATCGACCTCGAGAAGCGGAGCGCGGCGCCGATCGCGGTCAACGTCAAGGTCAACGATCAGCCCTCGGTCGTCCAGTCCGTCGACGACCCGCTCTTCTCGCCCGAGCTCGGCACGGTCGGCGTCTACCGGCCGAGCCGCTTCCTCGCGCGCACGCAGCGCTGGCTCTTCTCGGTCGGCGTTCCGGACTACACGCGAACGCAGGTGGTTCTCGTTCACGGAATCGATGGCACGCCGCGCGACTTCCGCCGCGTCGTCGCGGCGCTCGACTCGAGCCACTACAGCGTCTGGCTCTTCTACTACCCCTCGGGCCTGTCGCTCGACCAGCTCGGGAGCGCGCTCGCCCACGCCGTGCGCAAGCTCGTCGACGGCTCCGGCGCGCCGAGCGTGCGGCTCGCGATCGTCGCGCACAGCATGGGCGGCCTCGTCGGGCGTCGCGCCGTGAATCAGCTCTGCAAGGATGGACGCCCGGCGTACCTCCGCATGTACGCCTCCTTCGACACGCCCTACGGCGGCGTCGAGGCGGCGGCCGGCGCCGTGCGGCGCGGCACCGAGCTGATTCCGTCCTGGGTGGACGTGGCGGCGGGCAGCCCGTTCCTGACGCGGTTGCACGGGACGCCGCTCCCGGACGATCTGCCCTTCTACCTGTTCTTCGGCTGGGGCGACCGCTCCGGAAGCGGTCCGCCGCCGGCGGGCGACGGGACGATCACGCTGGCGAGCCAGCTCGACCCGCGCGCGCAGGCCGCGGCAACCGCGATGAGCGGATTCGGCGCCACGCACGTTGGCGTCCTGTCGGACCCGAAGGCGGTCGAGGCGCTCACGCGCGCGCTCGACGACGAGACGTCGGGTAAAGACTAGATCGGATAGATTCCAGCTCATGGCGGAGGGCGGCTCGGAGGTGACGCTGCGACTCGCAGCGCCGATAGCATTGGGAAGAACCTGGACTCGACTCCAAGGGCCACCGGCGTTCCGCGTCGAAAGGCGGTTGGATGATAAAGTGCACCGACGCTCATGGACGGCAGTAAAACGGCCCAGGCCGTAGCGAGGTACTGGGACGATAACCGCCTCAAATCAAAAGATCCTACCTTCTGGATGGCGCATCCGCTCTGCAGGCAGGCTATCAACAAAAGGGTTTCTGGCTCGCCGAACGAGTGGCCTCTCGACTGGTTCAAACGAGTTCACGTCCGTCGGGCTTACGAGCGAGGCCTGTCTTGGGGGTGTGGTCTCGGCAGCTTCGAGCGAGCAGCTGTCCGGGTTGGCCTTGTTGGTGAAATCGATGCATTCGATCTATCCGACCGCTCCCTAGCTGACGCCCGGCTTGAGGCCGAAAAGGAAGGGATCACCGGAATCAACTATCAGATTGGCGACTTCAACAACCCAAAGTTGGAGAGTAACCGGTACGATGTCGTGTTCTTCCATGCCTCCCTCCATCACGTATCGTCTATGGAGCGGCTATTCCGGCGCTTGGCGTTTTCGCTAAAGCCGCGTGCTGCTGTTTACGTTGACGAGTATGTTGGTCCCTCTCGCCAAGACTGGCAGCTTTCGGACCTCGGCATGGCGCAAGCCCTCCTTGACATACTGCCCGACGATGCAAAGGTCGGTCCCACAATCAATCCACCGATCGAGCCCAATGACCCCTCCGAGGCGATTCGATCCTCCGAGATCGAAGAGTTTCTACTCGATTTTGTGGATCTCATCGACTGGAAGCCGTACGGCGGGCAGCTCGTCGACCTTGTATTGCCTTATGTTAGTCATGATTGGTCAACGTCAGCGGAAGGCATGCGATATGTCCAGAGTCTTCTAGGAATCGAAGACTTTGAGCTTGCACGGCGTCCCAGTTCAAGTCATTACCTGGTTGCCTTCGGTACATTCAAACCGCTCTGGCGTCTGGGGCGACCCCTTGGGAAGCAGGTGAAGCGAGCAGCCCGCCGACGGCTGCTCGGAATTGCGGCTGCACTGCGTCGCCTAAAGCAAGGAGGTATATCGTGAGCGTGAGTACGGTCATTGCGAGAGTCTTGCAGGCGGCAGCTATCTCAACCTTCCTGCTCGGTGCGGCG
>DATBBK010000196.1:0-10098 GCA_036271035.1 Thermoanaerobaculia bacterium | reverse complement strand
TAGACCGCCTACGGCTTCGCGGTCGGCTTCGGAGCGGCCGCGGCGGGCGCGCCCGGCGGCGGACCCGGCGGAGGCGCGGGATCCGGAATGCGGTTGCGCACCGCGGGGAGCGTCCGCAGGAACGCGTAGATCGATTTCAGGTCCTCGTCGGTGAGCTGCCCGTACGACTGCCAGGGCATCGGCGGCAGGATCGGCCGCGACGCGCCCATGTGCCTTCCAGTCTTCATCGCCTGGACGAACGTGGCCTCCGACCAGCTTCCGATTCCGGTGTTCTCGTCGGGCGTGAGGTTCATCGCGTAGCTGACGCCCCACGGCCCGGCCCACGCGGTGAAGTCCTGGCTTCCGACGGCGACCCACGACTGGCTCAGCGCCGGCGGCTGCGGCAGCGTCTCACTCTCGAGGTGCCCGGCGAGTCGCTTGCCCTCGAGGGGCACCGGATCGGGCCGGCCCGGAATCCACTTCTTCGGCGTGTGGCAGTCGTCGCACACGGCCGCCGTCACGAGATAGGCGCCGCGCGCGATGCGCGCGTCGGCGGACTTGTTCGGCGCGGCCTGCCTCGACGTGGCCGGCGACGCCGGCTTGCTCTGAGCGGTCAGTGCCGCGGCGGCCGCCACGGCGACGGCGAGCGCGCCTCCGGCGATGGTCTTCGAGATTCTCATGCGGATGGTCCTCCGTTTTGGATGTGGATCCTAACCCGGAGCCGACAGCGCCGCGACTCGCAACGCCCACCCTCGACAAACGTCGGGTTCGGACTTCTAGCGCTCCGCTTCGCGGACCGGGGCCATGAAAGAGGACGCCTCCGCGGGACGCTCGATCGACGTCGCGAAGCGCGGGCGGATCGACTCGCGCGGCGGCGGCGCGTCCCACATCGGAATTCGCGAGGCGAAGCGGTGACGGACGACGCGTCCCCGGAAATAGTCCTCGTGATCCCACTCGACTTCCGCCATGGAGAGCAGACAGTCGACCAGGTCGGTCCGATCGCACGCGACCGCCAGGCGCGCCGCCTCCTCGTACTCGCCGATGTTGCGGCGCTCGAGGCGGCCCGCGCCGTACATCGGGATGAGCCAGCCCGAAACGTGACAGAGCATGGACAGCAGGCGGCCGATTCGGGCGGCCCGGCGTTCGCGACGCGGATCCGGCGCGGCGCCGAGACTCTCGAGCATCTCGCCGACCATCCGGCGGTGATGCCATTCGTCCGCCTCGATCTCGCCGATGCGCTGCTTCTCGCCCGCGTCGCGCACCGAGCGCGCGTGTCCCCGATAGGCGTAGGCGGCCGCGAGCTCGCCGGAATAGGCGAGCTGCAAAAGCGCGATGAGGTCGGCGCGTCGGTCCTGCACGGCCGCTGAGAGGGCGAAATCGTATCAGCGCCGTATGGGTGTAGACAACCTACACCCATGGATGTAGAGTGCCTACATGTCTGAGCGAGAACCGTATCGCAACGCGATCGAGCTGCTGCAGGGCACCCTCGATCTCCTCATCCTCCAGACGCTGCTCTGGTCGCCGCAGCACGGCTACGGGATCGCGCAGGCGATCCGCGCCGGCTCGAAGGAGGCGTTCCAGGTCGACACCGGCTCGCTCTACCCGGCCCTGCACCGGCTCGAGCGCGAGAAGTCGGTCGCGTCGGAGTGGACGGTGTCCGAGAACAAGCAGCGCGTGAAGGTCTATCGCCTCACGCCGCACGGCCGCCGCCGGCTCGCCGAGGAGCGGTCGCGGTGGAACCGACTCATCGAGGCGATGGCGGGAGTGCTCGCCGGCGCCGGAAGCGAGGCGGAGGCATGAGGATCCGGTTCTTCCCGTTCGGCCGCAAACGCCGCGAGCGCGATCTCGACGAGGAGATCGCCTCACACCTCTCGATGGCGGAGTCGGACCGGGTGGAGGCGGGCGAGGCGCCCGACGCCGCGCGCGCCTCGGCGCAGCGCGAGCTCGGCAACGTCGCGCTCGTGAAGGAGGTCACGCGGGAGCAGTGGGGCGGCGCCTGGCTCGAGCAGCTCGCGCGCGACGCGCGATATGGGCTCCGACTGCTGCGGCGCTCGCCCGGCTTCACGATCGTCGCCGTCGCCGCGCTGGCGCTGGGGATCGGCGCGAACGCCGCCATCTTCTCCGTCGTCGACGGCGTTCTCCTCCGTCCCCTGCCGCTGCCGGACTCGGGCCGCATCGTCGCCGTGCAGCCGCTCACGACGGCGACGGCCGTTCGGGCCCGGCTCGCGGCCTCCTACCCGGACTTCTTCGACTGGAAGGCCCAGAGCCGTTCGTTCTCCGCGATGGCGAGCCTGCGGCTCATCGGCGCGACGCTGACGGGCGTCGGTCCGGCGGCGCACCTGGGCGGAGAGATCGTCTCGTCGGACTACTTCACGGTGCTGCAGGTCGTCCCCGTTCTGGGGCGCGGCTTCGTCCCGGCCGACGACCGGCCCGGCACGCAGGTCGTCGTCCTTTCGCACGACCTCTGGCAGTCACGCTTCGGCGCGGATCCCGCGATCCTCGGGCGCGCCATTACCCTCGAGGGACGGCCGTACACGGTGATCGGCGTCATGCCGCGCGGACTGCGGTTCCCGGTGGACGACAAACCGCCCGAGTTCTGGACCTCGATCGCGATGGACGCCGAGGGCGAGAAGCCATGGACGTCGAACCGCGGCATGACCACCCTCGATGTCGTCGCGCGTCTCGCGCCGGGCGCGACGATCGAGGGCGCGCGGGCGGAGATGAACGCGATCGCGCGCAACCTCGCGCGGGAGTATCCCGACGACGACCGGGACCGCGCGGAGGCGCGCGTCATCCCCGAGCTGGAGCGCGTGACGGGCGGCGTCCGCTCGCCCCTTCTGGTGCTGCTCGGCGCGGTCGGGTGCGTGCTCCTCATTGCCTGCGCGAACGTCGCGAGCCTGCTTCTGGCGCGCGGCACGGCGCGGCACCGGGAGCTCGCGATCCGGGCCGCGATCGGCGCCGGGCGGCGGCGGGTCGCGCGGCAGCTCATGACGGAGAGCCTCGTGCTCTCGCTCCTGGGCGGCGCGGCCGGCCTCGTCCTCGCGCTCGTCGGAACGCGATGGCTGCTGCACCTCTCGGTCAGCAACATTCCGCGGCTCGACGACGTCGGCCTGAACGTCCGCGTCTTCGGGTTCACGCTAGCGGTCTCGCTCGTGACGGCCGTCTTCTTCGGCGTAGCGCCCGCGCTGCGGCTCTCCCGCACCGATCTCTCCGAAGCGCTGAAGGAGGGAGGCCGCGGCTCGGACGGCGGCGCCGGGCACACGCGCTTCCGCTCGGGCCTCGTCATCGCGGAGACGGCGATCGCCGCCGTCCTGCTGACGGGCGCCGGCCTGCTCCTCGCGAGCTTCCGGCGGCTCGAGAGCGTGCCTCCCGGCTTTTCGCCGGAGCGGGTCGTCACGTTCGACACGAGCCTGCCCGAATCGGCGTATCCGGAGGACCGTCAAACGCGCTTCTACGACGACCTCGTCGCCGCGGTGCGCGAACGCGGCGGGGTGCGCTCGGCGGCCGCGATCTTCCCCATCCCGCTCGGGAGCGCGCACGTCGGGATCAGCTTCCAGATCGAGGGACGCCCCGTCCCGAAGGCGGACGAGCCGGCCGCGGCCTTCCGCCAGATCACGCCGGGATACTTCGAGACGCTCGCGATCCCGATCCTCTCCGGGCGCGACTTCACGCCGCGCGACGACAAGGCCGGCGCGCCGGTCGTGATCGTCAGCCGCAGCTTCGCCGCGCGCTTCTTCCCGGGCGAGTCCGCGATCGGCAAGCGCATCCGTCCGGGAGTCGCCCGAGACGGCGAGCCGGTCACGCGCGAGATCGTGGGCGTCGTCGGCGACGTCAAGCATCGCGGTCTCGGAGAGGAGGCCGAGCCGGAGTTCTACGTGCCGTCGCGGCAGATGTCGATCGCCGACATGACCGTCGTCGCGCGCGTGGACGGAGATCCGACGCTCCTCGAACGGGACGTGCGCGCGATCGTCGCCGGAATCGACAAGAACGTTCCCGTCTACCACGTCCATCGCCTCACGGAGTACCTGCTCGATGCCGTCGCCCAGCCCCGCTTCAACGCGCTGCTGCTCTCCGTCTTCGCCGGTCTCGCCCTCGTCCTGACCGCCGTCGGCCTCTATGGAGTGCTCGCGTACGCGGTGGCGCTGCGGACGCGCGAGATCGTGATCCGCATGGCGCTCGGCGCACGCCGCTCGGACGTCCTGCGCATGGTAGTGCGCCGCGGGCTGTCGCTCGCGCTCACGGGCGTCGGGATCGGTCTGCTCGCGGCGCTGCTCACGACGCGGCTGCTCCGCGGCCTGCTGTTCCACGTCGCGCCGACGGACCCGGCGACCTTCGTCGCGACCGGCCTCGTGCTCGCCGCCGTGGCGCTCGCGGCGAGCTGGCTGCCGGCAAGACGCGCGACGCGGCTGAATCCGATGGAGGCGCTCCGGCGCGAGTAGGGTTGCCGCCGGCCGCCGCGGCCGGCGTGTCAGACTGCGCCGGATGATCTACCGCGAGCGGCTGCCCTCGCCGGAGCTGCGCGAGCTCGTCGAGCGCCTGTGGTGGCTCGAGGGCGAGGCGGAGGAGATCGTCGCGGAGCCGATCCCCCCCGACGGGCACGCCGAGATCGTCGTGCATGCCGGCGAACCGTTCCGCGAGACGGAACGCGGCGGCGGAGAACCTCGGCAGGAGCGCGTGCTCCTCGCCGGTCAGACCACGCGCGCCGTGCGCGTCGCTCCGACCGGCTTCGCGCGCGTCGCGGGCGCGCGGCTGCGGCCCGACGCAGCGCACGCGCTCTTCGGTTGCCCGCAGTGGGAGCTGACCGACCGCGTCGCCGACCTGCGCGACGTCGCGCCCGCGCTCGCCCGTACACTGCGCGACGACGTCGCAGGTCGCGAGCGCGGCGAGGAGATGCTCTCCGGCCTCGACGCCGCGCTCTCCGCGTCGGCCTCGCGGCTCCGACGCGCGGAGCGCCCCGTCTCTCCGGCGTTGCGCCTCGCGGCCGAGCGCGGCGGGCTCGTGCGCGTCGACGACCTCGCCCGCCGGATGGGCGTCACTCCGCGACAGACGGAGCGTCTGTTTCGCGAGCGCGTCGGGCTCTCGCCGAAGCTCTTCCTCCGGATCGTGCGATTCCAGCGCGCGCTCTCGGCAATACGCGCCCGGCGCCGGACGGCGTGGGCGGACCTCGCGGTGGCGCTGGGGTTCTACGACCAGTCGCACCTCATCCGGGACTTCCGGGGCTTCGCGGGCGGCGCGCCCGCCGCGTGGTCGCCGTCCGACGAGAGCCTCGCCGCGGTCTTCAGCGCGGTTCGGCGGGAGGCGCGGGGACCGAGCGCCGAGGATGTCGCGTTTTTCCAAGACGCCGCGGGCGCGAGCGCCTAGTCTCCCCCGTCGGAGGTGGACATGCTGGTCGCCATCGTCGCTCTCGCCGCCCTGATCTCGGCGCCGCCGGATCCGCCGCGAGGCGTCGAGGATCTCTCATGGATGGCCGGGTGCTGGATGCAGACGCGGTCCGACGGATTCGTCGAGGAGCACTGGACGGCGCCGGCGGGAGGGACGCTCCTCGGAATGAGCCGCACCGTGCGGGGCGGGAAGACGCCGGAGTACGAGTTCCTCATGATCCGCGACGTCGGCGGGCGTCTCGCGTACGTCGCGAAGCCGTCGGGCCAGGCGGAGAACGCGTTTCCGCTCAAGTCGCTGAACGACGGCGAGGTCGTGTTCGAGGATCCGAAGCACGACTTCCCGCAGCGAATCCTCTACCGCCGCAACGCCGACGGGTCGGTCACCGCGCGGATCGAGGGCGAGACGGGCGGGAAGGTGAAGGGGATCGACTTTCCGTATCAGAGGTGCAGGTAGAGGTTTGTTCTCATCGCGCACCGATTGAACGCGTCATCCTGAGCGAAGCGAAGGATCCCCGACTCGAAGCGACGGCATCCTCGGCGAGCCGATTCGTGGGATCCTTCGGAGCTTCGCGCCCTCAGGATGACGGCTCGACGGGACGACGAATCGCCGGCGAGCGGCTTTCGCCGTCACTGTGCGGATCGATTGGCGAGGGGATGAAAGGGGTCCCTCGCTTCGCTCGGGATGACAGGGGTCAGGGCACCTGCGCCGACTCGCCGTTCTCCAGAACCAGGAACCGCGGCTTCGGATCCGGACGCGACGCGAGTGACATCGCGAGATCCTCGACGGGCTCCCGCTCGCCGTCGTCCGCCTGCGCGAACGTGCCCCAGTGGATCGCGACCGCGGTCGCGGCGCCGAGCGCCTCCTGCGCACGAACCGCCTGGTCGGGATCGATGTGGACCGGCGACATGAACCACCGAGGACGATACGCGCCGATCGGCAGCATCGCGAGGCGGAGGTTCGGGAACCGCCGACCGATCTCCCCGAAGTGCGAGCCCCACCCCGTGTCGCCGGCGAAGTAGTACGAGCCCGACGGCCCGGAGACGACGAAGCCGCACCAGAGCGTGCGGTCGCGGTCGAACGGACTGCGGCTCGAGAAGTGGCGGGCCGGCACGGCGGTGATCGTGACCCCGCCGGGCAGCGACGCGGACTGCCACCAGTCGAGGTCCCGCGCGCCCGGGATCCTCTCCTTCTCGAGAATCGCGGAATTGCCGAGGCCGACGAGGACCGGGGGCGGTCCCGAGCGCTGCCAGGAGAGCCGTCGCAGCGTTTCCACGTCCATGTGGTCGTAGTGGTTGTGGCTGACGAGGATCGCGTCGATCGGCGGCAGGTCCCCGAAGCGGATCCCGGGCGGACGATGCCGCCTGGGACCCACGGACGAGAACGGCGACACGCGTTCCGACCAGACCGGGTCCGTCAACACGTTCACGCCGTCCATCTGCACGAGCACGGTCGCGTGGTTGACGAACGTCACGCGCAGCTCGCCGCCCGCGACGCGCTCGGGCGGCTTCGGTCCCGGCGGCGCGTCGGGCCGGTCGCTCCACGGCCCGCGCTCGCGGTGCAGGAGCCAGTGCAGGAGCCCGCGCTCCGTGACGACCGGGTCGATCGAGCGGAAGCGCTCGCCGTCGAAGTGGTCCGAGAGCGGGCCGCGGTAGCGCGGCGCCGAGAGCGAGCAGCCGATGCCCACGAAAACGGCGCCCGCCGCGGCCGACAGGCCCGCCAGGACGAGGGGAATGCGGGCCTTCGGCACGAGCCTCCGAAGGCGGTGACCGGGGGGATTATTCCTCCGGAATGGCCGGAGCCCGGAACCATGCGCCGCATCCTTCGTCTCTAGGAGGCGAGGTGACCATGAGCGCTCTCATGCAGGACGTGCGTTACGGCCTTCGGGCCTTGAGGAAGAGTCCCGGGTTCGCGGCGGCGACGATCGCCGTCCTGGCCCTGGGCATCGGCGCCAATTCGGCGATCTTCTCCTTCGTGAACGGCATCCTCCTGCGCCCTCTCCCCTACCCGGACTCGGAGCGGGTCATGGACATCGCGCACGTCCCGCCACAGGACATCTTCCCCGGCCGCAAGACCTTCTCCGTCTCGCCGGCGAACTACATCGACTGGCGGGCGCGCTCGCAATCGTTCGAGAAGATGGCCGCGTACGCGGGCGACTACGTGAACGTCTCCGGGACCGGCGAGCCGCAGGCCGTGCTGGCCAACGTGGTCACCTCCGATTACTTCGCCGCCTTCGGCGTCGCACCGAAGCTCGGCCGCGGCTTCACGGCGGCCGAGGAGGAGCCAGGCCACAGGGTCGTCATCGTCGGCGAGGCCTTCTGGAAGAGCCAGCTCGGGGGCGCGGAGTCCGCCGTCGGCTCGACGATGAAGATCAACGGCGAGGCGTACACGATCGTCGGCATCCTGTCCGCGCGGATGTCGTATCCCGAGGATGCGCGCCTCTTCCTTCCCCTCCAGTGGACGCCCGAGGACAAGGCGACCCGCGGCATTCACGACTTCGACGTCGTGGGCCGCCTGAAGCCCGGCGTCTCGGTGGAGAAGGCGCAGGCGGAGCTGACCGCGATCGCCGCGCAGCTCGCCAAGGAGTACACGAAGGACAACAAGGGCTGGGGCGCGATCGTCCGGCCGCTGCGTGAGGGGATCGTCGGCGACGTTCGACCTGCGCTGCTCGTCCTGCTCGGCGCCGTCGGCTTCGTGCTCGCCATCGCCTGCGCAAACGTGGCGAACCTCGTCATGGCGAAGACAGTCGCGCGCCGCAAGGAGATCGCCCTGCGCAGCGCGTTGGGCGCGAGCCGCGCCCGGGTGCTCGGCCAGATCCTCGTCGAGACGCTGCTGCTGTCGCTCCTCGGCGGCGCCGCCGGGCTGGTCCTGGCTCACTTCGCGATCAAGGCGATCCAGGCCTCCATCGGCAGTGAGCTGCCGCGCGCCGGCGACATCCGCATCGACCTGCCGGTCCTGCTCTTCACCCTCGCCGCCTCCGTCGTGACGGGCGTGCTCGCCGGTCTCGTCCCGGCGTGGCGGCTCACGCGCGCCAACGTCAACGACGTGCTCAAGCAGGGCGGCGGGCGTTCCGACGCCGACGCGGGCGGACGGGGCGCGCGCCAGGCGCTCGTGGTCGCCGAGGTGGCGCTCGCGCTGATGCTGATGGTGGGCGCGGGACTGCTCGTCCGGAGCCTGTCGCGTCTTCGCACGGTCGATCCGGGCTTCGAGCCCCGGGGGCTGCTCAACATGTCGCTCTCGATTCCGGACCAGAGGTATGACACGCCGGAGAAGAGGGCCGCCTTCTACGACCGGCTCCTCCAGCGCGTGCGCGCGCTGCCCGGGGTGGACAAGGCGGGCGCGATCAACACCCTGCCGCTGACCGACGGCGGCTCGACGCAGCCCATCGTGATCGACGGCCGTCCCGCGGGCCAGCTCTCCGAGCAGCCGGAGGTCGCCGTGCGCGTCATGACCACCGGAGCGATCGGCGCGCTGAAGTTCCGGCTGCTGAGGGGACGCGACTTCCGCGAGGCCGACACGCAGACGTCGCCGCCCGTGGTCCTGGTCAGCGAGTCGTTCGCGAAGCGGTTCTGGCCCGGCGTGGACCCGATCGGACACCGCGTCGAGCTCACGTTTCGCCCCGGCGTCTCGCGAGAGGTGATCGGCGTCGTCGCCGACGTCAAGCTGCGCGGGCTCGACAAGGCTCTGGGGGCCGAGGCGCTCTACGTCCCGCACGCCCAGAATCCCAACTCGTACATGTCCGTCGTCGTGCGGACCGAGACGCCGCCGCAGTCGTTGGCATCCGCCGTCACCCGAGCGCTCCACGAGGTCGACCCCGAGCAGCCGATCATGGAGATTCGGACGATGGAGCAGCACATGGGCGAGTCGCTCGCCCACCAGAACTTCAGCATGCGTCTGCTCTCCGTGTTCGCCGGCCTCGCGCTGGTGTTGGCCGCGGTCGGGATCTACAGTGTGCTCGCGTACGGCGTGCGGCGCCGCAAGCGGGAGATCGCGATCCGGATGGCGCTCGGCGCCGATCGCGGCGACGTGCTCCGCCTCATCGTGGGACAGGGCATGCGGCCGGCTGGGCTCGGCCTCGCGATCGGCGCGGGCGGAGCGCTGGCGCTCGGCAGCGTGCTGCGGAGCCTGGTCTTCGGCGTCAGCGCCCGCGATCCGTTGACGTTCGGGGCGGTCGCGGCGCTCCTGGCGGGCGTCGCGCTGGCGGCCTGCGCGCTTCCCGCGCTGCGGGCGACGCTGGTCGAGCCGAGCGAGGCATTACAGGAACAATGACCTCTAGCGGTCCGCTTCGCGGACCGTGGACATGAGAGGGAAAGTCGCATCGGGATGCTCTCCCTGTGGCGCCATTGCGCGGCGCCCGAGATCGATCAGTTAAGGCCGTCACTCCTCGGCCATTTCCCCCTTCGCCTCCTGATAGGAGCGGTTGATCGCGTCGCGCACGAAGAAGTCGCGAAACGCCCGGAGCCGCTGGCCGTCGCCGCCGGCGAACTCTTTCTCGAAGCGCTCGACGTCCGTCCTTGCGAACGCCTCTTCCGACGTGGCGCCGGCCTTCACCGCGTCCGCGACCTGCGACCGGATCGACCCGAGGACCCCCTGGATCCTCTTCGCGTAGCTCCAGTCGTGCATGACCGGACCGTGGCCCGGCACGATCGCGGCCGCGTCGAGCGCCATGAGGCGGTTCAGTGTCTCGATCCACGCGCCGGGATGCGCGCCGTATCCGTAGGGCACGGGCGCCACGAGCAG
>DATBBK010000195.1:0-13244 GCA_036271035.1 Thermoanaerobaculia bacterium | reverse complement strand
CGTCGCGCTCGCGGAGCCGAAGGGAGAGATCGGGCGGCCGGCGGGACTCCGAACGAAGTGGGCGAACATCGGCGGCCGCGAGCCGGGCGACTGCGGCGACACGCCCTGCCTCTTCCGCTGGTTCTGGGACGGCGGCGCCGCGGATGCCAGCGTGAAGGTCGTCGGCACGCAGAGCAACCTCAACGCGGACGACGCGGCGGGCTGCGGGACCGACTCGACGTGCGACGTGCAGAACGGCATCGACGGATGGCGCGGCGTCGCGCTCGCGAGCGTGCACGTCGCCGGCCCCTCGTCGAGCGGCAACGTCACGGTGAACCTCGACGCGACGACGAGCCAGGACGGCGGCGCCGCGTGGAGCGCCCCCATCGGCTGCAACGGCGGCACGATCGGCCTGGGCGGGCCCGGCGAGGTCGCGGACTCGGCGCGGTCGTACCGGGGCGACGCGACGTACTACGCGACGACGAGCGGCAGCGTCTCGATGCGCAAGTCGATCTGCGCGAGCGGCTACTCGGCGCGCACGTTCAAGACCGCGGTCATGCACGAGCTGGGACACGTGATCGGCCTGCACCACCCGGATCAGTACGAGAGCATTCACTCGGTGACGTCCCCATCCGACTGGAATGCCGCGGTAATGCGCTCGAGCATCGCTCAAACCAAGCCCGAGGCGCCGCAGACCGACGACATCGCGGGCATTCAGTACCTGTACGGCACCGCCGCCACCGGCGCGATGCCCGCGGCAGACTTCACGTTCTCTCCCGCGACCGCCGCGGCGGGCACGCCCGTCGCCTTCACCGACCGCTCGGCGAACGCGCCGACCGGCTGGGTCTGGGACTTCGGCGACGCCACGTCCGCGGACGCGCAGAGCCCGGCGCACGCGTTCGCCCGGGCGGGGACCTACGCGGTCACCCTCTCCGCCGGCAACGTGAACGGCACGGGCACGATCACCAAGCAGGTGGTGGTCCTCGATCCGCCCTCGGGCGGCGCCGCGGCGTGCGTGTCTTCGCCGACCACGCTCTGCCTGAACGGCGGCCGCTTCTCGGTGACCGCGACGTATCGGACCACCGACGGACGCACGGGCAACGGAACGGGAGTGGCGCTGACGAGCGACTCCGGCTACTTCTGGTTCTTCAGCGCGGCGAACATCGAGGTCGTGCTCAAGGTGCTGAACGCGTGCAGCCAGGCGCCGCCGCGCTACTGGGTCTTCGCGGCGGGGCTGACGAACGTCGAGGTCACGATGACGGTCACCGACACGCTGACGGGAGTCCAGGTGCCTCCGTACGTGAATCCTCTCGGTACGCCCTTCCAGCCGATCCAGGACACGAACGCGTTCTCGACCTGCCCCTAGGGCGCCGCGCGGGCTCGCGAGCGGCCGCGCGGCCGACCCTGCGTCCGAGAGCCCGTCGTTTTTCTTCTCTTCCCCCTCAGATCCGCGCCCTGCAGCCGCCGCGCCGCCTCGCGCAGCGTCTCCTCCTTCTTCGCGAAGTTGAGGCGCACGCGCGTCTTCCCGCCGCGGGCGTAGAAGCTGGATCCGGGCACGCCGATGACGCCGACCTGGCGCGCGAGGAAGTCTACGAACTTCCAGTCGTCGCGCCAGCCGAGGCGCCCCGCGTCGACCATCACGTAGTACGCCCCCTCCGGCGGCGTGAACGCGAGGCCGGCGGACTCGAGCGCCGGGAGCAGGATGGCGCGGCGGCGCGCGTACTCCGCGCGAAGCCGTTCGTAGTACGTCTCGGGCAGTCCGAGCGCGGCGACGCCGGCCGCCTGGAAGGGCGCCGGCGCGCAGATCGTGAGGTAGTCGTGGACCTTGCGGATCAGCGCCGTCAGCGGCGCGGGCGCCACGGCCCAGCCCACGCGCCAGCCGGTCACGGCGTACGTCTTGCCGAGTCCCGACGCCGTCACCGTTCGGTCCTCCATCCCGGGCAGCGCGCCGAGGCTGACGTGCCGGTGGCCGTCGAACCAGATGCGCTCGTAGATCTCGTCGGTGATCGCGAGGATCCCGTGCTTCGCGCAGATCCGGGCGATCTCGGCGAGCTCCTCGCGCGTGAACACGCGGCCATGCGGGTTGCCGGGCGTGTTCACGAAGATCAGGCGCGTGCGCTTGCGGACCGCCTTCTCGAGCCGTCCCGCGTCCAGGCGGTAGTCCGGCTCCGTGAGCGGCACGAATCGCGGCGTGACGGACGCGAGGACACACGCGGGCACGTAGTTCTCGTACCACGGCTCGAGCACGAGCGCCTCGTCGCCGGGCTCCGTCAGCGCGAGGACCGCGGCCGCGACCGCCTCGGAGACGCCGCACGTGACGGTGACCTCGTCGGCGGGATCCGCCCGGATGCCATTGAACTCCGCGGTCTTGCGGGCGATCGCCTCGCGCAGCGCGGCGGAGCCCCACGTGAACGCGTACTGGTGGTTCGCGGGATCGCGGAGCGCGGCGGCGAGCGCACGCGTGAGCGACTCCGGCGGCGCGAAGTCCGGCAGCCCCTGAGCGAGGTTGACGCCGCCGATCTTCTCCGAGAGACGTGTCATCTCGCGGATGACGGATTCCTGGAAGGGGCGGGTCCGGGAGGAGAGCGGCTTCAATCGCACCGTCCGCATTATCCGAAGTTTCGAGTCTCTAGTTCCGAGTTTCCAGTTGAGACGCGATGAGCGTCGCCGCAACTAGGAACCAGAAACCAGGAACCAGCGACTCGAGCGCCGAACCGCCTCTAAACTCACCCCTGTGCCTCTCCGCCGCGGCCTTTCCCTCACCGAATACTTCACCTTCGGCTTCGGCAGCATGGTCGGGGTCGGGTGGGTCGTGCTCATGGACGACTGGCTCGGGCGCGGGGGACCGGGCGGCGCCTTCCTCGGATTCCTCGTCGGCGGCCTCCTTCTGCTGCCGGTCGCCGTCACGTACGGCCGCATGGTGCGCGAGGTGCCCGACGCGGGCGGCGAGATCGCCTACACCGAGGGCGTGCTGCCCCGCGGCTGGCGGTTCGCGGCCGCGTGGACGATGGTCCTCGCGTACGCGATCGTCTGCCCCTGGGAGGCGGTCGCGTTCGGCAATCTGCTCGGCCGCCTCTTCCCGCTCTTCCGCCAGGCGGAGCTGTACGCCGTCGCGGGCCGCGCGATCACCGCGCCGAAGCTCGCGGCCGGGCTGGCGCTGACGGCCGTGATCGCCGGAGTCAACCTCGCCGGCATCCGGCTCTCGGGCCTGTTCCAGAACGTCCTGACCTTCGGAATGCTCGCGGTCGTGGCGGCCTTCACGGCGATGGGACTCGCGCGCGGCGATGCGACGCGTCTCGAGCCGCTCTTCGCGCGGCCCGGCACGGCGGGAGCGCTTCTCTCGATTCTGATGGTCGTCCAGATCGTCCCCTACTTCATGACGGGCTTCGAGTCCGTCGGCAAGGAGTCCGAGGAGGCGCATCCCGGCTTCGACCCTCGGAACTTCGGGCGCGCGATCCTGACGGCCGCGGTCGCCGGAACGGCCTTCTACTGCCTCGTCGTCGCCGCGGTGTCGCTCGTCTTCCCGTGGCGCTCGCTCGTCGAGGGGAGGCTCGGGACGGAGGCGGCGTTCGAGCGGGCGTTCTCCTCGCGCGCGATCGCGAACCTGATCCTGTTCGCGGCGCTGCTGTCGCTCGTCAAGATCTTCAACGGCAACTTCGTCGCGGCGACGCGCATGCTCTATGGGATCGGCCGGCGCGGGCTCGTCCATCCGTCGCTCGGCCGTCCGCACCCGCGCTCGGGCGCGCCCGCCCCGGCGATCGGGCTCATGGCGATCCTGACCGCGGGATCCGCCCTCCTGGGCGACGCGCTCCTCGTGCCGGTCACCGAGGTCGGCTCGCTCGCGGTGGGCGTCGGGTGGCTGTCGACATGCGTCGCGTACCTCGTCCGCCATCCGAACGGCTCGGGACGCGCGGCCGCGGGATTCGGCGCCGCGGTGTCGGCCGCCGTCGTGGCGATGAAGACGCTTCCGATCGTGCCGGGCAGCTTCACGCGCTCGGAGTGGATCGCATTCGCGTGCTGGTCCGCGCTCGGCGCCGCGTTCTGGCTCGCGCGCCCCCGCGGCGAGCGCGAAGCGGCTTAAATTCGGCCAGTCTTCCTGCTAACATTCGTCGAACCCGACCCTCTGCTCCGGTGTTCACGAGGTGTCTCGGTTCGAGGAGGACACGCGAATGTCGTCTCGGAGCAGAGACCAGCACCAGCCGGAGCCCTGGAGCTACGAAGGCCGCGCGATCCTGAACGCCAACGGCTGGACGCTCGCCAAGACGATCTTCGAGGCGGACGCGCGGCGCATCGTCGCCGCGATCAACGACGTGCTGGCGATCCCGACCGCGGCGCTGGAGGCCGGGTTCATTCGCGAGATCCTCGTGCCGCGCCCGGAGGCGACCGGCGAGGTGACGATTCGCATCCATCCGGTGCCGCAGGGCCCCGTGGATCCGGCGGACTACTTCATCCACGACCGTCGCGTCGGCGAGCGCCGCCACGGCGAGCGGCGCAGGGGCGAGCGCCGGCGGGTCGAAGCCGGACGGAGGCTGCTCCTCGTCGACGAGCGGCGCTGAGCCCGACTCGACCCCGCCTGCCGGCGCCGCCCGCGTGGCCGGCGGCGACCACTAGGGGCTGTCGACCTCGATCTTCCCCTTCATCATCTGCTCGTGGATCGCGCAGTAGTAGGGATAGCTGCCCGCCTGCGTGAAGGTGAATGAGAACGTGGCCGGCCCGGCCTTGACGCCGGACGAGAACTTGCCGTCCGACGTGCAGCCGCCGTAAGTCGCGCCGTAGCCGCCACCGCCGCCGCCGTTGCCCGTGCAAGTGCCCGACACGACGCCGTGCGTGGAGCCCGACCAGCTCCACTGGACCGTGTCTCCCACGTGGATGGTGGTCGTGCTGGACTGGCTCTGCGCGTCGAGCCACGCGGTCTGCCCGCTGGGGACCGACACGGCCTTCGTCTGAGGCGCGCCGCCGCCGCCGGCGGGCGGCGTCTGGTCCTCCGCGCCGACGACGAAGATCGGGTCCGTGGTGTTGCCGTCGATCACGGCGGCGTAGCTGAAGACGTTGCCGGTGGCGGCCACGGTGACCGCCGAGTTCTCGGTCACGGTGCTGCCGACGTTGGCCGCGCCGAAGATGCCCGATACCTGGACGCCCGAGTGGCCCGGGACCGTGCGCGTGACCCCCGCCCCGAACGTGTTGCCGGTCTCGTTCAGCAGGGTGAAGGTCACGTTCACCGGAGAGTCGCCGGGGTTGAAGACCCCGACGTTGGTCCGGAAGTTGCCCGTACCGCCGTTGCGGATCGAGGTCAGCACAGTCTGCGAGTGAGCGACGTCGCTCTTGAGCGCGGGAATGAACATGCCGACCGTGGGCGTCGGTGAGGTCGAGTAGAGCCGGCTCGTGACGACGAGCTGATCCTCGGACGCCGAGAAGTCGAACTCGACGCCTCCCGCCGTGTTCGGGGATGCGAACGTCGACGCGACCATGTCGTTGAACGCCATCGATTGCCGCGGCGCGAGCGTGAAGCTCGTCGTGGGAGCGGTCGACGCGCACGGCCCGATGAAGCAGCGATACGTAGCGGTCACGTTCAGGCTCGAGCTGTACGAGGTATTGAACGCCCGGACGTCGGAGAAGAACGGCGCGGCCCCGACGATGGACGCGACGGCAGGAAGCGTCACGTCCTCGGCGAGCGAAACACCGAATGGGGCCGACACCAGGATGATCGAGACGAGCAGGGAAAGGCGGTAACGCCTCATGGAAGCACCTCGGAGGAGAGGCTATGGCGGCGGGCGGAGCTTTCCCGCTCGGTTAAGGAAGCTCTTAAGCCGAGCGGGTTGGCGGCGGCCGTAAGTCTCAGCCCCGCCTACGACTTGCGGCTCACCGCCTGCGAATCAGGGGTGCGTCTTCTCGGGTGGCAGCGTCGCCTTTCCGGTTGCCGGATCGTAGGTCGCGCCGGCCGGCAGGACGGAGAGGCGCACGCCGGAGGCGCCGAGGACCTTCGCCGACGCGGGCGTGATGTCCGCGCCGCGCGCGTCGAGCACGAACGCCGCGCTGTCGCCGAGGATCCTCCAACGGCCGTCCGGCTGGACCTCGACCGCCGTCGACTCGTCGATGCCGACGCCCACCAGCTTCGGGTTCTCGAGCACGAGCGAGATGAGGCGGTTGTGGCGCCGCCGGCGCAGGAAGTGCTGGTCGACGATGGCGCCGGGCAGCATCGCGAATCCGTCCTGTGTCACGACGTTCTCGCGGGCGATGGTCATGTAGGCGTCCTCGGAGTCCTTCTTGGGCGGCCGGCTGCCTCCGGGATGCTTCTCGTCGCCGGTCAGCATCGGCGTGGACATGACCGCGGCGCCGGCCGACGTTCCGCCGACGACCGCGCCGTCGACGTAGCGCCGGTGGATCGCGGCCTCGATCCTGGTGTGTACGAGCGCCTTCGTGAGAAGGACCTGGTCGCCGCCGCCGAACCAGATCCCGGTGACGCCGTCGAGCCGCGCGGCCGCGGCATCGGTATCGGCCTGCTCGTGCGTCAGAACGACCCGCTCGGCCTCGGCGCCGAGTTTGCGAAAGTCGCCGGCGAGCTCGACGCCCGCGTCCGCGGCCGATGAGGCCATTGGAAAGATGACGATGCGCGCATGCCCCGGACCGCCGGCCAGCGCGACGAAGCGCTCCAGGATCGCGTCGGGGATCGGTCCGCCTCCGACGATGACGAGACTGCCGCGCGGAGAGGGCCGGTCCGGCGAGTGGGACGCGGAGGCACAGCCGGCGAGAGCGAGCACGAGGACCGCCGCCGCCGCGCGAACGGCCACGGCGACAGGCCGGCGCGCCGTTGACTCATGGTCAAGGCCGTCTCGCTCATTCGCGTTTTTGGATCGAGCATGCGCCACCGACGGCGACATCGCGGACTTCGAATTTGTGGTCATAGTTTTCCTCGACGGTTGGTAAAACCGCGATAGCATATTTTCAATTCATCAGGGCGGAACAACCTGCTCGGGCGTTCTTTAATCGGCTTAGGAGGTCGCGGACGCAGGAGGAAGGGTCACCGATTCGTTTTCACAATCCGTGAGGAGGTCGTGTATGTGGAGGTCATGCTGGGCTCGCGTGCTGGTCTGGTTTGTCGCGCTGGCCGGGCTCGGCCTCCCCGCGCTGGCGCAGGTCAACACCGGTAACGTCTACGGCCACGTCACGGACGAGCAGGGGATGGCGGTCCCCGGCGGCACCGCGACGCTGACCGGACCCGGAGCGCCGCAGACGACGAGCGTCGACGCGCAGGGTCTCTTCCGATTTCTGAAGGTGCCTCCCGGCAACGATTACACCGTCACGGTCGTGATGCCCGGGTTCACGACGGTCACTCGCGAGAAGGTGACCGTCTCCGTCAACCAGAACACGAACGTCGACGTCTCGCTCAAGCTGTCGAACATCCAGGAGACCGTGACCGTGACGAGCGCGACGCCGTTGCTCGACTCGCGCAAGGTCGAGACGGGGCAGAACTTCTCGCACGACGATCTGCAGGAGATCCCGACGTCGCGCGACGTCTACTCCCTGATCCAGCAGATCCCGGGCGTCCAGATCGACACCGTCAACGTCGCCGGCAACCAGAGCGGCGTCGCGGGCGGCCCGGACTTCATCAGCAAGGGCTCCGGCAACGTCGTGTACCAGATCGACGGCGCGACGACGACGGACAACACCTACGGCAATCCGTTCCAGCGCCAGAACGGCGGCACGAACACGTTCTTCGACTACGCGACGTTCCAGGACGTCGAGGTCGCGACCGGCGGCTCGATCGTCGAGCAGCAGACGTCGGGCATCACGATCAATGTGGTGACCAAGCGCGGCACGAACGAGTACCACGGTGCCGCGCGCTTCAACTACGCCTCCCAGAACTGGCAGTCCGACAACACGCCCCAGGAGGCGGTCGACCAGAACCTGCCGACGACGAACACCCACTTCGTCCGGGAGTACGGCGCCGACTTCGGCGGTCCGATCGTGCGCGACAAGCTGTGGCTCTGGTTCGCCGGCTCCTACCAGACGATCAACACGAACCAGGTCGGCTTCAGCACCAACTTCGGCACGATCCCGTCGCCGTATCTCGTGAACCTGGAGCCGTGGAGCGCGAAGCTGAACGGGCAGATCTCGCCCAATAACTCGGCGCAGCTGTACTACCAGCGCAGCTACCGCGAGCAGTTCAACGACAACATCGGAGCGTTGCGTGACCCCAACGCGGCCACGTCGCTGATCATCCCGACCAACTTCTACAAGGTCGAGGACTCGCACGTCTTCTCCTCGGACTTCTTCGCGTCGCTGTTCGTGCACTACCAGCAGCCGGACTACACGAGCCTCGGCAACGGCTCGCGCGACTGCAACAACGTTGCGTTCCAGATCGCGTGCAACGGCCGCAACGACAAGGAGGCCTTCTATAACCAGGGCCGCTTCTACGACAACTACGCGTACTACTACGCGAAGGACCCGCAGAAGTCGGCGAACCTCAACATGTCGAAGTTCTTCACCACGGGCAACATCAACCACGAGCTGAAGTTCAGCTTCAACTACCGGCAGCAGATCGCGGACTCGGCGACCGGCTGGCCCGGCGACCAGAACTACGGCAGCGAGTACGTCTCCTCGTCGTCGAACACGGCGCTGATCAGCCGCGGCGTGCGTCCCGTCTACAAGAACCAGTTCTGGGCGGGAACGCTCGGCGACACGATCACGATGAACAACCTGACGGTCCAGCTCGGCGTGCGGTACGACCGCCAGCAGGCGAAGAATCTCCCCGGACGGTCGTTCGGCAACACCGTCTTCCCCGACGTCATGCCGGACGGACGCCCCGGCCTGCCGACCATCTACTACCACGGCGCGCCGGACTGGCAGTTCGACATCACGAACTGGCAGCCGCGCGTCTCCGCGACCTACGCGCTCGGAGAGAAGAAGACCACGCTGCTGCGCGCGTCGTACGCGCAGTTCGCCGACCAGCTCGGCTTCATCGGGTACTACGGCAGCGGCGTGCCGATCTCGAATGGCTACTACTACTACTGGACCGACACGAACGGCGATCACCGCGTGCAGCCCAACGAGCTCGGCGGCTTCTATTCGTTCTACAACGACATCGATCCGGCCACGCTGCCGAACGTGCCGAACATCATCGATTCCAACCTGAAGGTGCCCAAGACGAACGAGTTCACCGTCGGCGCCGACCAACAGATCGGCGACGACATGGCGATCTCCGGGACGTTCAACTACCGCCGTACGACGAATCTGTTCACGAACATCCCGAACGGCTCGAACGGCGGCACCTGGGCGCTCGCCGGCCGGACCGTGTGCGACGACGGGAACGGCAACCTGTTACCCTGCCAGGCCGTCGCGCCGAACGGGTTCACCCTGAACATCAACGAGCCGGCCTACGCGCTCACGCTGCCGGAGGAGCCGGTCGGCGTCACGATCACGAATCGACCAGACGCGACACAGAAGTACTACGGCGTCGACCTGTCGTTCGTGAAACGGCTGTCGCACAACTGGATGCTGCGAGCGAACTTCGGCTGGAACAACTTCACGCAGGGCCTGTCGGCGGCGTCGATCCAGGACCCGAACAACTACTGGGGCGGCACGAACTGCGGATCGCCGCCCGGGACCTCGTGTATCGCGACGGGATTCTCGTCGAAGACCTCGGTCTTCCTCAACGCAAACTGGCAGTTCAACGTCAACGCGCTCTACCAGGCGCCGTTCGGGATCAACCTCGGCGCGAACTTCTTCGGACGCGAGGGCTATCCGAATCCCTACTACGTCCGAATTCGCGTCCGCGACGCCGCGGACGTCTCGCACCGCTACTCGATCCAGATCGGCAACGTCGACGACTTCCGGTACGCCGACGTCTACCAGCTCGACCTGCGGCTCTCGAAGACCTTCAATCTCGGCAAGTTCTCGATCATCCCCGCCGCCGAGGTCTTCAACGTCGCCAACTCCGCCACCATCCTCCAGCGATACCAGCGCGCGGGCGACTACCGCGTTTCGACCGGAAAGTTCACGCAGAACCAGTTCTTCAACCAGATCCTCGAGGTCCAGAGCCCGCGCATCCTGCGGCTCGGCGTCAACGTCAACTTCTAGCCTCTCGCGCTCGAATCATCGGGGCCCGTCCGGGGAATTCCGGGCGGGCCCCTTCGTTTATCCTGCGGGCGTGATCAGGCGTCTTCCCCCGGCTCTCCGCGCGGCCGCCGTCCTGCTCGCCCTCGCGCTCACCGCGTGCCGCCCCGAGAGCGCCTCTCCGACCCCCGCCGCCGCCGCGCCGGAGCGTCCCGCGGCGCCCCGGATCACCCGCGACGTCGTCCTCGTCACCATCGACACGCTCCGGTACGACGCCGTCGGCTTCGACGGGAATCCGCGCGGCACGACGCCGAACCTCGACCGGTTCGCGGCCGAGGGCCGGGTCTTCGAGAAGGCCCACGCCCACAACGTGATCACGCTGCCGTCGCACACGAACATCCTGACCGGCATGCTCCCGTACCAGCACGGAGTCCGCGAGAACGCGGGCTTCCGCCTCTCACCGAACGTCCCGACCGCCGCCTCGAGGCTGAAGGCGCGAGGCTACGTCGCCGGCGCGTTCGTCGGCGCGTACGTCCTCGACTCGCGCTACGGCCTGAACCGCCACTTCGACGTCTACGACGAGCTGTATCGCCACCTCGACGAGCAGTTCGAGTTCGACATCCAGCAGGCGCGCGCGGAGGACGTCGTGAAGGCCGCGCTCGAGTGGTGGCGGTCGCAGTCCGGCAGGCCGCGCTTCATGTGGGTCCACGTGTACGACCCGCACGCGCCCTACGATCCGCCGCAGCCGTACCGCGACCGCTTCAAGGACGACCTCTACCTCGGCGAGGTCGCCTACACCGACGCGTCGCTCGCGCCCCTGCTCGACGCGGTGAAAGCGACGCAGCCTTCGCCGCTGCTCGTCGTGACGGCGGATCACGGCGAGGCGCGGGGCGACCACGGCGAGCTGACGCACGGCCTCTTCTGCTACGAGGCGACGCTGCACGTGCCGCTGTTCGCGTGGTGTCCGGGCCTCGTGCCGGGCGGCCGGGACGGCGTCGCGGCGCGGCACATCGACATCCTGCCGACGATGCTCGACGCGATCGGCGCGCCCGACGATCCGCCGCTCTCGGGAAAGTCGCTCTTCGCGGAGAGGCGCAGCGAGTCGGACGACGGCACGTACTTCGAGGCGCTCTCCGCGGCCTTCAACCGGGGCTGGGCGCCTCTGCGCGGGCTCGCGTCGCGAGGGGACAAGTACATCGAGCTGCCGATCCCCGAGCTCTACGAGCTGCCGTCCGATCCGGCCGAGGCGAAGAACCTCGTGCCGCAGGCTCCGGACGCGCTGCGCCGGCTGCGCAAGCGCCTGCTCGACCTGCCGGCGCCGCCCCACGACCGCGGGACGATCGGCTCCGAGGAGGCGGCGAAGCTGCGGAGCCTGGGCTACCTCGCGGGCTCGGGCGAGATGAAGGCGAGCTACGGCCCCGCCGACGATCCGAAGACGCTCATCGTCGTCGACCAGACGCTGCACCACGTCATGGAGCTCAAGGAGGAGGGACGCTGCGACGAGGCGCTGCCGATCGCGCGCAAGGTCGTGGCGGAGAACCCGAAGATGCGCCTCGGATACGTGCACCTCGCGATGGTGCAGCGCTGCAAGGGCGATGTCGCGGGCGTGCTGAAGACCCTCGAGGCGGCCGCGCGGAGCGGCGCCGGCGGCGAGAGCATCGCGCGGCAGCGCGCGATGGTGCTCTCCGAGATCGGGCGTCCGAAGGATGCGGTCGCGGTCCTGACGGAATACAAGGAGAGCGACGAGCCCGAGACGCTCAACGCCCTCGGAATCGCGCTCGCCGATTCCGGCCGGCCGGCCGAGGCGCTTCCCATCTTCGCGCGGGTCATCGAGATCGACCCATCGAACGCGGTCGCCTACCAGAACACCGGGATCGCGCTTCTGATGCTCGACAAGCCGAAGGAGGCGCGGGAGAACCTCGAGGCGGCGCTGCGTCTCGGCAAGCGCCATGTCCGCGCCCTGAACGCGCTCGGGGTCGCGTGCATGCGCTTGAACGATCCGAAGGCCGCCATCGACGCCTGGCAGAAGTGCCTCGAGATCAACCCCGAGCAGTACGACGCGCTCTACAACGTCGGGCGCGTCGCCGGGCAGGTTGGCGATTGGAAGACGGCGCGGGCCGCGCTCGAGCGCTTCGTCGCGACGGCGCCGCCGAAGCAGTACGGGCGCGACATCGCGGAGGTCCGCGCGGCGCTCGAGGACCTCGGGCGCCGGGGACTGTGACCGCCGGTTTCCGCGGGACGCGCCTCTCTCGTTCTGATATCTGATTCCCGGGTTCTCGAGACGACCATTGCGCATTGCGCGTTGCGCGCTGAGCGTCCGGGCCGCGAGCGGCGCCGGACTGGAGGAGCCATGAAGCGGATCGCGACCGGGATTCTCGCGTCGGCGGCGTTGATCTCCCTCTTCGCGTTCTCGCCCGACGCGCCGCAGAAGACGTTCCTCATCGCGGGCGCGCGCGTGGCGGATGGGACGGGCGGGCCGATCGTGAAGAACGACGTCCGGGTCGCGGGAGACCGGATCGTCGAGGTCGGCGCGCTGAAGCCGCGCGAGGGCGAGGCGGTCGTGCGCGGCGAGGGGCTCGTGCTCGCGCCCGGCTTCATCGACCCGCACAACCACTCCGAGGAGGGGCTCGCGACTGATCCGCTCGCCGAGACGCAGGTCTCGCAGGGCATCACGACGCTCGTCGTGGGGCCGGACGGCGACTCGCCGTGGCCGATCGCCGACTTTCTCGCCGCCCGCGAGCAGAAGCCCGCCGCCGTCAACGTCATGACGATGGTCGGCCACGAGACCGTGCGCAGCAGGGTGCTCGGCAAGGACTTCCGGCGCACGGCGACCGCGGACGAGATTTCGAAGATGGCCGAGCTCGTCGACCAGGGCATGCGCGAAGGCGCGGCCGGATTGTCCTCCGGGCTCGAGTACGACATCGGCAGCTACGCCTCGACGGAGGAGTTGATCGGGCTCTCCAAGCCGGCCGCGCGCTACGGCGGCTTCTACATGACTCACGTGCGCGACGAGGCCGAGAAGACCCTGCAGGCGTTCGAGGAGGCGATCCGCATCTCGCGCGAGGGCGGGCTGCCGCTCCAGATCTCCCACATCAAGCTGGGCACCGTCGGCGTGTGGGGCAAAACGAAGGAAGCGATCGAGCTCATCGACCGCGCGCGCAAGGCCGGGCAGGACGTCACCGCGGACTGCTATCCCTACGAGGCGTGGCACT
>DATBBK010000194.1:0-2040 GCA_036271035.1 Thermoanaerobaculia bacterium | reverse complement strand
TCGATGGCCCACAGGCCTGTGCCCTGCCCGGGAACGACGCCCATGGCCCACAGCTCCCTGCCCGATGGATGCCAGGCGATGCTGTCCGCGAACACCCAATCTCTGGCGAGCTCCGTCTTCCGGCCGGCGCGGTCGACCAGGCTCACGGTGGGCACGCCCGTGGGCTCGATGAAGGCAACCCGCTGGCCGTCGGGCGAGACCCGGGCATACAGAATGTCCGTGGGCGATCGGTAGATCGCCTTTCCGATCGGGTATTCGAGCACGTTCGAGTCCTTGAGCTTGCGGACCGCGGCCAGCTCGGTGCCGTCGGGGGACCAGTCCGCGCCGACGACGTCGTCCGCGATCTGTCTCGGCGCACCGCCGCCGAGCGGCACGCGCGCGAGCGTGCCGCTGCCTATCGTGCCATGGAGGTTCGTCTTCTTCAGGAGGATCGCGAGCTCGCCGGTCGAGGAGACCGACAGCAGGCTCGCGTTGGGAATGCCGAGGGAGCGCGACTCCGGGCTTCCGACGCGCGCGGTGAAGATCTCCGCGGGACGGTCGCCCCAGGCGGCGCCGTAGACGATGTTCTGGCCGTCTGCCGTGAAGCGCGCGAAGAGGACGTTGCCGCGCTGAAACGTGACGCGCTTGTGGATGGCTGGGGAGGCCGGCCGCGCGGTCCCGATGCGGCGGCCGGTCCAGAACGCGGCCGCCGCGAGAACGACCGCTGCCGCCGCGAGTCCCACCGTCCTGAGCGCGCCGCGCGAACGCCCGGCCGACGCGGCCGCCGCCGTCGAGAGCCCCGACGTCCCGGACAACGCCTCGAGGTCGAAGGCGAGGTCGTGCGCCGACTGGAAGCGCCGCTCGGGATTCTTCTCGATGCAGTGGCGGACGATCCTCTCGAGCCCGGGCGAGATGGACTGGTTGGTGACGGAGAGATCAGGCGGCTCCTCCCGGAGGATCGCCGCCATCGTCTCGCCGGCAGAGTCCGCGTGGAAGGCGCGGCGGCCAGCGAGCATCTCGTAGAGGATCGCGCCGAAGGCGAAGATGTCCGCGCGCGCGTCGGCGGGTTTGCCCTTGATCTGCTCCGGCGACATGTAGCCGAGCGTGCCCATGACGACGCCCGGCTCGGTGCCGGCGGTCGCGGTGGGCAGGTTGGTCTTTGGACCGGAGCCGGCCTCGTTCTGCGTCAGCTTCGCCAGCCCGAAGTCGAGGATCTTGAGCCGCCCGTCCTTCGTGACGAAGACGTTCTCGGGCTTGAGGTCGCGATGCACGATGCCCTTGTCGTGCGCGGCGGCGAGGCCGTGCGCGATCTGGATGCCGTAGTCGATCGCCTTGCGCGGTGAGAAGCGTCCCGACGCGAGCTCGGAGCGCAGCGTCTCGCCCTCGAGCAGCTCCTGCACGACGTAAGGCGCGCCGTCCGACGAATTGGTTCCGATGTCGTAGACGATGGTGATGTTCGGATGGTTGAGGAGTCCGGCCGCCTTCGCCTCCTGCTCGAATCGCCGCAGCCGGTCGGCATCGGTCGAGAAGGAGGCTGGCAGCACCTTGATCGCGACGTCTCTTCCCAGGCGCGGGTCCCTCGCGCGATAGACCTCGCCCATGCCGCCGGCGCCGATCTGGCCGAGGATCTCGTACGGTCCGAGCCGGGAGCCAGCGGAGAGGGTCACGCCGCGAGCTCCTCACTCCGGCGAAAATCGAGTGGATCGACGCCGCGGGGGAACCTCACTTCAGCCCCTCGATGACGTACAGATCCGAGGTCGCGGCGCGGACGTAGTGGAACGCGTACGACTTTCCGTCGGGTGTCAGGAACGGGTTGCCGATCTCGATGAGGCCCGCCAGCTCCGGCGGCGCGAGCTCCTTCCAGGGCTCGCGCCGTCCGGACGCGGCGTCCACGCGGATGACGCGCACGGGAACGCTGCCGATGACGGACCCGTAGAACGACCGTCCGTCCGGGGCCCATCGGATGATGTCCAGGTCCTTCGTGCCCGGAATCGAACGAGGCTCTCCGCCCGATAGCGGCAGGAGGAAGAGATCGTCCGTGTAGTCGCCGTAGGCGAGGAA
>DATBBK010000193.1:0-31553 GCA_036271035.1 Thermoanaerobaculia bacterium | reverse complement strand
CGGTCTGGCAGAGCGGCCCCGGGGTGCTCGCCGCCGTCCTCGCGACGCTCGCGTTCAACTTCCTCTTCCTCCCGCCGCTCTACACGCTGACGGTCCAGGATCCGCGCAACGTCGTCGCACTCGGCGTGTTCCTCGTCTCGGCGCTGCTCATCGGCCGGCTGTCTGCGCTCGCGCGCCTGCGGCTCGGCCTGCTCGAGACGGAGCGGCGTGATCTCGTCGCGCTCACCGAGCTCTCGCAGGGCTTCCTCGCGGACACGAATCGCGAGGCGCTCCTCGGCGTCGCCTCCGACCGCCTCCGGCAGGCGCTGCAGGCCGAGGAGATCGCGATCTTCGTGCCGGGCGGCGACGCCGGGCTGGCGCCCGCCGGCGGCGGCACGAGCGACTCGGTCCGGCGCGACCTCGTGGACCTCGCGTTTCGCCAGGGGAGCTCGGCCTCGTTCGCGTCGCCGCTCGGCGGGACCGACATCTACCTTCCGATCCCCGTCGGCGTGCAGCGCGTCGGGGTCCTCGTGGCGCGCGGGATGCGCTCCAGCGAGCGGCTCGCCGAGGCGTGCGCCGCGCTGCTGGGACTCGCGCTCGAACGCGAGCGCTTCGTGCGCCTGGCGCGCGAGGCGGAGCTGACGAAGGCGAGCGACGAGATGAAGTCCACGCTGCTCGCGACGCTCGCCCACGATCTGAAGACCCCCGTCGCGGCGGCGAAGGCGGCGGTCGAGAACTGGGCCGCGAGCGCGCCGGCGACGGACGGCGCGCGGCTCGCGCAGGCGGAGATGGACCGTCTCGCGCGCCGCGTCGACGAGCTGATGCAGGTGGTCCGGCTCGACGCCGGCATCGCGAAGCCTCATCGCGAGCGGGTCACCGCCGGCGAGATCGTCGAGGCGGCGGTCGCGCGCTTCGGCGAGGCGCTCGTCGCGCACTCGCTCTTCCTCGAGGTGCCGAAGGAGCCGATCGAGATCGAGGCGGATCCCGCGCAGGTCACGGAGGCGCTGGGCCACGGCCTCGAGAACGCGGCGCGCTACTCGCCTCCGGGCAGCCGCGTACGGGTCACGGTCGGCCGCGACGGCCAGCAGGCGCGGTTCCGTGTCGAGGACCAGGGCCCGGGCGTGCCGGCCCCCGACCGGTCCCGCGTCTTCGAGCGCTTCGTGCGGCTCCCGGGCGTCTCGGCGATCCCGGGCACCGGGCTCGGCCTCTTCATCGCGAAGCGGCTCGTCGAGATGAACGGCGGCGAGGTTCGCCTCGGCGCTGCGGAGCCGGCGGGCGCCGTCTTCGAGATTCTCCTGCCGATCGCGGCGAGCTGAGCGCGCGGCCGATCCGCGGATCCGGCGCGGGGCGGCCGGCCGGAGTGTTTCAGGCCGGCGCGGGCGGCGAGTCCTTCTTCGACTTCGTCCTCGACTTCTTCTTCGGCTCCGTCACGCGGATCGGAAGCACGATCGCCTGCAGGCCGGCGAACTGGAGCCGGCGCTGGATCGCGAAAGCGGTCTCGTTGTGAAGGATCTTGTAATAGACACGGTCGTTCTCGAAGACGAGCTGACCGAGGTAGAAGATCGAACGCGGGAACTCGCGGGCGATCTCCTCGCAGAGCGTGACGACCGCCTCGACCGCCTCCGTTCCGACGCGGTATCGGGACGTGGCTCGGAACCCGAGCTTCTCGACGAGGTCCACGTACTTCTCGAGGTCCGTGGCGGTCTGCTTCTCGAGCGCGTCGATCTCCGACCGGCCCTTGAAGGTCGCGGAGTCGATGACCGCGACGGACCCGAAGACGTACGCCTTGTACTGGTGCGGGAACAACGACTGCACGGAGAGCACCGTGTGCACGCCCAACCCGGAGAAGCCGTTGACGAGCATGACGGCGACCGGCTCGTCCTTGCGGATCGGCTCGGGATCCGGCACGTGGGGTCGGACGGGGAGGTCCAGGAGCTGCTCGTCGAGCCGCCGCAGGTGATGGCGGACGCGCGTGTAGTGCGCCTTGATGCGGAACGCGAGCCCGACCATGAGGGCCGTCACGACGAGGGTCAGCCAGCCTCCCTCGTACGCCTTCTCGTAGATCGTGATGATGAGGATGCCGATGCACAGGCATGCGCCGAGCGCCTGCAGCACGATGTGCGTCTTCCACCCCGGATCGCTCTTGCGCTCCTGCCACCAGTGGCGCGTCATGCCCGTCAGCGTCAGGCTGAACGTGACGAACACGTTGATCGCGTACATGACGAGGAGGCTCGAGACAGAGCCCCGGGTATAGATGAGCGTCGCGGCCGCGGCGGCGCCCATCAGCACGATGCCGTTGTTGGTCACGAGGCGGTCCGAGAGCTGCGCGAAGCGGTGCGGCACCCAGGAGTCGACCGCCATGTTGGCCAGGATGCGGGGACCGTCGAGGAATCCGGTCTGCGCGGCGACGACCAGGATCGAGCCCGCGGCGGCGAGCGTCAGCACGACGAGCAGGTGGCCGAGCCCGAAGCCGCCGATGTGCCATGTGCCGAACACGTTCTCGGCGAGGATCGCGTTCATGACCCGAGTCGGGTGCGGCCGGGTCCCGGTGAGGAGGTATCCGATGATGATGCCCGACGCCGTGAACGCGAGCGACAGCGCCATGTACAGCATCGTCCGCTTCGCGTTCGGCACGCGCGGCTCGCGCAGGATCTGCACGCCGTTCGAGACCGCCTCGATGCCCGTGTAGGCGCCGGCGCCGAGCGAGTAGGCGCGCAGAACGATGAAGATCGTGGGGAGCAGCCCGAGCACGTCGGCGGTCTTGCGCGCCTCGCCGATCGCGCCGCCGAACACCTCGTGGAGCTGGCCGAAGTGCGTCCCGACCGCGACGACGATCATGAGGAAGTGGGTTCCGATGAAGAGCAGGAAGATGGGCACGAGGACCTGGACGCTCTCCTTCACGCCGCGAAGGTTGAGGAGGACGAGGACGCCGAGGATGAGCATCTTGAAAACGAATCGGTTGTGGCTCCAGGCCTCGGGCAGGAAGCTGAAGATCTGGTCGACACCCGACGCCACGGACGTCGAGATCGTCAGCACGTAGTCGAAGATCAGCGCGCAGCCCGAGACGACGCCGAATCGGGGGCCGAGGAGCTTCGTCGCGACGAGATAGCCGCCACCGCCTCCGGGAAACAGCTCGATCACCTTGCTGTAGCAGGCCGAGATGATGAGGACGGTCGCGGCGATCATCACCGCCAGGAAGACCGACAGGTAGGCGTGGGACCCTAGCGCCTTGAACGCCTCCTCCGGGCCGTAGGCGGAGGAGGAGAGCCCGTCGGCGCCGAGGCCGACCCACGCGAGGAACGCGGCCAGCGAGACCGCGTGGAAGATCTGGGGATCCAGCGGATCCCTCGCCTTCCCGACGAGGATCCGCTTGATCGTGGTCGTCCGGCTCTTCTTTTCGATGGCGGTCTCGATTATGTAGTGGGCCGGCGCCGACCCCGGGAGCCCGGCCGAAACCGCGCATCCTATCTCTCCCGCCGGGCATGACAGGATGACGGCATGACGCGGGTTCTCGTCGCGGACGACGAGGCGGCGATCCGCAAGGTCGTGCGGGACGCTCTCGAGCGGGCCGATCTCGAGGTGGAGACGGCGGCGGACGGCGAGGAGGCGCTCGAGCGGTTCGAGCAGGGCGCGTTCGCGCTCGTCGTCACCGACCTGGCGATGCCGCGACGCGACGGCCTCGGGCTCGTGCGCGAGCTCCGGCGCCGGTCGACGTCGGTGCCGATCCTGGTGCTCACGGTGCGCGGCGAGGAGCAGGAGAAGGTGCGCCTGCTCGACGCCGGCGCCGACGACTACGTGACGAAGCCCTTCGGCGTGGCGGAGCTCGTCGCGCGCGCGAAGGCGTTGATGCGGCGAGGCGAAGCCGGCCGCGCGGCCGGCCCGGCGCGCTTCGGCGACGTCGAGGTCGACACCGAGGCGCGCGCCGTGCGAAAGGCCGGAAAGGCCGTGCACCTCACGCCGATCGAGTACTCGCTCCTCCTCGCCCTCGTGCGGCGGCCGGGCGGCGTTTGGACGCACCGCCAGCTGCTCGCCGAGGTGTGGGGCACGACCGCCGGAGTCAGCAACGACACGTTGCGCGTCCACATGGGAAGCCTGCGGCGCAAGCTGGAGTCGGATCCGAACCGCCCGAACTGGATCCGCACCGAGCCCTGGGTCGGCTACCGGTTCACGCCGGAGTAGCTCGAGTCTCTTCGCGGGGGGCGGGGCGAGTCCCCCCGCCCGCAGGTCCGCCCTCGGAAGGCGTGCAGAATTCCCTCACTCTTTCGGAAGCCTTACGGACTTCTTTCGGGCCGTGGTCAGAGCATCGATACGTGGCTGCGAATCGAAAGGCCGTCCGCTGGTGCCTGCTCTCGATCCTCTCGCTCGTCGCGGGATGCGTAGCGGGCGCGTTCTTCCCGCACCTGCTCGTCGCCGGCGTCGCCGCGGGTTTCCTGGCGTACGTCGTCTGCGGCCGTTGCGCGATGGCGGAGTGGCACGCGGACGAGCGCGTCTTCACGACGCGTCCGCGGATCGAGGATCACCGCCGGAACCCGGCGGCGCCGCGAGCCGTCGCGGTGGTCTTCATGTTCGCGGCGCTCGCCCTGCCGCTGAGGGCGCAGCAGACGATCTTCAACGTGCCGTCGGCGGACGTTCTGGACCGCGGCCGGGTCTACGCCGAGGTGGACGAGCTATTTCGCCCGACGGACCCGAAGTCCTCGGCGACGACGATCCGCGGTGTCGTCGGCGTCCTGCCGGGAGTCGAGGCCGGGGTGAACTTCGGCGGCTTCACCGCGCCGGGTTTCGTCGTGCCGACGGCCACCGTCGCGGTCAAGATCCAGCCGCTTCGCGTCGGCGACTTCACGGCGACGGCGGGCGGGTTCGGCCTCTTCTTCCTCCGCGGGAGCGGCGACGGCGATCCCGCGGCCCTCGGCTACGGGATGGTCACGTATCGCGTCCCCTCCCTGCAGACGCGGTTGTCGGCCGGCGGCTGGTATGCGTCGGCGGGCTACGTGCACCCGGCGGACCGAGCGCTCGGCTCGAGCTCGGGCGGCGCCCTCGCGAGCCTCGAGCAGCCGGTGCCGGGACTCTCGGGCCTCATGGTCGCGGCCGACTGGTGGAGCGGCGACAACTCGATCGGCTACGTCAGCCCGGGTGTCGTCTACGCGTTCGGGAAGTGGACGGCCTACGCCGCCTACTCGATCAAGAACGGGAGCTCGTCCGGCAACGCCGGGCTGATCGAGCTCGGCTACGCCTTCTGAGCGGGGGCGGCGATGTGGGACCTGATCTTCGTAGCGGCGAGCGTCGTCCTCTTCTGGGCGGCGGCCGCATACGCGCGGCGCTGCGACCGAGTCTGACCGTCGGACCGAGGGGATTGGCGCATGGGATGGGAAGACTTTCTGGGACTCGCGGTCACCGTCGGGCTGCTCTGGTACCTGCTCCGCGCCATGATCCAGGCCGAGAAGGCGTGACGCCGTGAGCGGAGTCAACGCGCTCGAGATCGCCGTCTTCCTGGCGGCCGTCGTGGCCCTCACGCCGGTGCTGGGCGGTTACATGAAGCGGGTGTTCGCCGGCGAGAGGACGCCGCTCGATCCGTTCCTGCGCCCCGTCGAGAAGGCGATCTATCGCGTTTGCGGCGTCGACGCCGCGAGCGACCAGGGGTGGGTCGAGTGGACGCTCGTGATGCTCGCGGTCAACGCGGCGTCGCTCGTCCTCCTCTACGTCATGCAGCGGGTGCAGCGGTGGCTGCCGCTCAACCCGAACGGATTCGGGCCGGTCGCTCCGGACTCGTCGTGGAACACGGCCGTGTCGTTCACGACCAACACGAACTGGCAGGGCTATTCCGGCGAGACGACGATGTCGCACTTCACGCAGATGGCGGGGCTCGCGCTCCACAACTTCCTGTCGGCGGCGACGGGGATCGCAATCGCGATCGCGGTGATCCGCGGGGTCGCACGCGAGCGCGCGAGGGGGATCGGCAACTTCTGGTTCGACTGCACGCGGGCGCTGCTGTGGGTGCTGCTGCCGATCTCGTTTCTTGCCGCCCTGTTCTTCCTCTCGCGCGGGGTGGTGCAGAACTTCCGGGCCGACGTCCCGGTGACGACCGTCGAGGGCGCCGTCCAGAGGATCCCGCAGGGTCCGGTCGCCTCGCAGGAGGCGATCAAGGAGCTCGGCACGAACGGCGGCGGCTTCTTCAACGCCAACTCGGCGCACCCGTACGAGAACCCGACACCGGGGACGAACTTCCTGCAGATGCTCCTGATCTTTGCGATCGGCGCCGGCCTCACGAACACGCTCGGGCGCATGACGGGCTCGGTCCGCCACGGCTGGGCGGTGTTCGCGGCGATGGCGCTGCTGTTCCTGGCGGGCGCGGCCGCCGCGAACGTGGCCGAGCAGCGAGGCAACCCCATCCACCAGGCGGCGGGCGTCGCGGCCGCGCCGACTCCCGGCGGCACCGGCGGCAACATGGAGGGCAAGGAGGTCCGCTTCGGGATCGGCGACTCGGCGCTCTTCGCGACGGTCACGACCGACGCCTCGTGCGGCGCGATCAACTCCTGGCACGACTCGTTCACGCCGATCGGCGGCCTCGTGCCGCTCGCGAACATGGCGACGGGCGAGGTGATCTTCGGCGGAGTGGGCGCGGGCCTCTACGGCATGTTCGTGTTCATCGTGCTGACGGTCTTCATCGCCGGACTGATGGTCGGCCGCACGCCGGAGTACCTCGGCAAGAAGATCGAGTCGCACGAGGTCAAGCTCGCGATGCTGTCCGTGCTGATCCTGACGATTTGCATCCTCGGATTCAGCGCGGCCGCGTCGGTGACCAGGGCCGGCCTGTCGTCGCTGAACAACGCGGGACCGCACGGCTTCTCGGAGATCCTCTACGCGTACACGTCCGGCGCCGGCAACAACGGCTCGGCGTTCGCGGGTCTCAACGCGAACACGCTCTTCTACAACACGACCCTCGCCGTCGACATGTTCTTCGGCCGGTTCTTCATGCTGATCCCGATCCTCGGCATCGCCGGGTCCCTGGCCGCCAAGAGGAGGGTGCCGGAGTCCGTCGGGACGTTTCCCGTCACCGGCGGCCTATTCACCGCCCTGCTCGTCGGCGTCGTCGTGATCGTCGGCGCGCTCACCTTCTTCCCGGCCTTCTCTCTCGGCCCGCTCGTCGAGCAGCTGTTGATGAAGGCCGGGACCCTGTTCTGAGGAGATCGCATGGCCGCCGCCCCGCAACCCGACAACCTGTCGCGCCCCTTCGACGATGACGCCGCGGTCGCCCTGAGGACGCCGAGGACGCCCCGCCGGACGAAGCTCTTCGACCGTGCCATCGTGCGCGTCGCCGTCGCCGACTCCTTCCGGAAGCTCGACCCGCGCCTGCAGGCGCGGAACCCGGTCATGTTCGTCGTGCTCGCGGGCGCCGCGCTCGTCACCCTGCTCCTGGTGCGCGACGTCGCGCGCGGCCGGGACGTCCTCTTCGACGTGCAGATCGCGCTCTGGCTGTGGTTCACGCTCCTCTTCGCGAACTTCGCCGAGGCGATGGCCGAGGGGCGCGGCAAGGCGCAGGCCGCGGCGCTGCGCCGGGGGCGGACGGAGACGACGGCGCGCCGACTGACGAAGAAGGGCGAGGAGCGGGTGCCGGCGACCGCCCTCCGCAAGGGCGACCGCGTCGTCGTGGAGTCCGGCGGCGTGATCCCGGGCGACGGCACCGTCGTCGAGGGCATCGCGTCCGTGGACGAGTCGGCGATCACGGGCGAGTCCGCGCCGGTCATCCGCGAGTCCGGCGGCGACCGGTCGGCCGTGACCGGCGGCACGCGCGTGCTCTCGGACCGCATCGTCGTCGAGATCACGTCGAACCCCGGCGAGACGTTCCTGGATCGCATGATCGCCCTCGTCGAAGGCGCCACGCGGCAGAAGACGCCGAACGAGATCGCGCTCTCGATCCTCCTCGCCGGCCTGACGATCGTCTTTTTGATCGCGACGGTGACGCTGCGGCCGTTCGCCCTGTATGCGAAGGGGGAGGCGGCGACGCCGGTCCTGATCGCGCTGCTCGTGTGCCTCATCCCGACCACGATCGGCGGGCTGCTCTCCGCGATCGGGATCGCGGGCATGGACCGCGTCCTGCGGCACAACGTCCTCGCGATGTCGGGCCGCGCGGTCGAGGCGGCCGGCGACGTCAACGTGCTGCTCCTCGACAAGACCGGGACGATCACGCTCGGCAACCGCCAGGCGACCGACTTCCTCCTCGCGCCGGGCGTCCTACCCGCGTCGGACCTCGCCGAGGCGGCGCAGCTCTCCTCGCTCGCGGACGAGACGCCCGAGGGCCGCTCGATCGTCGTGTTCGCGAAGGAACGCTTCGGCCTGCGCGGCCGCCGGCTCGAGGGCATGCACTTCGTGCCCTTCTCCGCGGCCACGCGCATGTCGGGCGTGGACTGGAACGGCCGCCGCATCCGGAAGGGCGCCGGAGACTCGGTGATCCAGTGGGTCGAGTCGCAGGGCGGCCGCGTGGACCCCTCCGTGAGGGATCTCGTGAACCGGGTCGCGGGGGAGGGCGCGACGCCGCTGCTCGTCGCCGACGGGACGCGGGTGCTCGGCGTCATCGCTCTGCGCGACGTCGTGAAGCCCGGCATGCGCGACCGGTTCGACCGGCTGCGCGCGATGGGGATCCGGACGATCATGATCACCGGCGACAACCCGCTCACGGCCGCGGCGATCGCGCGCGAGGCCGGCGTCGACGACTTCCTCGCACAGGCCACGCCGGAGCAGAAGCTCGCGCTCATCCGCAAGGAGCAGGAGGGCGGAAACCTCGTCGCGATGACCGGCGACGGCACGAACGACGCGCCGGCGCTCGCGCAGGCGGACGTGGGCGTCGCGATGAACACGGGAACGCAGGCCGCGCGCGAGGCGGGAAACATGGTCGACCTCGACTCGAATCCGACCAAGCTCATCGAGGTCGTCGAGATCGGCAAGCAGCTCCTGATGACGCGCGGCTCGCTGACGACGTTTTCGATCGCCAACGACGTCGCGAAGTACTTCGCCATCCTGCCGGCGATGTTCGCGGCGACGTATCCGGCGCTGAACGCCTTGAACGTGATGCGGCTGGGCAATCCCCGGTCCGCGATCCTCTCGGCGGTCATCTTCAACGCCCTGATCATCGTGGCGCTCATCCCGCTCGCGCTTCGCGGGGTGCGGTACCGGCCGCTCGGCGCGGCGCGCATCCTCGCGCGAAACCTCTGGATCTTCGGCGTCGGCGGCATCGTCGTCCCGTTTCTCGGCATCAAGCTCATCGACTGGATCGTCCTGGCCCTGCACCTGGCCTGAGGGCGGAGAGGAAGACATGAAGCCGATGCTGATCGTCCGCTCCACGCTATACGTCGCCGCGCTGACGGTCGTCTTCGGAGGCGCGTATCCGGCGCTGGTCTGGGCGGCGGGTCGGACGTTCTGGCGCGCCCGAGCCGACGGCTCCCTCGTGACCGCGAACGGCCGCGTCGTCGGCTCCGAGCTGATCGGACAGAGGTTCACGCGTCCCGAGTACCTCCACGGCCGTCCGTCGGCGGCGGGGAAGGACGGCTACGACGCCACCGCCTCTCAGGGCACGAACAAGGGCCCGACGGACGCCGGCCTGGCGAAGCAGATCGCGGAGGCGGTGAAGGCCGCGAGCCAGGATCGGCCCGGCGATCCGAGGCCCGTGCCGGCCGACCTGGTCACGAGCTCGGCCTCCGGCCTCGACCCGCACCTGTCGCCCGACGCCGCGCTCTGGCAGGCCGCCCGTATCGCGAGGGCGCGCGGCGTTCCCGAGGAGCGCGTCGCGGAGGTCATCCGTCGCCACGTCGAACCGCGAACGCTGGGCCTTTTCGGCGAGCCGCGCGTCAACGTGCTGCTGACGAACCTCGACCTCGACCGGTCCCTGAGCCCACGTCCGTAAAATGAGCAGGATGCCGACGGACGAGATCCGGCGGACCTCACCCGACGTCTTCCTGCGCCTTCTCGAGAAGTCGCGACGCGGGAAGCTGAAGATCTACATCGGCCACGCCGCGGGTGTCGGCAAGACCTACCAGATGCTCGAGGACGCGCACAACCTGAAGAAGCAGGGTGTCGACGTCGTGGTCGGGCTGCTCGAGACGCACGGCCGCGCCGAGACGGCGGAGAAGGTCGGGGACCTCGAGGTCGTGCCGCGCCGGCGGCTCGAGTACAAGGGACGCGAGCTCGCGGAGCTGGATCTCCCCGCGATCCTCGAGCGCAAGCCCGAGGTCGTCATCGTCGACGAGCTCGCGCACACGAACGTCCCCGGAAGCGAGAATCCGAAGCGCTACGACGACGTCGAGGACCTGCTCGACGCCGGCATCTCCGTGATGACCGCCGTCAACATCCAGCACTTCGAGTCGGTGCAGGACATCGTCTCGCGCGTGACGGGCGTCGCGGTCCAGGAGCGCGTCCCCGACCGGATCCTGCGCCAGGCGGACGCCGTCGTGAACGTCGACCTGCCCTCCGAGGAGCTGCGAGACCGTCTCCTGGCCGGGAAGATCTACCCGAGGGAGCGGATCCAGACGGCGCTCGAGAACTTCTTCACCGAGGAGAACCTCGCGTCGCTGCGCGAGCTCGCGATGCGGCAGATCGCCGACCGGCTCGAGGCGGACCGGCGCGGCACCGACAAGGCCGCGCTCGGCGAGCCGGTCGGGACGAAGGCGATGGTCGCGATCTCGGCGAATCCGGAGACGACCCGCCGCCTGCTGCGCCGCGCGTCGGCGCTCGCCGGGAGGCTCAACACGAACTGGTTCGCGGTGTACGTCCGCACGCCTCGCGAGAGCCCGCAGCGGATGTCGGCCCGCGAGCACCGCCTGCTCAACGAGAACGTCCAGCTGGCGATGGAGCTCGGCGCGCGCGTCGTCTGGCTGTCGGCGGAGGACGTCGCGGGGGAGCTGCTGCGCTTCGCGCGAGAGCACGGGGTGACGCTCGCCATCTTCGGCAAGTCGCGGCGGCCCGCGTGGCGCCGCGCGCTCAGCGGCGGGCCGATCGAGCGCTTCCAGCGCCTCGGCACCGGCATCGACGTCTACGAGATCGAGACCGACTAGTCGCGCGGCTGCGCGGGCTGGCGAGGTTCTTGCCTCGATGTGTCGCCGATGGCGCAGAAGACGCGAGGCGGCGGCGGGCGGAGCGGGCGGCGTGCCGTGCTGGCGGCGGCGGCGATCGCGCTCGGGATGGCTCCCGCCGTGAGCGCCCAGCAGACGATCTTCAACGTTCCCTCGACGGAGGTCCTCGAGAAGCGGCAGACGTACGTGGAGCTCGACCTGCTCGGCCGGCCGCAGGACCCGTCGTTTCTGCAACCCTCGCTGCGCACCGCCTACGGCCTCGGCGCGCAGCTCGAGGCGGGGCTGAACCTCGACGGCTTCGAGGTTCCCGGGCGATCCGAGCCCGCGCTGCATCCGACGGTCAAGTGGCGCCCCTGGCACGACTCGCGCTTCGCCCTCGTCACGGGAGCGATCGGCCAGTTCTTCGCCCGGGGCTCACGGGACGGCCCGCCCGGAGTGCTCGGCTACGCCGAGGGCTCGTGGGCGGCGCCCACGGGCACCACGATCACCGCCGGCGGGTACTGGGCGACCTCGGGTTACGCGGCGGACGACCCGCAGGCCGGGCCCCTCGTCGCGGTCGAGCAGAAGCTCGGCGAGCACGTCCGGCTCGTCGCCGACTGGGTCGGGGGCGAGAATGACCTGGGCTACGTGACGCCGGGCGTCACGGTGGAGCTCGACCCCTGGACCCTGCAGCTCGGCTATTCGATCAAGAACGGCGATGCCCGCGGCGACGCCGTTCTGTTCCAGCTGCAGACGAAGTTCTGATGCGGCGGATGGAAGGACGCCGGAGCTGGCACGACGCCCGCATCAGCGTCGGCTGGAGGCGAAAATGACCGCCGAGACCCGCTGCGCCGAGATTCGCGTCGATCGGATCGAGCACGCTCGCGGCGACGGCCTGGGGCGGGCTCTCGTTCTCGACTGCCACGGCGGCTCGCTGACGCTGCTGTTCGACGATCCGGGCGACCTTCGCGACCTGATCGCGGAGCTCACCACGGGGCTCGCCTGGGTGACGGAGCGCTCCCGCGATTTGCTCGGGCGCGGTTCCGGGCCCGGGCTGGGGCAGGCAGACGGCACTGTCTGAGACGAATTAGCTCGAGCTAATACGTCCGCTGGTAAGCTCCCGCGCCATGCGGCGGGGCGTGGGCATGCGTGCGGCGCGCACGGTTCTCCTCGCCGCGGCCGCGACTCGATCGCTCCTCTCCGCCGCGACGTTCACGGTCACGAGCACGGCCGACTCGGGTCCCGGCACCCTCCGGCAGGCGATCCTCGACGCGAACGCCTCGCCCGCCCCGAACCTGATCGCGTTCGCCGTCAACGGCGGAGGCCTCGCGACGATCGCCCCGACGTCGGCGCTGCCGCCGCTCGCCCAGGCGGTCACGATCGACGGCACAACCCAGCCGGGATTCGCCGGGACGCCGATCGTCGCGCTCGACGGCTCGCAGGCGGGCATCGGCGTCGACGGTCTCGACGAGAACGCCGGCAACAGCGTGATCCGCGGGCTCTCGATCGGCGGCTTCGGCGCTTACGGGATCGCGCTCTCCGGAACGGCGGCTCCGAGCGCGGTCGAGGGCTGCTACGTCGGGCTCGACGCATCGGGCGTGGGAATCCGCGGCAACCACCTCGCCGGAATCGCGGTGCTCGCGGGCGCGCACCGCATCGGCGGCGCTCTCCCCGAACAGCGCAACGTCATCGCGGGCCAGACGATCGGAATCTACGCAGCGTCCCCGGATCCGGGCACCCTCATCGCCGGAAACTGGATCGGCCTCCGCGCCGACGGCTCGCCGGCGAGCGACAGCCTCGGCATCGACCTCCGCTCTCCGGCGGCGCTGATCGGGGGAACCGCGGCCGGCGCGGGCAACGTCGTCTCGGGGCACGTCGGGGATGCGATCAACCTCTCGGCCGGGGCCGACGGCACGGTCCTCCAGGGCAACTTCGTCGGAACGGATCCGACGGGAACGTTCGCCGTGCCGAACTCGGGCACCGGGATCAGCGTCGCCGGCGCGAACGGGGTGATGGTCGGCGGAATCTCGGCCGGCGGCAACGTGATCTCGGGCAACCGCGGCAACGCCGTGGCGATCCTCGGTCAGAACAATTCGCTGTTCGGAAATCTCATCGGCACGGACGTCTCCGGAGCCGCGCCGCTGCCGAACGGCGGAGGCGTCCTCGTCGTGAACTCGACAGCCACCACGATTGGAGGAACGACGGCGGGGGACGCGAACGTCATCGCCTTCAACTCCGGGTCGGGCGTCGTCGTGGACGGCGGCTCGGGGAACTCGATCCGCGGCAACTCGATCTTCGGCAACGGGCTGCTCGGCATCGACCTGCTTCCTCCGGACGTCGTGGCCGGACACACGCCGAACGACGACGGCGACGTCGACGAGGGCGGGAACGGCCTGCAGAACTTCCCGCTGCTGCTCGCGGTCGACGACACGCCGGGCGGGCTGCACATCCAGGGAGTCCTGCACAGCGCGCCGGCGGCGTCCTACTGGATCGACTTCTACGCGGACGCGGCCTGCTCGAGGCGGCCGCGCACGCTGCCGCAGGCGCGCGTCTGGCTTGGCGGCGCGTTCGTGACGACGACGGGCGGAGACCGGCCGGATCACGAAGGCGGTGACGCGCCCTTCGACGTCTTCTTCACGGTCCAGCTGGCCGCCGGCGACGTCGTGACCGCGACGGCGACGGATGCCGCCGGAAACACCTCGGAGATCTCGTCGGGGATCGTCTTCGACGTCCTGCCGCGCTCCGGCGCGGCCGCGGGAGGGGAGGCCGTCGCGATCGTGGGAACCGACTTCGCTCCGGACGCCGCCGTCTCGATCGGCGGCGTCGCGGTGTCGCGCGTGCTCGTGGATGCGCAGACGATCGCGGCCGTGTCGCCGGCCCTGCCGCCGGGGACCGCGGCGACCGTGTCCGTCGCGAGCGCGTCGGGGCCCTCCGGCGCGCTGCCCTTTGCGTGGTTCGCGGACTTCACGGACGTCCCGGCCGACTCGCCGTTCCACGACGCGGTCGTCGCGGCGGCTTCGAACGGCGTCGCGGCGGGCTGCGGCGGCGGCGCGTTCTGCCCGTCGGCGGCGGTGACGCGCGCGCAGGCGGCGCCGCTGTTGCTCCGCGCGCGGGACGGATCGTGCGTCCCGCCGCCGCCCTGCACGGGCGTCTTCGAAGACGTGCCGTGTCCGGGCCCGTTCGCGGACTGGATCGAGGCACTCGCCGCGGCGGGAATCACCGCCGGCTGCGGCGGCGGCGCGTACTGCCCGGACGAGGCGGTGCGGCGCGACCAGGCGGCGCCGCTCGTGCTGCGGTCGGCGCTCGGGTCCGACTACGTGCCGCCGCGCTGCGCGGGCGTCTTCACCGACGTGCTGTGTCCCGGGCCGTTCACGGACTGGATCGAGGACCTCGCCGCGCGCGGCATCGCGGCGGGCTGCGGCGGCGGCGCGTACTGTCCCGACGCCTCCGTGACCCGCGCCCAGATGGCAGCGCTCCTGGCGAACGCGTTCGCGCTGCCCTAGGCGAGCCCGCGGCGTTCTATTCGACCATCCCGGTCGGCCGGCGGCTGCGATCCGCGTCGCGGCGGAGGTACCGGTCCGGCACGCCGAAGACGACCGTCGCGCGGATCCACTCGAGGATCTTCGGCGTGCGGCGGCCCGCCGCGATGTCGGCGACTTCCTGCGCGGTCATGCTCAGGCGCTCGGGCAGATACGCGCGCGACTCGGCATTCTCGAACGCGTACCACTCGCTCGGGAACACGAGCTCGAGGTCGACGTCGCCGGCCGGGCCGCGCCGCTTCTCCACGTAGAGCGGGTTGACCGCGAGCCGTCCGACTCCGTGCGGCCACTCCGCGAACGGGCCGTAGTCGCGGAAGACGCCGGGCCGGCGAGAGGCCACGATCGAGATCCACTTCTCGGACGCGATTTCCTCGGGCGCCACGGGCGCCGCCAGAGCCGGTCCGAGCCCGCGGAGGTAGCGGTCGAGGAGGAGCTTCTCCGAGACGAGCCGCGTCTCGCGGCCGTCGAAGAGGCGGAGGTAGCCCTCGGGCGACAGCTCGAGGCCCTCGTGCGGCGGGACGAGGGCGTTTCCGATGCGCAGCAGCGCGACGAATCCGTCGTCCCCGGTGATCCGCTCGAGCTCCGTCACGCACGCGAAACGGCCGCGGAACAGGTGGAACGCGTCCATGCAGAACGCCGATCCGAACGCGCCGGACCGGAAGGGGAGCGCGACGTCGGCGTCGGTGCAGACGTAGGACGCCGCCGGCGCGACCCAGCGGCGCGCCGCATAGAGCTGGAAGAAGTTGCGGTCCGTGCCGATGAAGAGATGCCCGGGGTGGCGGGTCGTCCAGTAGTGGAGGGTGTGGCCCATGCCGCAGGCGTGGTCGAGCACCGGCCTGGGGGAGTCCGGAGCGATGCTCGCGAGGCTGAGGCTGCTCAGGTGCCGCGGCTGTGCGAACCGGTGGAGGAAGAAGTCCCAGTGCGCGAACCAGCTGGAGCCGTAGTGCTCGAGGACAGCCTCGGCGCTCGTTGCCTCCGGGTCGCCGAGGAAGAGGCCGCGGTGGGCGTCGGCCTCCCGGTCCCAGGTCCGGAGCGCGCGGCGCAGCAGCGGCCGAGCGAGCCGGCCGGGGACGACCTCGGATGCGCGGCGTAGGTTTCGGGAGGACCGCGGGGGCGGCGCCAGCAGCAGCATCAGCGCCCGGTCCGGCTCGCCGGCGCGGATCCGGTCGAGCAGGAGCCGGACGTCCGGGCCGCGGTGGATGGCCGAGTCCACCGTCTGCTTCATCGTGTCGATGCGCCCCTCGCGGCGGAAGATCGCGATCCCTCCGACGAGCGGGAACTCGGAGCAGTCGCACCGAAGGATGCCGGACTCGATCTCGTCCGCGCCGGCAGGACGCCGCTCGCGCACCTCGAATGCCCCGGCGCACAAGGGGCACATCAGCACCTCGAGGGCGGCCGCCTTCATGACCTCAGTGTCTCACCCGCGTCGGTCGTCGAGCGTGAGGGGACCCGGGAAATCGGCTCGGCGGCGCCGCTCCCTAGGCGAAGTGGCAGGCGGCTTGCTCCCTGGAGGGTGTCGGGCTGCTTAGCGGCCCGGCTCGACGGCTGTTCTGAGGAGGTTCCGTGAGCCGAGCGACCCATGAGCCTGAACACTCTCGCCGCGATACGCCGACTCCGCCTCGGGCGGCCGAGCCGCGGAGGACCCGTCGTCGCCTCGCGCGTGGCGCAAAGAAGACCGCGCTGTGGGTGGGAGGCACGATCGTCGCACTCCTCGTCCTTCTCTTCATCGCCTCGCTCTTCGTCGACGAGCCGATGCGGCGGTCGATGGAACGGCGCGTCAACCAGAGCCTCAAGGGCTACCAGGCGCACATCGGAGGGCTGCACTTCCAGCTCATCGGCCTCTCGGTCACGCTCAAGGACGTCACCGTGCGGCAGCAGCAGCACCCCGATCCTCCCGTGATGACGATTCCGCGGCTGCACGCGAGCGTCCACTGGCGCGAAATCCTCTCGGGGAAAGTCGTGGCGGACTTCATGCTCGACCGGCCCGAGCTCTACGTGAACCTGCCGCAGCTGAGGGCGGAGGCGCGCGACGAGACCCCCATGAAGGACAAGGGCTGGCAGCAGGCGCTCGAACAAATCTATCCGCTGAAGATCAACCAGTGGCGGATCTACGACGGGAAGGTCACCTACATCGACGAGGATCCGAAGCGGCCGCTCACGCTCACGCACCTCATGATGAGGGCGAGCAACATCCGGAACATCCACTCGACAGACCACACGTATCCATCCCCGCTCCACGTCGAAGCGGTCGTCCTCGGGACGGGGCACGGCGTCATCGACGGCCACGCGAATTTCCTCGCCGATCCGTTCCCGGGCATCCACACGGTCGTGAAGCTCGAGAAGGTGCCGCTCGACTACTTCCGGCCCATCGTGGAGAGGGCGAACCTCAGCGTGAAGAACGGTGAGCTCGGTCTCGACGGTGAGATCGAATACGCGCCGGGTTTCCAGCTCGTGCATCTGACCGACCTCACGATCCGCGGCGTCACCCTCGACTACGTTCACACCGCGGCCACCGCCGGCGCGGAGAGCGCGCGCAAGCAGAAGGTCGCGCAGGCGGCGAAGGCGTCGACCGACCGGAGCGACCGCGTGATGAAGCTCGATCGGCTCCGGCTCGTGAGCAGCGAGGTCGGGCTCGTCAACAAGGCGAAGTCTCCGGGCTATCGCGTCTTCGTGTCCGGCCTGGACCTCGAGGTGACGAACCTGAGCAATCACTTCGTCGAGGGCCCCGCGAAGGCGACGGCGCGCGGCCTGTTCATGGGGAAGGGCAACGCGACCGCGTCCGCGACGTTCCGGCCCGAGGGAAAGGGGCCCGACTTCGATCTCAAGGTCGCGATCGACGACACCCCGATGACGACGATGAACGACCTGCTGAGATCGTACGGGAAGTTCGACGTCGTGGCCGGCATCTTCTCCTTCTACTCGGAGCTGTCGGTGCACAACGATCACATCGACGGCTACGTCAAGCCGCTGTTCCGCGACATGCAGGTCTACGACAAGCGCCAGGACGCCGAGAAGAGCTTCTTCCGCAAGACCTACGAGAAGCTCGTGGGCGGCATCTCGAAGCTGCTCGAGAATCCGCCGCGCAACGAGGTCGCGACGAAGGCCGACATCTCGGGACCGGTCTCGAATCCGAACTCGAGCACCTTGCAGGTCATCGGGCGGTTGGTCCAGAACGCGTTCTTCCGCGCGATCCTGCCGGGATTCGACGAGCAGCTCGCGGCCGGACAGCGCGCCGCCGGAAAGACGTCGAAGTAGGACGCCTCGAGGCTGCGGCATCGCGGGGCATGGTTCTTGTATCTCCATGAAGTGCGGCCCAATGCGGGGCCGCGATCGCAGCGCGGCACCGGCCGCAAATCACAGGGGGGTTGGCGATGAAGAGATGGGTGTGGCTGGCGCTGGCCGCCGGAACGGCCTATGGCGCGACGGCGCTCGCTCAGAGTCAGGATCCGAACGTGAGACCGGAGGATCAACTGAAGGCGCGGCGGGCGCAGTCGGAGGCGGCTCAGTCCGCGACGGCCGCGCAGCCCGGCGAGATGCAGACGCTCTCCGGCACCGTCAAGTCCTACAAGGCCGGCAAGAAGATCGTGGTGACCGACGCGAGCGGCAAGAGTCACTCGCTGAAGCTCGACGACAGCGCACGCGTCGATGCGAACCTGAACCCGGGCGATTCGGTCACCGTGATGTGGATGACGGATGGCGCGGGCAAGGAGCGCGTGACCAGCGTCTCGACCAGCGGCGCGACCGGAACGAGCGTGAGCGGCGCGACCGGCGGCACGTCCAGCACGACGTCCTCGGGAACGACGGCGTCGCCATACTCCGGCACGACCGCGGCCGACTCTGGCTCGGCGGCGTCGCCGGCGACGTCGACGTCCTCGTCCAGCATGGGTGTGAACGGGCAGATGAGCTCGAGCACTCCGCCGTCCTCGACCACGCCGGGCGCGTACACGACCGGCACGCCGGGAGCGAGCCGCATGCGCATGACGCCGCGCACGACGCGGACGCCCGGGGGCAGCGACACGGGCATGCAGCCGCAGCCGACTCCGATCCCGAAGTAGAAGTAAGAGTGTCGCGACTCGGGCGAGATGGGACGTATTAGCCACGGCTTATACGTCCCTTTTCGCTAGGGCCGCTCCGGCTCCGCCGCGACGCCCCAGGGACCGTTTCCCGCCTTGATCGTGGCGATCACCCGTCCGGCGTCCGTGTCGATGACCGACACGTCGTTCGAGACGCCGTTCGCGGTGTAGAGCCTCCGTCCTCCCGCGCCCAGCGCAATGCCCCAGGGCCGCTGTCCCACCGGGATGCGCTTCCGCTCCGCGAGCGTCACCGCGTCCAGCATCACGACCGAGTTGCCGCGCCCCGTCGCGACGTAGACCGTGCCGCCGTCGGGAGAGACCGCGACGCCGCAGGGCCTGGCCGGCTGCGCGAGGGGCACGGTCCGAACGACCGTGTGGCCCGCCGCCACGTCGATCAGAGTGACGTTGCCGCCGAGCTCCGCGGTGACGTACGCACGCCGGCCGTCCGGCGAGAACGCCGCCGAGCGCGGGCGCTGGCCGACCGGCACAGTCGCCGCGACGGCGAGCGTTCGAGCGTCGATGACCGTCACGTTGCCCGACGTCTCGGCCGTCACGTAGACCCAGCGCCCGTCTGGCGACGCCGCGACGCCCTCCGGCTCGACGCCGACCGGAAGATCCGCGAGCACCTTGCCGCTCCCGGCGTCGAGGATCGAGGCGGTGCTCGCGTCCTCGTTCGCGACGTACACCGTCCTGCCGTCCGGGCTGACGGCGAGGCCCTCGGGATCCGTCCCGGCGGAGAGGCGCCGGATTCCTCTGGCCGCGTTCCCGTCCGAGATCTCCGCGACGGCGGCGACCGCGCCGAGCCGCTGCGTGTTCTGGTTCGTCAGCGAGACGAAGAGACTCCCGTTCGACCACGCCACGCCCCGCGGGCGTGACCCGACCGGGATGGACCCGACGACGCGGTCGGTGCGATCGTCGATCACCGTCACGGTTCCGTCGCGCTCGTTCGTCACGAAGACCCGCGGCGCCCGCTCGCAGGCGCCGACGAGCAGCGCGGCCGCGGCCAGGATGAGGATGGTCCCGGGGATCGCCCTCATCGCAGCGTGTAGAGGTAGGCCGTGATGTCCGCGAGGTCGGGATCCGAGAGGCCCATGTCCGGCATCGCGATGCGCGGACCGGCCCCGTGCGGCTTCGCGATGAAGGCCTTCAGATGCTCGGGCGTGTTCGTCAGATTGCCGGCGATGTAACTCCGGCTCGCGATGTGGGTCAGCGGCGGGCCCACGAGCCCGTCCGCTCCCGGCACTCCGGGAATCGTGTGGCAGGACGAGCACCCGACGCGTCGGATCGCCGTCCGTCCGCGGTCGGGGTCGCCGCCCGTCCATCTCGTCGCGCTCTCCGACGACCCGCGCGAACAGGCGCCGACTGCGGCGAGCAGGACCGCGAGCGCCGCCGCGAGTCCGCGCGGCCCGGGCGCGCGTCGCTCAGGCCTCACGCCGCGTCTCCAGCGCCGCCGAACGCGTCAGCGCGACGCGCCGCTCCGCCTCCCCGAGCCACGCCGCGAACAGCGCGAGGCCGACGACGACGAACACGATCCCGAACGGCACCCACATCAAGAGCCCCGCGAGCTGCTGGTCCTCCAGCGGATCGACGCCCGCACCGGGACCGCGCATGCGATAGAGCGCGTACCAGGGCCGCGGCGCGACCGTCATCAGCGCTCCCAGCGCGGTGGCGTGCAGCCCGGTCAAGAAGACGTAGAGCACGCCGATGCCGTAGCCGAGGCGGCCGTAGCGTCCGTGGATCAGCGCCCACCAGAAGAGTGCGGCGGTGAAGAGAAAACAGACGTGCATCAGCGCGTGAATCCGATCGTCGCGCACCGCCGCCTGGTAGAGGATCGGGAGGTGCCAGATCCACAGCGCGGCGCCGTGCAGGACCCACACGGTCGCGGCGCCGGTCAGGATCCGCCACGTTCTCGCGACCGTCTTCCGCCGCGTCCAGCGCCCCACCGCGCGGCGCCATCGCACGGGCAGGGCCCAGACGAAGACGCCGAGCGGCCGGGACAGGACGAGGAGGGGAGCCGCGACGACCATCAGCAGCTCGTGCTGCGTCATGTGCACGGAGAGCAGGGATTCGCTGAGCGCCGCGATCGGGGAGAGCAGCGCAACGACGAGGACGACCCAACCCCCGGCGAAGGCCGCGAGCTGCCACTTCCTCAGGCCGCGGCCCCGCGACTGGCGGCGGATCCGGCGCGCGCCGACCGCGTACAGCCCGCCCGCGAGCGCGAGGCTCACGACTGCCAGCGGATCGAAGGTCCAGTGCGTCATCGCGCTCACGTCAGTCGCACGGGCGGTGCACGATCTGCGGAATCGCGAGCGCCAGGATCGCGAGGCAGAAGTACAGCGCGAGGATCAGGCCCGCTGCGGCCATGAACCGGCGCCGCGCCCCGAGCTCCTCGGTGCCCCGTTCGAGCCGCCGCCACGCCTTCCACCCCTCGAGCGCTCCCACGGCGGCGGCCGCGAACGCCGATCCGGTCACGAGGTAGAGGATCCATCGGCGCCCCGAGGCGCACACTCCGGAGGCCAGGACGAAGCCGAGCGTGAACGCCGTGATCCACGCGCCCGAAGGGATGAAGATCGCCAGCCACAGCCGGCGTTCCACGCCCTTCGCGGCCGTTTCGCTCATCCGAGCCTCGGCACGAGGAAGACGACCACGTAGAGGGGCAACCAGGTGAGGACGATGAAGTACCAGAAGACTCCGTCGAGCCGCGCGTCGAGGAATTGGTGGTCCTCGATGGGCTTCGTCATGACGTAGATCAGGACGATCGCCGTCTCGGCGAGAGACGTCAGGAGGTTCGTCGTGTGGAGGCCGAGGATCGTCCACTGGATCGAGGCGTAGGCGCTCTGGTTCCACATGCAGTGGAGCGCCTTGAACTCCCAGTACCGCAGCACCAGGAAAGCGGTTCCGAGGACGAGGTTCGCGGCGAGGTAGATCTTGATCTTCCGCGCGTCCCTCTTCTTTCCCGCGCGGTCGAGGAGGACCGCCGGAATCACGGAAACGAGGAGGATGCCCAGGTTGACAGTGGCCGCCGTCAGCGCCGGAGGGCCGATGCGGGGCGGCGGCCAGGCGCTCGCGAGGTTGCGGAGGTAGAAGTAGCCGCCAACCGAGATGGCGAACACCATGGTCTCGACGACGGTCATGACGATGGTTCCCCACCAGACGAGGGAGCGGCTGTCGAGCACGGCGTCCGGAAGATTCGAGACGTCGAGCTCCCGCACCGCGCTCATGGATCCTCCTCAGTGACGTACCAGAGGTAGGCCAACGGGATCGAGGCGACGGCCCCGATCACCGCCCACCAGAGCCAGAAGATCGAGCCGATCAGCCCGAGGCCCATCGTCAGCGAGATGAGGAAGGGATTGACCGACGGACCCGGGACCTCCTCCCGATGGGACGGCTCCGCGTCGAGCGGATGGGTCACGAGGAGCAGTCGCTTGTCCGTCGGCATGCCGGTGACGGCGCCCAGACCGCCGGGCTCCCACAGCGGCGATCGGCTGGACACGACCGGGATCCGCACGAAGTTGTAGACGGGCGGCGGCGAGGACGTCGCCCACTCGAGCGACTCCGCGTCCCACGGGTTGTCGCCGGCCCGGCGCCCGCGCCGGAGGCTCTGCACGACGTTGATCAAAAAGAGCGCGACGGCCACGGCCATCACCGCGGCGCCGATGCTCGCGGCGAGGTTCAGTCCGTTCCAACCGCGGTCCGGCGAGTACGTGTAGACCCGTCGCGGCATGCCGTGGAATCCGAGCTCGTGCATCGGGAAGAACGTCAGGTTGAAGCCGACGAAGAGCAGGGCGAAGTTCCAGATGCCGAGCGTCCGCCCGAGCATCCGGCCCATGATCTTCGGGAACCAGTGATAGATGCCGCCGAACAGCGGGAAGACGGCGCCGCCGATCAGCACGTAGTGGAAGTGCGCGACGACGAAGAAGGTGTCGTGGAGCTGCAGATCCACGGGCACCGAGGCCAGCATGACGCCCGTCAACCCGCCGATGAGGAACGTGAAGAAGAAGCCGAGCACGAAGAGAAACGGCGGATCCCAGCGCGGGCGTGAGCCCCAGAGGGTCGCGATCCAGCAGAAGATCTGAACCCCCGTCGGGATGGCGATCATCATGCTGGCGGCGGTGAAGAACGCTTCGCCCATCTGCGGCAGACCCGTCGCGAACATGTGATGGACCCAGAGGCCGAACCCGAGAAACGCGGTCGCGACCAGGGCGAGGACCATCGCCGTGTAGCCGAAGATCTGGCGGCGCGTCGACGCGGAGATGATCGCGGAGATCATTCCGAGCGCCGGCAGGAAGATGATGTAGACCTCGGGGTGGCCGAAGAACCAGAACGCGTGCTGCCAGAGCAGCGCGTCGCCGCCCTCGGCGGGGTTGAAGAAGTGGGTGCCGAGGGATCGGTCGCTGTTGAGCGAGCCGGCGGCGAAGATGACCGCCGGCATCGCGAACACGATCATGATCATCGTCACGAGAATCGCCCAGGCGAAGAGCGGGATCCGGTTGAGCGACATTCCCGGCGCGCGCTGCTTGAACACCGTGACGATCAGCGATCCGGCCACGATCAGCGCGGAGACCTCGGTGAAGTTGATGATCTGGACCCAGGCGTCCATCCCGTGTCCCGCGGAGTACGCGTTTCCCGAGAGCGGCACGTAGGCGAACCAGCCGGCGTCGGGTCCGCGGTTCATGACGAACGTGCCGTAGAGCAGCACGCCGCCCATCAGGTAGAACCAGTAGCCCACGGCGTTCAGCCGCGGAAACGGAACGTTGCGCGTTCCGACCATCAGGGGCACGAGGTAGAGCCCCATTCCCAGCATTACGGGAACCGCGAAGAAGAACATCATCGTGGTCCCGTGCATGGTGAAGACCTGCGCGTAGACGTCGGGATTGAGGAAGCGGCCCTCGGGCCGCGCGAGCTGCAGGCGCATCGCGGCGGCCTCGACGCCGGCGACGAGGAAGAAGACGAAGGCGGTGATGATGTAGCGCTTGCCGATCGTCTTGTGGTCGACGCTGAAGAGAAGCCCCAGGCTTCCGCTGCGCTTGCGCCACGTCTTCGCGAGCTCGGCCCGCTCGCCCGCGAGAGGCTCGCCCGGGTCTGTCTCGGGAGGCGTCTTCTTCGCCGGTGTGCTCATCGGAGGCTTCGCAGGTACGCGACGAGGTCGAGGAGATCGCCGGAGGGCAGCACGTTCGGGGGCATGCGGTTCCCCGGCTTGATCCGCTGCGGATCCACGACCCATCCGGCGAGGTGACCGGTCGTGTTGGGGAGCGTCGCGGCGGCGATCGTCGCGCGGCTCGCGAGGTGGGTCAGGTCCGGCGCCTTGTGGCCGAACGCGGGCGTGCCCCGGATCGTGTGGCACGCCGAGCAGGGCCCGGCGAGGAAGACGTCGCGCCCGTGCTCCAGGGACGCCTCCGCCGGCTCCGCCGACGGCTGCCGCTGCTGCGCGAGCCAGAGCGCGAAATCGGCCGGCGTCTGCACGACGAGGAGCAGCCCCATCTTCGCGTGCTGGTACCCGCAGAACTCCGCGCAGCGGCCGGCGAACGTTCCGATGCGCCGCGGCCGGAACGTCAGCCAGTTCGTCCGCCCAGGGATCAGATCCCGCTTCCCGTCGACGTTGGGAATCCAGAGGCTGTGGATGACGTCGTTCGATCCGAGGCGCAGGCGCGCGGCGCGGCCCACCGGCACGTGGATCTCGTTCGCCGTGACGACCGCGTCTCGGGGCACGGCGGTGGGATAGCGGATCTCCCACCACCACTGATGTCCCGTGATCTCGATGTCGAGCGCGTCGGGGCCGGCCGGGGTCGCGACCTCGCGTCCCGTGACGACGCTCGCGACCAGGAGGACGAGGAGCAACAGAACGGAGACTCCGGTCGCGACGGCGACGGCCCGCATGCGCTGGCGGTCGTCCGCCGGCCGCGCGAAGCGGCGCGACAGCGCGGCGGCGACCGCGGCCATGACGAGGAAGCCGACCGCGCCCAGGACCCAGAACATCCACCAGTGGAGCTTCGTGATCGCAGCCGCCTCGGGGCTGGCGTTGTCGAGCGCGACGTAGGAGCACGCGCTGCTGAGCGCCGCGTACGTCGCGAGCGCCAGCGGAGGCGCGATCCGCCTCACCGCGAGTACCTTCCCTCTCCCGCCTGGAGATGCTCCTGGCGGGGTCCCGGGGGAGCCGCGATGCCGCGGCCGGCCTTTAGTGACTCGACGTACGTGACGAGCTGCCAGACCTGGTACTCGGGAATCTTCCCGCCCCAGGCGGGCATCCCGTTGGGGCGGCCCTCCACGATCGACTCGTACAGGTCGGCCGGATCCTTCCCGTAGATCCAGACGGGGTCCATCAGCGCCGGACCGATCCCGCCGCCGCCGCGGAAGTGGCAGCCCGCGCAGTTGTACCACTCGAAGAGCCGCTGTCCCTCGGCGACGGCGTAGGAGTTTCCCTCGTACGGATTCTCGAGCGGGCGCGGAAGACTCTTCGGTCCGGCACGCATGTGCGGCTCGCCCGCGATCGACACCGGGAGCTTCGACATCGGCGTCGTCTCGTGGAGATGCCGCTGAACCTTCTGGCACGCGGATGCCGCGAGCGCGGCGCTCAGCGCAACGGCCGCGGCCGCGCGCGTCATCGAGCGCCTCCGGCGGCGGGAGCGGCGGCGGCCGCGGGGACGCGCGGCACGCCGTAGGCGTCGAGAATTGCGTCGATCTCCGGCCGCCTCCGCTCGAGGAAGGCGTCGATCTTCTTCTTGAGGTCCTCGTCCTTCCGCCGCACGCCAACGGCGATGTCGAAGACGAACGGCATGGACGGCGGGTCGATCGACGGCGAGACCGGCACCACGCGGAGGGGCACGCGCTGCCGGCGCGCGAAGTAGCCGGCCAGCGGGCCCCACACGATCGCGACGTCCACCTCGCCGCGCGCGACGGCCTCGACGATCCGCGCGGGCGGGTTGGCGGCCGCGTAGTCGCCGTACAGGGTGAACCCGACGACGTTCGCGACGATGCCGCGCCGCGAGAGCGCGTGCGCGGGCGGCGTGTTGGCGTAGTCGTCGCCCGCGAGCTGCACGCCGATCCTGAGCGTCTTCAGGACCGGGTCGTCGAGCGTTCTCAGGTCGAGGCCCCGGTCCGCGCGATACACGAAGACGTACGTCGAGCGGTAGTAGGGACGCGTCGTGGCGACCATCTCCATCCCCGTGGGAACCCCGAGCACGACGTCGCAGAGTCCGGCCTTCACCGTGTTGCGGAAGAATCCGCGGCGCTGGGCCCACCACGTGTACGAGACGCGCGCGCCGAGATCACGCGCGAGCAGATCCGCGATCTTGTTCTCGAATCCCTCGAGGCGGCGGTTGGAGAAGGGAAGGTTGTTCGGGTCGGCGCAGACGCGCAGCTCGGGCAGCGCGCCCGGGGGCGGTGTCGCGGCGGCGAGCGCCGCCGCGCCGGCGAGGACCGCCGCGACGAACGCCGCGGCCGTTCTAGGGAAGCGAGAACACATAGAGCTCGCCTCCCTTCGTCGTCACGTCCGGCAGGTCCTTCATCGCGTTGACGAAGCCCAGCGCCGCCGAGCCGTCGCGGATGTCGAGGTCGCCCGAGACGACCGCCCCGGCCCAGCCGCCGATGCCGGCGAGGACCGCGACGTACTGACGGCCGCCGGGACCGCGGTAGCTGACGGGCTGGCCGATGATCCCGGAGCCGGTCTTGAACTGCCACAGCAGGGCCCCGGTCCGCGCGTCGACGGCCTTGAACCAGCCCTCCATCGTCCCGTAGAAGACGACGCCGCCCGCGGTCGCCAGCGCGCCGCTCCACGCGGGGAAGCGCTCCTCGATCGACCAGACCTTGCGTCCCGCCGCCGGATCCCATGCCGTGAACGCGCCGCGGTGTCCGCCGGGGCCCGCGTAGATCTTCACGTTCGCGCCGACGAACGGCGTGCCCTCGATGTAGTTCGCCTCCACTCCCTCCTCGTCCTGGCAGAGGTTGTTGTGGGGGATGTAGAGGAGACCGGTTTGCGGCGAGAACGCGGACGGCTGCCAGTCCTTGCCGCCCGGCGATCCGGGGCAGATGTCGCGGACGACCTTGCCGACCTGCGGCTTCTTCTCCGGCACCTCGATCGGCCGCCCGCTCTTCAGGTCGACCCCGTCGGTCGTCGTGATGTGCACGAACGGCTCCGCGGAGAGGACCTCGCCGGTGGCGCGGTCGAGGAGGTACACGTATCCGTTGCGGTCGGCGTGGACGAGCGCCTTCCGCGCGGCGCCCTTCCACGTGACGTCGACCAGGACGTTCTCGTTGACGCCGTCGTAGTCGTAGAGATCGTGCGGGTTCCATTGGTACGCCCACGCGGCGGCGCCGGTATCGGGATCGCGCGCGAAGATCGAGGCGGTCCACTTGTTGTCGCCGGGCCGCTGATCCGGATTCCACGGGCCGGGGTTGGACGTGCCGTAGTAGACGAGGTTCAGCTCGGGGTCGTAGGAGATCCAGCCCCAGACGGTCCCGCCTCCGATCTTCCACATGTCGGCCGGCCAGCTCGAGACGCCGAGGTCGGCGCCGCGCTCCGTCGGGTAGAACGGATGGAAGCCGGGACCGATGAGGACGTCCCGGTCGGGTCCGGTCGACCAGGCCGTCCAGCGGACCTTACCGTTCTTCTCGTCCAGCGCGACGAGCCGGCCCCGGACGCCGAACTCCCCGCCGCTGTTTCCGACGAGGACGTTGCCTCGGACGATCAGGGGCGCCATCGTGATCGACTCGCCGTGGTCGATGTAGCCGACCTTCGTCCGCCACTCTTCCTTGCCGGTCTCCGCGTCGACCGCGATCGTCTGGTTGTCGAGCGTGTTGAAGTACACCCTGCCGGAGTCGTAGGCCGCGCCGCGATTGACGACGTCGCAGCAGGCGACGCCCTGCGAGGCCGGGGCGATGGGAGGCTTGTACGTCCACTTGGGCGGCGCGCCGGGTTTCGTCAGGTCCAGCGCATAGAGGTAGTCCGGGTAGGGAGTGACGACGTACATCGTGCTTCCGACGATGAGTGGCGCCGCCTCGTGACCCTTCAGCACGCCCGTCGAGAACGTGAACGCCGGCTTGAGCTCCTTCGCGTTCGCGGGGGTGATCTCGGTGAGCGTGGAATAGCGGCTGCTCGCATAATCCTTGGCCGGCATCGTCCACTGCCCGTCATCCGCGGGAATCCATGACGGCAGGGACGCGTGCGCACCCCCGCCCGCCGTCGAGGAGTGGGTACCGGCCCCGACCATCGGAGGCTTGCGACGCTGTTCCCGGCGGCACCCGCCCGCGAGCGCGGCGGTGAGCGTCAGGGCGATGACCGCGGCCGCGGCCATCGTTCGGCCGGGAGTCGCCTTACCGGACACCTTCGGAGCGCGAATCGTCGAACCGGCACATGGTTGTTCCCTTCGTCGCGAGGCACGATGCGGTCCTGCAAGTCTCGAACCATGCAGTCTCGCTGCGCATCCCGTGGCACCTCGCTTGCTCGGCCCGCGAGCGAGGAGATCGACCACGCGAACGCGATGCATCGGGCCGGCCACACGGCGGCGAGTCGACGTTCGCCGCCCGCGTTCGCGTCTACCAGGATGATCGGTGCCCTCCTGCTCGCGGCCGCCTGCGCGCCGTCCCTCGCCGGCCGGGAGAACGCCGCGGCCGTCGTCCTTCGGGTGCGCGACGGGGCTGGTGCGCCCGTCGCCGACGCGCCGCTCGAGCTCGCGTCCGGCGCGTGGTCCGTCTGCGCGGTCACGGACGCCGACGGCTGCGCCGCCGTCGCGCGGCCGGGTCCCGTCGAGCCGCTCCGCGTCCGAGTGCGCGGCGAGACGGAGGTCGTCGCGCTCGCGGGGAATGCGGACGGCGCTCCCGTCGACGTCCGGCTGGAGGCATCCGGAGGCTCGGTCGCGGAGGCGGTGACGGTGAGCGCGAGCCTGCGGCCCGAGCGCGTCGCCGAGTCCGCCGCGAGCGTGGTCGAGGTCCGGGCGGAGGACTTCGCGGTCTATCCGGGCGCCCCGCCCGACGTGGCGCTGCGCGACGTACCGGGGTTCTCTCTCTTCCGCCGCTCGGACAGCCGCTCGGCCAACCCGACCGCGCAGGGCGTGTCGCTGCGCGGCGTCGGCGGCAGCGGCGCCTCGCGTGCCGCCGTCCTCGACGACGGCGTCCCGCTGAACGATCCCTTCGGTGGATGGGTCGCGTGGGGCCGCGTGCCGCCGGTCGCGCTGGACCGGGCCGAGGTCGTGCGCGGCGGCGCGTCGAGCCTCTACGGCGGCAGCGCGCTCGCGGGCGCGATTCAGCTCGTGCGCCGCGACCCCGACGCGCCCGAGGCGGACGCCGAGACGTCCTACGGCAGCTTCGGCACGCTCGAGGGCGCCGCGTTCGCGGGCGGCCGGATCGGCGGCTGGCGCGCGAGCGTCTCCGCGGAGGGATTCCGCACCGACGGCGAGATCGCCGTGGCGCCGGACGTCGCGGGCGCGGTCGATACGCCGCTCGCGGCGCACCACGCCTCCGGCGAGGCGCGCGTCGAGCGGGACCTCGGCTCGAGCGCCGTCGTCTTCGCCTCTGGCGCCCTCTATCGCGACTCGCGCGACAACGGAACGCCGCTGCAGGTGAACGACACGCGTCTCGACGACGTGCGCGCGGGCGGCGCCGCGCCGCTGGCCGGAGGCGACGCGAGCGTCCGCCTGTACGGAACGTGGGAGCGCTACTCGCAGAGCTTCTCCGCGATCGCGGCGGACCGCGACTCGGAGCGGCTGACCAGCCTCCAGGAGGTTCCGTCGCGCGCTCTCGGCGGGACCGGCCGGTGGTCGGCGGTCTTCGGCGCGCACGCGGTCGCGGCCGGCATCGAGGGCCGCGAGGTGATCGGGGAGAGCGACGAGACGCTGTTCCCGTTCGGAGGAGGGACGACGTACGCCGCGGCCGGCGGGCGGCAGCTCACGGGCGCCGTCTTCGTCGAGGACCGGATCGCGGCGGGGAAGCGCACGACGGTGCTCGTCGGAGGCCGGTACGACTCCTGGCGCAACGACGATGCGTTTCGCGAGTCCGGCCCGACGCCCTCGGATGCGGCGCGCCAGGACCTCCCGTCGCGCTCCGAGAGCTTCTTCTCGCCCCGCCTCTCGCTGTCGTATCGCGCGGGCGCCGAGACGACGCTCGTCGCCACGGCGTATCGCGCGTTCCGCGCGCCGACGCTCAACGAGCTCTATCGCGGGTTCCGCGTCGGCAACGTCGTCACGCTGCCCAACGCGGATCTCTCCGCCGAGCGCCTCACCGGCGGCGAGCTGGGGATCGTCTGGACGCCCCCCGGCGGCCGAGTCCTCGCGCGCGGCACCCTGTACTGGATGGACATCGCCGATCCGGTCACGAGCGTGACGCTGTCGACGACGCCGAGCGTGATCACCCGCCAGCGGCAGAACCTCGGTCGGACGCGCACGCGGGGCGCCGAGGTGGACGTCGAGGCGCCGGTCGCGATGGGAGTCACGGTCGCGGCCGGCTATGCGTTCGCCGATGCCACGGTGGTCGAGGCCGCCGATCCGACTCTCGTCGGCCTCGCGGTGCCTCAGGTCCCTCGGCACCAGGCGACGCTGCGGGTGCGCGGCGCGGTCGGCCCGGTCACGCTCGCGGCCGTGGCGCGATACGTGTCCGAGCAGTTCGACGACGACCGCAATCAGCTCCCGCTGGCCGCGTTCGCGACGCTGGATCTGATGGCCAGCGTTCCCGTCGCCGGTGGCCTGCAGGCGTTCATCGCCTGCGAGAACGCGACGGACGAGCGCTACGAGGTCGGCCGCACTCCGGTCGCGACTCTCGCGCCGGGACGAGCGGTACGCGGAGGAGTGAGGATCCGGCTGGGGAGGCGGTGACGCGCAAAGAAAACGCCCCGGCGAGCCGGGGCGCTTCGTTTCGTCGGGTCGAGACCGTCAGCTCTTGGGCCCGCGGCCCGACCCCCGCTCGCTCGACCCGCCCGGCTGCTGCGAGGAGCCCGCCGAGCCGGTGCCGGTCGCGCCGCCGACGCCGCCCGTCGACGATCCCGTTCCCGGCGCGGAGGCGCTCATGGCGCGGCCGGCGGTGTCGGTGTCGAGTCCCTGCACGCCGATCCCGCTCCGGCCGCCCGACTCCTCGCGTCCCTTGATCCGGAGCCGGTTGTGGACCTGCTTCACGCCCGAGCAGTCCTCGACGAGATCCTCGGCCATCCGCTTCATCCAGCGGTCCGGCACCGTTCCCTCGAGCGTGGCCTCGCCCTTGTCGACCATGACCGTGATCTCGGAGGCGTCGATGTCGCCGCTCTCCTCGAGCCGGTCGCTGATCTCCTCCTTGATGCGGTCGTCCGAGCGCTGATAGCCCTTCGGACCCTTGCCGGCGAAACGGCCGCGGTTCTGCCAGCCGCGCCCGCCGTAGCCGAAGCCGTAACTGCCCCCCCAACTCTGCTGCGCGCGGTCCGCTCCCTCGGTGAACCGTCCATCCTGCGAGCCGCCGCCGCCTCCCTGCCCACGCTGCGAGCCGAAGCTCCCTCCCGGCGAGCCATACCGAGCAGCGGCGTTCCCATACCCGCCCTGACCCGAGCCGCCCCATTCCGACGCGCCGCCCCAGGAGCCACTCTGCGATTCGCCCCAGCCGGAGCCGCCGCGCTGGCCGCCCTGCGCGCCGTAACCGGAGCCGGACTCGCCGCGCTCCGTGCGCCAGTCGGAGGTGTCATCGCCCTCCGGCCCGCGCCCGTAGCTGCGGCCGTAGCGCCGCTGGCCCTCGCCGTATCCGCCCGCGCCCTCGGATGAGCCGCCGCCGCCGAAGCCGCGGCCGCCACCGTAGCCCGGCGAGCCCGCACCAGAGCCGTACTCGCCGCCCTGTCCGAACTCACGATCGCTGCCGCCGCCGGGCCGCCACGAGCTCTGCGATCCGCGCCCCTGTCCGTACATCGAGCCGAACCCGGGGTCTCCCTCGGATCCCTGTCGCGATGCCCGATATCCATCTCGTTCGCGGTCGAAATC
>DATBBK010000192.1:0-16429 GCA_036271035.1 Thermoanaerobaculia bacterium | reverse complement strand
CTGCCGATTCTGAAGGAGCTCTCGAAGATGCCGCGCGTGAAGTGGGCGGCGGATCGGGCGATCCAGCAGATCGAGAAGTGACTCTGTGCGCCGAGGGCGCACTTCATCCCGAGGAGTAGCGACGAGGGACCCCTTTCGGCTTCGTGCGGCGGCACTCAGCGGTCGTCGCCGAAAGGGATCCTTCGCTTCGCTCGGATGACAGGAAAGGGTGGCTCGGCTGCCGCCGGGACGAGAGAAGCCGCCCTACTCCAGCGAGAAGGTCTTCACTTGATCCCCGTCGCGAGGTACAGATCGCCGAGAGAGCGGCGATACGAGTACACGTAGGACTTCTCGTCGGGAGTGATCAGATCCGGCCCGACCTGGTCGACGCCGGTCGGATCGGGAGGCAGAAACTCCTTCCACAGCCTTCGCTCACCGGTCGCGACGTCGAGGACCGAGACGACGCCGGGGACTCCGGACAGCTTGGTCACGAAGATCGAGCGCCCGTTCGCGGTCCAGCCGAACGCGACCTCGTCCGCCTGCAGGCCGGGCACCGGCCGAGGCTCTCCCGGCTCCACGGGATAGATCGCCTGCCGCCCGTCCGGTCCGCGCGCGAGGATCGATCGTCCGTCGGGCGAGAGGGCGGTCCCCGTCATGGAGACGCCCTCCGGCGTGATGGGGCGAGGCCTTCCGCCGCTGACGTCCTGGAGCCAGAGGCGCGGGCCCTTGCCCGGCTCGTTGGCTCCCAGGACGAGCCGCCCGCCGTCGGGCATCCATCGCGCCCACTGGCACGTGATGTTTCCGATGTCCACCGTCTTCGCGTCGCCCGGCCCGGTCGGCAGCAGCGTGATCGGGTGCCGCTCCGGGAGCTTGACGGTCAGCGCGTACCGGCCGTCCGGGGACATGGCGTACGCCTCGCCTTCGCCGATCTGGACGGGCGGCGATCCGTCGAGCTTGCGCGTGTAGACGCGGGACGGCTCGATCTGTTGCTCGTAGAAGAGGACCGTGCCGGTCGTTTGCGAGATGTCGGTCGGGAAGGCCCAGTTGAGCGCCGTCAGGTTGCGAGGCGCCGCGCCGGGTGACGCGACCCCGATCAGCTCGCGGCGTCCGACGGACTCGTCGAAGAGGACCTTCCCGTCGCGCGAGACGTCGTGAAGCGAGGAACTCGGCGAAGACCAGACCTGCCGGACCTTTCCCGAAATCGACAGCGCTTCGATTCCTCCGAACCAGACCTCGTCGCCCTTCGGCGACCAGGCGAGCTCGCCGACGTTCCCTCTCGCGAACGGGCCGGTGGCGCGGATGGTGCCGTCGAGCGCCGCGATCTTGATGAATCCGTCGTTGTTGCCGAACTGCGGATGGTCGATGAACGCGATCAGGCGGCCGTCCGGCGAGAACCGGGCCGAGCTGAGCCAGCCGGCGGACTCGACGATCGGCTTGCCGATGGGGTACTCGAGCCGCCCCCGGTTGCCGACGAGGCGGCACACGGCGAGCTGCTTGCCGTCGGGCGACCAGTCGGCGTCCTGGACGTCCTCCAGGATCTCGCGCGGCGCGCCGCCGGCGAGCGGAACGCGCGCGAGGGTGCCGCTCGTCTGGTACCCGAGCACGTAGTGGTTGTTGAGCTGAACGGCGAGCTCGCCGCTCGTGGAGATCGAGAGGACCGCGGCCCCCGAGAGGCCGAGCGGTCGATACTCCGAACTGTCCGCGCGCGCCGAGAAGACCTGGAGCGGGCCGCCCTCCCACGCCGCGCTGTAGACGATCGTCTGCCCGTCGGGCGCGAATCGCGCGGAGTAGATGCGCCCGCGCTGGTAGGTCAGGCGCTGGAACGTCACGGGCTGGACTGTCTTCGTGCCGAGCGTCGTCTTCAGGAGGTAACCGGCCCCCAGTCCGGCGAGGAGCATCAGCGCGGCGGGGAGCATCCACCCGCGGCGTCTCGCGCGTGCGGGCTCGGCGGCCTCGAGCGCGCCCGAGGCGGAGGAGGTCGTCTCGGAGAGGTGGTCGCGGACGCTCTTGAGGTCCCTGGCGAGATCCTTCGTCGAGGCGTAGCGCTCCTCGGGATCCTTGGCGAGGAGGCGATCGACGATCCAGCGGACCGGAGCGGGAGATTTCGGCGCGAGCTGCGCGATGGGCTCGGGCTCCTCGCGGATGATCGCGACGAGCGTCTCCGCGCCGGTCTTGCGCGCGAACGCGCGCTTGCCCGTCGCCATCTCGTAGAGGATCGCGCCGAGCGTGAACTGGTCGGAGCGGTAGTCGACGCTCTGTCCCGAAGCCTGCTCGGGCGACATGTAGCCAGCCGTCCCCATGACGGTGCCCGGCGTGGTCGGCGCGGCGATCGCGGTGGGAAGCACCGAGGCGTCCTGGGTCACGGGCTCGATGAGCTTCGCGAGACCGAAGTCGAGGATCTTGACGAAGCCGTCCTTCGAGACCATCACGTTCTCGGGCTTGAGATCCCGGTGCACGATGCCGGCGCCGTGCGCCTTGGCGAGACCTTCGGCCGTCTGCGTCGCGACCTCGAGCAGGCGCTTCATCGGCACCGGCTCGCCTCCCGCGATCAGCTCGCGCAGCGTCCGCCCTTCGATCAGCTCCATGGCGATGTAGACGGTGCCGTCGGCGGAGCCGACGTCGTAGATGGTCAGGATGTTGGGATGGTTGAGCGCCGAGGCGGAACGCGCCTCCTGCTCGAAGCGCAGGCGCCGGTCGGGATCCGACGCGACGGCGGCGGGGAGCACCTTGATCGCGACCTCGCGGGAGAGACGCGCGTCACGGGCGCGGTAGACCTCGCCCATTCCGCCCGCGCCGAGCGGCGCGACGATCTCGTAGGAGCCGAGCCGCGTGCCTGGGGCGAGCGTCATGAAAGCGTTCCGTCGATCACTGGACGCCCTTGATCAAGAACAGCTCGTCGAGCTGGCGCCGGTACGAGTAGATGTAGGACCTGCCGTCGGCCGCGATGTAGATCGGACCGATCGCGAGAACGCCCGCCGGATCCGGCGGGACGATCTCCTTCCAGAGGCGGCGCTCTCCGGTGGCGACGTCGCAGAGCTCGATGCGCAGCGGCATGCTGCCGGTCGCCGCCACGTAGATCGACTTTCCGTCCTCCGTCCAGCCCCAGGAGATCTCGTCGACGTGAGCGCCGGGGAGGAGCCTCGGCTCGGTCGATCCGTCAGTCGGGATGATGTACACGCGACCGTCGATGCCGCGGACCCCGATCGCGCGCCCGTCCGGACTGATCGCCCTTCCACCGACGGCCGAGAGGCCGAAGCCCTCCCGCGTGATCGGCCTCGGCCGAGCCTCGTCGACGCCCTGCACGTACAGGCGGCTGGCGCGGCCGGGCTCGTTGCCCCACAGCAGGATCGTCTTTCCGTCAGGGAAGAACTCTCCCAGCTGGTAGGTGAGGTTGGCCTTGGCGATCTTCTTCGGGCTCCCGGCGGCCGTGGGGATGAGCGTGAGCTCGTCCGCCGCCGTGTTGGTGGTGAGCGCCCAGCGCTTGTCCGGAGAGAGGTCGAGTCCCTTCGCCTGCCCGAGGAGCACCGCGGCTGAGCCGTCGGTCCTGCGGACATAGCAGAGGTACTCGCCGCGAGGACGGTCCTGCTCGTCGAACAGCACGGTCGTGCCATCCGCGGAGAGCGTGTTGGGGAAGGACCAGTCCAGCCACGTGAGGTTTCGCTCGCGATCCTCGGCCGGCGCGAGGCCGACCATCTCCCGGCGCCAGTTGTAATGCTTCGCGAGCAGCGTCCCGTCGCGGGAGAGGTCCTCGGGGACGAAGCCGACCCCGAGTCCCCGGGTGTTGCGGATCTTCCCCGACGGGGAGACGCGGAGGAGTCTCGACGGGCCGCCCGTAATGAGGACATCTCCGTCCCGAGTCCAGACCAGCCCCGCGGTTCCGGGGACAAACGGGCCCTCGGTGCGCCGCTTCTTCGCGACGTCGAGGATGATGAGACGTCCGGCGTTCTCGCCCCGCTCGGGATGATCGTAGAAAGCGATGTTCCGGCCGTCGGGAGAGATTCTCGCCTGGTCGATCCAGCCGGAGCTCTCCGCCATGACCGTTCCGACCGGATACTCGAGGCGCGCTCGCGCGCCCGCGTGGTTGACCACCGCGAGCTGCTTGCCGTCCGGGGACCAGTCCGCGTCCTGGACGTTCTCCACGACCTCGCGCGGCGCGCCGCCCGCCAGCGGAACGCGGGCCAGCGTTCCGCTGCCTTCCCATCCGCCGAACCTGCGCCAGCCGAGCCCGATCGCGAGCTCGCCCGTGCTCGAAGCCGCGAAGAGATTCGCGGGCGGCAGCCCGAGGGATTTCGACTCCGGGCTCTCCGGCGCGGTCGAGTAGACCTCGGTGGGTCCGCCGTCCCACGAGGCGGAGTAGGCGACGGTGCGGCCGTCCTGCGCGAATCGGGCGGCGCCGACCGCGCCGCGGCGGAACGTGAGCCTCTGGAACTGCAGCGGCGGCGGCTGGAAGAGGTCGAGCTTCCTGATCACGAGCGCCGCGCCGGCGGCTCCGATGAGCAGCGCGAGAGCGGCGGGGAGGAACCAGCCGCGGCGCTTCGCGCGGGCGGGCTCGGCGGTCTCGAGCGCGCCGGAGGCGGAGGAGGTCGTCTCGGAGAGGTGGTCGCGAACGCTCTTCAAATCGCGCGCGAGATCCTTCGTCGAGGCGTAGCGCTCTTCCGGATCCTTGGCGAGGAGCCGATCGACAATCCAGCGCACCGGCGCGGGAGACTTCGGCGCGAGCTGCGCGATGGGCTCGGGCTCCTCGCGGATGATCGCGACGAGGGTCTCGGCTCCCGTCTTGCGCGCGAAGGCGCGCTTGCCCGTCGCCATCTCGTAGAGGATCGCGCCGAGCGTGAACTGGTCGGAGCGGTAATCGACGCTCTGTCCCGAAGCCTGCTCGGGCGACATGTAGCCGGCGGTGCCCATGACCGTTCCGGGCGTGGTCGGCGCGGCGATCGCGGTGGGAAGCACCGAGGCGTCCTGGGTCACGGGCTCGATGAGCTTCGCGAGACCGAAGTCGAGGATCTTGACGAACCCGTCCTTCGAGATCATCAGGTTCTCGGGCTTGAGATCCCGGTGCACGATACCGGCGCCGTGCGCCTTGGCCAGGCCCTCGGCGGTCTGGGTCGCGACCTCGAGCAGGCGCTTCATCGGCACCGGCTCGCCTGCCGCGAGCAGCTCGCGCAGAGTTTTGCCCTCGACGAGCTCCATCGCGATGTAGATGGTGCCGTCGGCCGAGCCGACGTCGTGGATGGTCAAGATATTGGGATGGTTCAGCGCGGAGGCGGAGCGCGCCTCCTGCTCGAAGCGCAGGCGCCGGTCGGCGTCGGAGGCGACCGCGGCGGGGAGCACCTTGATCGCTACCTCGCGCGAGAGCCGGGTGTCGCGCGCGCGGTAGACCTCTCCCATCCCGCCCGCGCCGATGGGCGCGGCGATCTCGTAGACACCAAGTCGGGTGCCGGTTTGTAGGCTCACGGAGCGGCGCGATTCTATCGTCGCGTGGCGCCGAAGATGGCTGGAAGACGCCGGGTCACGGGCGTACATTGCGCGAAGCGATGGCCCCGCGAGTCGTTTCGCACTACGCGATCGAGCGGTCGATCGGAGCCGGCGGCATGGGCGAGGTGTTCCTCGCCCGAGACCTCGCTCTGGGCCGTCCCGTCGCGCTCAAGCTGCTCGGGGGAGCGGTCGGACCCGAATCGCTGGAGCGCTTCCGCCGCGAGGCCGAGGCGAGCGCGCGCGTCCAGCACCCGGCGATCGCCACCTTCTACGAGGCCGGCGAGGCGGACGGCGTGGCGTTCCTCGCAATGGAGTATGTCACCGGAGAGACCCTTCGCTCGCGGCTGGTCCGGGGGCCGCTACCTCCGGCGGAGGCGCTCGCGCTCGCCGACGCGTTGCTCGAGGGGCTCACCCACGCGCACGCCGCCGGCGTCCTGCACCGCGACATCAAGCCGGAAAACGTGATGGTCTGCGAGGACGGCGGCGCGAAGCTCCTCGACTTCGGCATCGCGCGGCTCCTCGATGCGCCCGTCGAGGGGGGGAGCGAGGACGCGACGGCCGCCGCGCTCACGGAGGAGGGCTCCGTCCTCGGCACGCTCGGTTACATGTCTCCCGAGCAGCTCAAGGCGCAGCCGCTCGACGAGCGCTCGGACGTCTTCTCGCTGGCGGCGACCCTGTACGAGGCGGTCTCCGGGAAGACCGCGTTTCCCGGCCGCTCTCCCGGCGAGCGCGTCGCCGCGATCCTGTCCGGAGACGGGCCGCCGCTCGAGGGCGCGGTCCCGGCCGACATCGCGCCGGTGCTCGGGCGCGCGCTCGCGCGGGACCGAGAGGCGCGGTACGCCTCGGCCGCCGCGTTCCTCGCGGACCTCCGCTCCGCCGCGTCGGGCGAGTACGTCGCGGCGCTGCCCGACTCGATCGCCGTCCTCGACTTCGAGAATCTGAGCGGCAATCCCGAGGACGGTTGGATCGGCAGCGGCATCGCCGAGAGCGTCGGCGCGGACCTGGCGTCGCTGGACGGGCTGACCGTGGTCGCGCGCGACGTCGTCGTGAAGGGGCGCGGCGCCCTGGCGGCGGCGGGAAAGGACCCCGAGCCGGTGGCGGTCGGACACGCGCTCGCGTGCCGCTGGGTCCTCTCGGGCGCGTACCAGCGCGCCGGCCCCGCCCTCCGCGTGACCTCGCGCCTGACGGAGGTCGCGACGCGATCGGCGGTCGCGACGGAGAAGGTCGACGGGCGCCTCGACGACATCTTCGCGATCCAGGACCGGCTCGCGCAGTCGGTCGCCGAGCGTCTGCGCCTGACCCGAGGAGGAGAGGCGCGCGCATCGGCGCCTCCGCCGCCGAAGAAGCTCGCGGCATACGAGGCGCACGCGCGTGGACGGCGATTCTTCTTCCGGCTCGAGAAGGGCGGTCTCGACCAGGCGCGGCAGCTCTACGAGGAGGCGATCTCGGCGGACAGCGGCTACGCGCCGGCGCTCGGCGACCTCGCGGCGGTCCACGCCATGCGATACACGTTCACGACCGACAGGAAGGAGCTCGCGCTCGCGCGCGGCTATGCCGAGCGAGCCATCGCCGCGGATCCCGAAGCGGGTGGACCGCGGATCTGGCTCTCTTACGCGCTGTGGAGGCAGGGGCTCCCCGAAGAGGCCATCGCGCAGTCGCGGCGCGCGGCGGAGCTCGTGTCCAGCGACCCGTTCGCGAGCTACTTCGGCGCCGGCCCCCTCTCGTCGCTCCGCCGGTGGAGGGAGGCCATTCCGATGTTTCAGGCCGCGGTCGCCGCGGATGAGCAGCACGGGTGGAGCTGGTTGGGGCTCGGCTGGGCCCAGCTCGAGACGGGCCGCCCGATCGAGGCGAAATGGTGCCTCGAGAGGGCCGTGTCGCTCGAGCGGCTCCGCTCGCGCCACCCGACCGCCGGTGTCGCGGGCTATCTCGGCGACCTCCTGCGCCGCGAGGGCGATCTGGAGGGCGCGCGGGCACGCTGCGTGGAGGCGCTCGAGGCGCTGGAGAAGTCCGACTTCATGTATCGCGACTCCTTCCGCGGCGTCGCGCTCTGCACGCTCGGCCGGGCGTCGCTCGAGAAGGGCGACGCCGGCGCGGCGCGCGCCGCGTTCGGACAGGCGGCGTCGCACCTTCGCGGCCGGCCGCACGGGCTCGGCGAGGGCCACCTCCTCGTCCAGGCGCTCGCCGGACTGTCCCGCGCGGACGGAGACGCCGCGCGTCTCGACGAGGCGCTCGCGCTGTTCGAGGAGAGACGCACGCACAACTTCGACTGGCTGTGGCTGTGCACCGACGACGTGTCGCTGCTCGACCTCTCGCGCGCGGCGCGCGCCTGCGGTCGGGAGGATCAGGCGCGCGAGCTGCTCGATCGGGCGCGCGCGTTCGCCGGAGCGGAGGCGACCGGATCTGAGACGAGAACATCGTCATAGGAGCGGCCCGACCTCGGCGACCCGACGGGCCCTGGCGCCGACGGCCTTAGACTGAACGCAATGAAGCGGCGCGTTCTGGCGACGCTCGTATCCGTTTCGTTGGCGGCTTCTCCGACGTTGGGCGGAGACTGGACACCGCCGCCGGTTGCGACCTCGAGGAAGGCTTACGAGGCCGCCTATCCGAAGAAGACGGTCTCCGCCGCCGCTCTCGAGATCGAGTCGCTCGCGGCACGGCTCGGGATCGACGCGGCGCCTCAGGGTCCCGCTGTGCCCGACCCCGACGATCCCGAAAAGGTCGTGACCCTTCGCCCGAACGACGGCCGCGGGCGCCCCGCCCCGGAGCTCGAGAAGCGCATGAGCTCGACAATCTCCGCGGTCGGGGAGTGGGCCGAGCACGAGCTTGCCGAGCCCTCGGCCCACGTCGGTCCCCCGGCGAAGCCCGTCTCGCGCTTCTTCGAGGAGAACGGGACCACGCTCGACGCGATCGTGTCGGTCGCCTCGGGATCGCGGCCGATCGACTGGGAACTCGACGTGGCGCAGCGAGCCGAGGCTCCGTTGCCGAACCTGCCCGGCTTGACACGCCTCCAGCGCGTCCTCGCGACCCGGGCGCTCCTGCAGATTCGCGGCGGAGAGAGCGATTCGGCCCTCGCTACGATCGAGGGGATGTGGCACCTCGCGACGAGCCTAGCCGATCACCCGTACCTCATCTCGCAGCTGATCGCGACGCGTCAGGAGCGTCTCATCGTGGGTCTGCTACGAAAAGTGGATGCTCCCGCGGTCGGGTGGGAGCAGCGGCTCGGGCAGCGGAGCTTCTACGAGGCGTTGCTCGCCGCGCTCCAGAACGACCCGTGGCCGATGGCATCGGACGCGCAGCTCGCTCCGTCGGTCGAGACTGTCGCGCGGGTCTATCGCCGCTTCGTCGACGGCCTCGTCGAGATGAGCGCCTGCGACTGGACGAAGGAGACGCTGACCCACGCCTGGAAGGTCGCCGCCAGCGCGGAGGTCGCTTCGGACGGGATGCTCGCGCTGGTCGCCTGGGACTCGGTCGTCGACATGATCCCTCGGGCGCAGCGACTCCTGCTCGACTCGGAGCTGACCGGGCTGGTGCTCCAGGCACGAGGCGAGAAGGCCGCCTCTCGAGAGGGCGAGTGGCCCGCACGGCTGCCCGACCTCGAGTCGTCGGTCTGTCCCGGGCGCTTCTACACCTACCGCCGCGGTGCGGACGGCGTGACCATCGGATTCGCGGGCCCGCTCCCGAACGAAGACCGCCCGGGGCTCTTCCTGCCCATGACGTTCCGCGGCGCGCCTCCGCCGACGCGAACACCGACGCCGACGCCCGTCCCTACGCCGACTCGTTCGGTCCGTTAGGGCAGCAGCCTCTCCGCCACGCTCTTCGCGTGGCGTCGCAGCTCGGGCACCGCGGTCGCCTCCCAGAAGCGCGCCTTCAGCAGCGGTCCGACGAGGAAGAACGTCTCCGACGGCTCGCCCGCGGCGCCGACGAGCGCGCAGTCGGATGAAACCAAAATGCCGAGGCGGTGCGGATCGGCGACCATCAGCCCGCGCGCGAGCAGCGCGTTCAACAGCGGATCACCGACGCGGCGCACGTCGCTGGACGGGCCCGTGCAGTTGACGACGCGCTCGACGAAGATCGTCTCCGTCCCGCCGGCGCCGCGCGGACGCACGTGCACGCGCACTCCGCCCGCATCCGGCTCCCACCGGACGACTCGTCCGGCGCGCGTCTGCAGCTCGCCGTGCTCGATCATACCGGCCACGGCCGCCGCGGTCGGGGGCGCGGCGCGATGCCGGTGGATCTCCCACCACGGCCGCGCGTGCCGCAGGAAGCGGGAGCGCTCCGCCTCGGAGAAGCCCTGCCAGATCGCCGGGGTCGCATCGCGGATCGCGCCGACGGCCGCGCGCCAGTCGCCCGTCTCCCGCGCGGCGTGGCGCAGCCAGCGCAGGAGCGCGCGAACCGTCTTCGTGTCGTCGTCGGCCGGCGGCCTGGCCGGAGTCGCGGACTGGAGGGCGTGGCCGCGCGGCAGCAGCCCGTGGCGCGAGACGGCGCGGATCGGCAGCGACGTGCCGCGCGAGGCGAGGTCGAGCGCGATGTCCATCATCGTGAGCCCGGTGCCGAGCAGCAGCACCGCCTCGCCCTCGCGGATCACGTCGAGAGCGCCCCGGATCCACGGATCGCGCACGTAGCGCTCGCTCGCGTAGAACCCGGCGCCGTCCGCCGGCGGATCGTTCGGCGAGTAGTTGCCGAGCGCGAGGACGACGCGGTCCGCCTCGCGCCGCGACCCGTCCGCGAACACGACGGCGGCGCCGCCGCCCGGGCGCGGCTCGACGTCCCGCACCTCGCCGACGACGCGATCGAGCGTGGCTCCCGACGGGCCGGCCGCGGATTCCGCCTCGCGCAGGAGCGCCTCGAGGTACTCGCCGTAGACGCGGCGCGACACGAAGGTGCCCGGACGGATCGACCCGTCGCGCGCGGACGCCCAGCGGAGGAAGTGCTCCGGGTCGTCGGCTAGCGCGCTCATGCCGGCCGCGGGCACGTTCAGGACGTGGGCCTCGATGCGCGTGCGGTAGGCGACGCCGCGGCCGATCGGCCCGAAGCGGTTGACGAGCACGACGCGCACGGGCCGGCCGCGGCGCAGCAGCTGCGCGGCGACCGCGGCACCGGAGAAGCCGCCGCCGATGACGACGATGACGGGCGCGGTAGCGCTCAAGGGAGCGCGAGTGTATGCGGGCGACGTTGAGTTGCCGGGCAGAAGCGCCCCGGCCGAATCCTCCGGCCCGACCCGTGCATAATTGCCGGTTCCATGGCCAGACGACCCGACGGTCCGTCCCAGAGCGATCGCGCCGAGGCCCTCCAGGAGGTCCTCGCGGAGCGCGTGCTCGTGCTCGACGGCGCGACCGGCACGTGGCTCCAGGGCCAGGACCTCACTGCCGCCGACTTCGGCGGGTCCGACCTCGAGGGCTGCAACGAGAACCTCGTCCTGACGCGGCCCGACGTCATCCTCCGGATGCACGGCGACTACCTCGCCGCCGGCGCCGACATGGTCGAGACCGACACGTTCGGCGCTACGCCTCTCGTGCTGGCCGAGTACGGCCTCGCCGACAAGGCGATCGAGATCAACCGCCGCGCCGCCGAGCTCGCGCGCGAGGCCGCGGCGAAGGCGTCGACGCCGGACCGGCCGCGATTCGTCGCCGGCTCGATGGGCCCGACGACGAAGGCCATGACGGTCACCGGCGGCGTCACGTTCGACGAGCTGGTCGGCCATTACAAGACGCAGGCGATCGGGCTCTTGACCGGCGGCGCCGACGTCCTGCTGCTCGAGACGACGCAGGACACGCGCAACCTCAAGTCGGGACTGATCGGCATCGAGCAGGCGTTCGCGGAGGTCGGCTGGCGCGTGCCGGTCATGGCGTCCGTGACGATCGAGCCGATGGGCACGATGCTCGCCGGCCAGGGCGTCGAGGCGCTGTACACGTCGGTCATGAACCAGCCGCTGCTCTCCGTCGGCCTCAACTGCGCGACCGGCCCGGAGTTCATGACGGACCACCTCCGGAGCCTCTCCGCGCTCGCGAAGACGCGGGTCTCCTGCTACCCGAACGCGGGCCTGCCCGACGTGGACGGCAACTACTCCGAGACGCCGCAGAAGCTCGCGAGCGCGATGGCGCGGTTCATGGACGAGGGCTGGGTCAACATCGTGGGCGGCTGCTGCGGCACGACGCCCGCGCACATCCGGCTGCTCGCAGAGGCGGCCGCCGGCCGTCGCCCGTGCCGGCCCGCGATCCACACGAAGACGCTCGTCTCGGGCATCGAGGCGCTCGAGGTCGACGTCGACAACCGGCCGGTGCTCGTCGGCGAGCGCACGAACGTGCTCGGCAGCCGCAAGTTCAAGAAGCTGATCGCCTCGGGCGACTTCGACGCCGCGGCCGAGGTCGGCCGCGCGCAGGTCAAGACCGGCGCGCAGATCCTCGACGTCTGCCTGCAGGACCCCGACCGCGACGAGACGGCGGACGCGCAGAAGTTCCTCGAGCGGATCATCCGCATGGTCAAGGTTCCGCTCATGCTCGACTCGACCGACGCGAACGTCCTCGAGCTGGGCCTCAAGTGGAGCCAGGGCAAGTCGATCCTCAACTCGATCAACCTCGAGGACGGCGAGCACCGCTTCCAGACCGTCGTGCCGCTCGCGCAGCGCTACGGCGCGGCGCTCATCGTCGGCACGATCGACGAGGACCCCGAGCACGGCATGGGTGTGACCCGCCAGCGCAAGCTCGAGATCGCGCGGCGGAGCTACACGCTCCTGACGGAGAAGTACGGCTTCGCGGCCGAGGACATCCTCTTCGACCCGCTCGTCTTCCCGTGCGGCACCGGCGACGCGAAGTACGTCGGCAGCGCGGAGGAGACGATCGAGGGCATCCGCCTCATCAAGGCACAGTTCCCGGATGCGAAGACGATCCTCGGCATCTCGAACGTCTCGTTCGGGCTTCCGGAGGCGGGACGCGAGGTGCTGAACTCGGTGTTCCTGTACCACGCGACGCGAGCGGGCCTCGACCTCGCGATCGTGAACACCGAGAAGATCATGCGCTACCCGTCGATCCCGGACGAGGAGAAGCGCCTCTCCGAGGATCTGATCTGGAACCGCGGCGAGGATCCGATCGCGGCCTTCGCGGCGCACTTCAAGGCGAAGGGCGCGCAGCCGAAGCAGCCGAAGGAGCGCGCGGGCACGCCGATCGAGCGGTTGCCCGGCTACATCCTCGAGGGCTCTCGCGAGGGGCTCGTCGACGACCTCGAGGCGGTGCGGACCGGCGGAATGGCCCCGCTCGACATCATCAACGGGCCGCTCATGGACGGAATGCGAGAGGTCGGCCGCCTCTTCAACGCGAACGAGCTGATCGTCGCCGAGGTGCTCCAGTCCGCGGAGGCGATGAAGGCCGCCGTATCGCACCTCGAGAAGTTCATGGAGAAGAAGGCGGGCGCGCGCAAGGGCAAGGTCATGCTCGCGACCGTCAAGGGCGACGTCCACGACATCGGGAAGAACCTCGTCGAGATCATCCTCTCGAACAACGGGTACGACGTCGTCAACCTCGGCATCAAGGTGCCGCCGGAGAAGCTCATCGAGGCGAACGCCCAGCACCGCCCGGACCTGATCGGGCTGTCGGGGCTGCTCGTCAAGAGCGCGCAGCAGATGGTCACGACCGCTCAGGACCTGACGAAGGCGGGCGTCGCGACGCCGATGCTCGTCGGCGGGGCTGCGCTCTCGCAGAAGTTCACCGACCACCGGATCTCTCCGGCGTACACGGGCCTCGTCGCCTATGCGGAGGACGCGATGCGCGGTCTCGCGCTGGCCGACCGCGTGCTCTCGGGCGAGCCGGCGCGCGCCGAGCTGGCGGCGGAGGCCGACCGGCGCCGCGCGGCGACCGCGGTGGCTCCGGCGGCGGAGGAGATCCCGCTCTCGGCGCCCGCCGTGAGGAGCGAGGCCGTCGAGGTCGTGCCCGCCCGGCCGGCGCCCGACGAGGCCGAGCACGTGCTCGGCGAGCTCGATCTCGCCGAGGTGTGGCCGTACCTGAACCCGCACATGCTGTACGCGAAGCACCTCGGTCTCCGCGGCAGCTACCGAAAGCTGAAGGAGGCGGGCGATCCCAAGCTCGCGGAGCTCGAGAAGATCATCGGCGAGGTGCAGTCGAAGGGCTGGATCAAGGCGCGCGCGATGTATCGCTTCTTCCCGGCGTCGTCGGAGGCGAATACCCTGCACGTGGAGGTGCCGGGAGGGGGTCAGGCGTGCTTCCGCTTCCCGCGGCAGGTCGCCGGCGAGCGGCTCTGCCTCGCGGACTTCGTGCACCCGAAGGACGGCGCGTCGGCGCCGCAGGACTCCATCGCGTTCTTCATCACCACCGCCGGCGAGGGCGTGCGCCAGCGCGCCGAGGCGCTGAAGTCGGCGGGGGAATACCTGCTGTGCCACGCGCTCCAGGCGCTCGCAGTCGAGACGGCGGAGGCGGCGGCCGAGTGGCTGCACCGCAAGCTGCGCGAGCAGTGGGGCTTCCCGGATCCGCCCGAGACGACGATGGTCGACCGCTTCCAGGCGCGCTACCACGGCAAGCGCTTCAGCTTCGGCTATCCGGCGTGCCCCGAGCTGTCGGATCAGGCGACGCTCTTCCACCTGCTCGACGGGAAGAAGATCGGCGTCGAGCTGACGGAGGGATTCATGATGGATCCCGAGGCGTCGGTCTCCGCCCTCGTGCTGCACCACCCGCAGGCGCGGTACTTCGCGGCCTGAGGAGTCCTGAACTTCGGGGATCGGGGATTGCCCGGACGTTCCCGGAGCCGCCGTCTCGCCGAGTGGCTCGTACTGGCGGCGACGTTCGTCGTTCCGTTCAGCATCTATCTGGCCGGGTGGCGGTATCTCGGAAGCGGCGACACGCAGCCGGCGGAGTTGTTGCCGCGAATGCTCTGGCTCGGGCACGGCTTCGATTTTGCGAGCGCCTTTCCGAGGGAGGCGCCGCTCCCGTACGGCTTCCGCAGGATGCAGGGCCGCGTCGTGTCGACGTACCCGATCGTCTCTGGACTCCTGAACGCTCCGGTCCACTTCTTCGCGATGGCGACGGGGATGGACGGCTCGGCGGATTCGAACCGTCTTTCGCTCGTCTCGGCCGCGGCGATCGCCGCGCTGTCGGTCGCGTTCCTCCATCTCGCGCTCATTCGACTTTTCCGCTCCCGGTCGACCGCCCTGCTGATGGCAGCCGCGTATGCATTCGGAACATGCGTGTGGAGCGTCGCGAGTCGTGCGATGTGGCAGCACGGACCCTCGCTCTTGTTCCAGTCCGTTGCGATCTGGCTTCTCGCGATAGACACGGACGCCTCGATCGGCTGGAGCGGGCTGCCGCTCGGACTGGCGATCGTGAACCGTCCGATGAACGTTCTCGTCGCCCTTCCCCTTGCGATTGCGGGTTGGAGGCGGCGCCCCGCGGCGCTCTGGCGGCTCGGCGCGGCAGTCCTTCTCCCGCTGGCCGCGCGGGCCGTGTACGCGGAGGTTTACTGGGGTAACGCGCTCTCGCAGGCTCAGGCGGATCCGGTGCCTGCAATCGCGAACTTCGGGGGAAATCCGTTCGTCGGACTCGCCGGTCTTCTGGTCAGCCCCTCGCGGGGACTCCTCGTCTTCAGTCCGTTTTTCTTCATCGTCGCGCTGTCGATCCGACCGGCATGGCGCTTGCGACGCGAGCAGCCCCTCTTCGTGGCGCTGCTGAGCTCAGTTCTCCTGGTGATTGTGGTGACCTCGAAGTGGACGATCTGGTGGGGCGGGCACACGTTCGGCTACCGCCTGCTCATCGAGGTCCTGCCGGCGCTGACGGTCTTGTCCGCGCTCGCGTGGGAGCAGACCGTCCGTGCTCACCTGGTGCCGCGGACAGCCTTCGCCGTTTGCGTCCTCTGGTCGGTAAGCATCCATGGGCTCGGCACCTTTGCCCAGCCCACGGGTTTCAATCAGAAGATGGACGAAGATCCGCGCGTCCTCTGGAGTTTTCGGGATTCCGACATCGCGATGACGCTCGCCAAGGCGAGGGCCGCGGTGCGGCGCTGAAATACTCGCCAGAGCGAATACGGTTTCCGGTCCCCGGCTCGTTCCGTCACTCCGTCACCGCTTCCAGCACCGCGACGAGGACCTTGTCCGAGAGCTCGTGCGCGCCGCGCTCGCGGAAGTTCGTCGCGGTGACCACGACCACCATCTGCAGATCCGGGAACACCGCGACCTTGTTGCCGCCCGCCCCTTGCATCAGAAAGGCGGCGTGCTTCTTTCCGCCCGCCTCGAACGTGCGCAGCCACCAGAGGTACCCGTACTCCGTCCGGTCGTCGACCTGCGCGTGCGCGCGGACCGACTCCGCGACCCACGCCTTCGGCAGGACCTGCCTGCCGCTCCACGCGCCGCCGTCGAGATACAGCTGGCCCAGCCGCGCCAGGTCGCGCGTCGCGAGCTGGAGCCCTCCGCCCGTCATCGCGGTCCCGAGCGGCGTGAACTGCCATCCCGCCTTCTCGAGACCGATCGGCGCGAAGAGCGCCTCGCGCGCGAAGTCGGGAACCGGCTTCTTGACCGCGCGCTCGAGCAGCGCGCCGAGCGTGACGACTCCCGCCGTGCAGTAGCTGAAGCTCCGCCCGTGCGGCGAGGCCGCCGGCTTCGTGACCCAGTCGGGGAAGCCGCGGATCGGGAGATCGAGCGCGAACTTCACCCAGTCCTCGACGAGGTACATGCGTTCCTCGTTGCCGCGCGAGAACTGGTTCTCGTCGTCGCACTCGAGAAGCGAGCTCATCGTGAGGAAGTCTTCGATCGTGATCTTCGCCTTGCGCGGGTCCGGATTCGCGAGCGGCTCGCGGTCCTTGAAGTACGTGAGCACCGGCGCCTGGGCGCTCGGGATGAGGCCCCGGTCGATCGCCGCGCCGATGAGCATCCCGGTCACGGTCTTCGTCGCCGAGCGCGTGTTGTGGAGCGTCGCGGCGTCGGCGCCGTTGAAGTACCGCTCCCACGCGAGCCGGCCGCGGCGGACGACGCCGACGCTGG
>DATBBK010000191.1:0-17398 GCA_036271035.1 Thermoanaerobaculia bacterium | reverse complement strand
GGCAGCACCTTGATCGCGACGTCGCGCGAGAGGCGCGTGTCCTTGGCGCGGTAAACCTCGCCCATGCCGCCGGCGCCGATCTGGCCGACGATCTCGTAGGGGCCGAGGCGGTAGCCGGCGCTGAGGGTCACCCGAGTCGCCTCCGTCTTGTCATCCCGAGCGGAGCGAGGGATCCCTTTCGTCGCCGCACGGCGCATCGACTCGCGTCGTGGTTCTGAAAGGGATTCCTCGTCGCTGCGCTCCTCGGAATGACAAGGAGACTCACGGCTTCGCAACCGCTGCCGCCGCCGTCGCCGGAGCCGGTTGCGAGATCGACCGCTCCCACACGTCCGCGTTCTCGTTGTTGCGCGCCGCGTAGCACGTCGTGGCGCTGCGGCAGACGACCATCCAGTAGGACGTGGCGGGAGAGTTCTCGATGACGTTGCGGTCGCCCGCCGGGTCGATGACGTGGACGCCGTCGTCCTCGCGCAGGATCATCCGCTCGCCGAGCGCCGATCCGCGGCGCGCGCGCCGGCCGATCGAGACGCCGGGGAAGGCGGGTGAGACCCGCTTCGTGACGGGATCGTACTGGAAGACCTCTGTGGTCGCGTTGTCGTCGTTACGGACTCCGACGCCCATCAGCCGCCGGCCGTCGGCCGACCATTCGATCGCGTAGAAGTGCTGGCCCTCGGCCGGCGACGGGATGTCCTCCGTCGACGACACCTTCCCGTTTCCGTCGAGGCGGATCAACTGGCCGAGCCGGCCGCCGTTGTCGACCGCGATCATCTTCCCGTCGGGGGACCAGTGCGGCTCGATGATCGTGTCGCCCTGGGTGTGCGTGAGCTGCGTGAGCCCGCTGCCATCCGGGGCGATCGTCCAGATCTCGTAACGGCCGCTTCGGTCGGAGTGGAACGCGATGCGGCCGCCGTCGGGCGAGAACTTGGGATGACGATCCTTGAACGGATCGTCCGTGACCTGCCGGACGCCCGTCCCGTCGCTGCTCATCAGGTACAGGTCTTCCTGCGACGCGCCGCGGGAGTCGAAGACGATCCACTTGCCGTCGGGCGAGACGTCGAAGTCGGCGACCTCGAGCGCGCTCTGGTAGATCTCCTCGGGCTTTCCGACGAGCCGTCCGTTCGCGTCGAACGTGAGCCGGTCGAACGAGAACGTCTGCTGCCGGTCCACGTACGCGAGGTGGCGGCCGTCGCGCGAGAGCGCGATGCCGCCGACCTCTCGCGCGGGGAGGCGGTCCGCGATGGCGGGGCCGAGCGTCTTGCCGGTCGCCTCGTCGATCGGCACGCGCCACAAATTCATGACGCCGTCGCGGTTCGACAGGAAGTAGAGCTCCTGCCCGTCCGGGGACCAGACCGGGTTCCAGTCGACGGGCGGGTCGTTCGTCACCGGGACGGGCCGTTCGCCCTTCGCGAGTCCATTGATCGGAATCGTGAAGATGTCGCGCTGGCTTCCGCCGGTAGGCAGCCCCCACAGCGCGATCCGCTGCCCGTGCGGCGAGACCGCCGGTTGGATGGCATCCCCTTCGTAGAGCATGCGGCTGTTGCCAGTCGAGATGTCGACGGTCCAGAGAGCGCTCACGCCCAGACGGCCGTAGGGCCGGATGATCAGCTCGTTCGAGTAGAAGATCGTCTTGCCGTCCGGCGACCACGCCGGATGCGTTCCGAACTTCGTGAGGCGGCGGACGTCCTCGCCGGTCGCGCCCATGAGGAAGATGCCGCCGCCGCCGCACTGGGAGCCGTACGCGATGAGGCGGCCGTCCGGCGAGAAGGCGGGCGAGAAGCTCTCGCCCTTGCAGTCGATCGTGATGTCGGTCGGCCGCCGGCTGCCGGCGCGCTGGACCCAGATGTCCGACTTGCTCCCCGAGCGGTGCACGAACGCGAGGAGCTGGCCGTCGGGAGACAGCGTCGGAAAGTCCTCGAGACCGGAGAGATTCGTGAGACGCCGGAAGACGGGAGCGCCCGCATCGGCCGTCGGGGTCGCGAGCGGAGCCGCGCGCCGGGTGGCGAGCCACGCGATCGCGGCGCCCATGGCGAGCCCGGCGACGAGCCACGCGAGCGGCGGAACCCGGCGCGTCCTCGCGGCGGGCGCCTCGAGCGGCGCGGCCACCTGCGGCGTGGACGTCTGCGACAGCGCCTCGAGCGCGAACGCGACGTCGTGGGCGGAGTGGAAGCGCTGCTCGGGATTCTTCTCGAGACAGTGGCGCACGATGCGCTCGAGCCCCGGCGGCACCGACTGGTTCGTCGCGGAGAGGTCCGGCGGATCCTCGCGCAGGATCGCCGACATCGTGTCCGCCGCGGAGTCGCCGTGGAAGGCGCGGCGGCCCGAGAGCATCTCGTAGAGGATCGCGCCGAAGGAGAAGATGTCGCTGCGGGCGTCGGCGGACTTGCCGCGGACCTGCTCGGGCGCCATGTAGCCGAGCGTGCCGAGCACGACGCCGGGCTCGGTGCCCCGCGTTTCCGTGGGGATGTTCGTCAAGGGCGACGCGGCGCCGCACTCGGGCTGCGTCAGCTTCGCGAGGCCGAAGTCGAGGATCTTGATACGGCCGTCCTTCGTGACGAAGAGGTTCTCCGGCTTCAGGTCGCGGTGGACGATGCCCGTGTCGTGCGCGGCCGCCAGCCCGTGCGCGATCTGCATCGCATAGTCCGTCGCCCGGCGCGTCGAGAGCTTGCCGCCGGCGAGCGTCGCCCGCAGCGTCTCGCCCTCGAGCAGCTCCTGCACGACGTACGGCGCGCCCGACGAGGAGTCCTCGCCGATGTCGTAGACGGCGGTGATGTTGGGATGGTTCAACACGCCGGCGGCCTTCGCCTCCTGCTCGAAGCGGCGGAGGCGGTCGGCGTCCTCGGAGAAGGAGGCCGGCAGGACCTTGATCGCGACATCACGGTTGAGCCGCGGGTCCTTCGCGCGGTACACCTCTCCCATCCCGCCGGCGCCGATCTGGCCGACGATCTCGTAAGGGCCGAGGCGGGAGCCGGCGATTAGGCTCATTGACCTTTCGGGAAGGGGTGAACCGGGCGAATTATCCGCTAACCTCCCGGCAGTCTTCCGATAAAGGAGAAGCGATGCGGACCGTTCCCGCTCGGGCGGTTCTCTCCTCCTGTCCTCGCGGCGACCTCGGGTCAACTGCTCGCGGCGGCGTGGACTCCCTGCGGCCCCTCGGGCGGGAGCATCCAGGCCCTGGCCGTCGACCCGTCGTCTCCCACGACCGTGTATGCGGGCACGTACGGGCGCGGCGTCTTCCGGTCGGCCGACGGGCGGGGCGTCGTGGGCCTCGGTTGCGCCGGCGATCCGCGCCCAGACGATCCGCGCGATCGCGGTCGATGCCTCCGGGGCCGTCTACGCCGGAACGCACGCCGACGGCGTGTGGAAGGGGGCGGCGGCTCGTGGAAGCGCGTCCTGTTCGCCGGCAAGCAGTGGCAGGACCGCCAGGCGCCGATCCACGCGATCGCCATCGACCCGTCGAACCCGAAGATCGTGTACGCCGGGACCGAGACGGGCGCGAACGACGGCATCCATCGGAGCGCCGGTGGCGGCGCGACGTGGATGCGCTACTTGCATGGGCTGCCGGAGAACTTCCGCATCCAGGCGCTCGTCGTCGACCCGAGAGGCGAACGTGCAGGCGCTGCTGCTCGACGCCGCCGACCCGAAGACGCTCTACGCCGCCGTCTGGAGCAAGGGCGTCTACCGCAGCCGTGACGGCGGGAAGACGTGGGCCCTCGCCGGCGGCGCGCCGCCGCATCCCGACGTCATCGCGCTCGCGGCCGACCCGGCCTCGCCGGCGAGCGTCCTCATCGGAACGGGGGGCGGGAGTTGTGGCGCCTCGATCTGACGGCGGCCGCCGGCGCGCGGCCCGCGTCGGCGAAGTCGACACATCGATAGGCGCGATCATGCAACGAATGGTGCATGGGGCCGGAATGCGCTGTGGTTCCGAGGCGAAGCGCACCTCGTCTTGACGCTTCGCGGCGCCCTCTGCTACCGTCCGGCAACAAATGTTGTCAGCGGTGTGCGCGCGCGCGTCGTCTGATTTCCGGCGGCGCGCGCCGAAGGTCCGGCGTTGAGCCGCTCCCTCGAGGCCGTCTCGCCCCTCCGCGTCGAGGCGGTCGAGATCCGGCGCATTCGACTCCCTCTCACCGAGCCGTTCGAGACGAGCTTCGGAAGCGTCGACTCCCGGCTCATCATCCTGGTGCGGCTCGAGGCCGAGGGGCTCGAGGGGTGGGGCGAGATCGTGGCCGGCGAGCAGCCCCTCTACAGCTACGAAACCGCCGGCACCGCGCTGCACGTCGTGCAGGAATTCTTCGCGCCCGCGCTGCTCCGCGCTCCGATCGCCGGGCTCGACGACCTCACGAGGCGGCTCGACGCCTTCCGCGGCCACCCGATGGCGCGCGCCGGCTTGGAGCTGGCCTTCGTCGACCTGCTCGCCCGCGCCGCCGGACGGCCGATCTCCGCTCTGATCGGCGGCACCCGCGATCGCATCCCCGCCGGCGTGAGCCTCGGGATCCAGCCGCGCATCGGCGACCTCCTCGATCGGATCGAGCGGTACGTCTCGCTCGGCTATCGGCGGATCAAGGTCAAGATCAAGCCCGGCTGGGACGTCGACGTCGTGTCCGACGTGCGGCGCCGGTTCCCCTCGGTCCCGCTCTCCGTCGACGCCAATGCCGCGTACACGCTCGCCGACGCTGATCACCTTCGTGGCCTGGATCGGTTCGGTTTGATGATGATCGAGCAGCCACTCGAGCACGACGACCTCCTGGATCACGCCGAGCTGCAGCGATCGCTCGAGACGACGATCTGCCTGGACGAGAGCATCGGAAGCGCCCGCGCGGCGCGGCACGCCCTGGACATGGGCGCCTGCGGCATCGTCAACATCAAGGTGGGCCGGGTCGGCGGCTACTCCGAGGCGCTCGCCATCCACGACCTCTGCCTCGCCCGCGGTATCCCGGTCTGGTGCGGAGGCATGCTGGAGTCGGGCGTCGGGCGCGCCCACAACATCGCGCTGGCCAGTCTTCCGGGCTTCTCGTTGCCCGGCGACATCTCCGCGAGCCGCCGGTATTTCGCGCGCGACATCATCGCGCCGGAGGTCGTCGTCGACGCGAACGGCACGGTCGAGGTGCCGCGCGGCGCCGGGCTGGGGTTCGAGGTCGACCGGGACTACGTCGAGGGCGCCACCGAGGCGGTCGAGCGCTTCACGACTCGCAAGGCGGTCGCCTCGGTGCCGTGAGATCCTACGCGGGCCCGGGAGACCGCCGCGTGCGCGGGGTCCCGACCGGAGAGGATCGAAATGGCGACACGGACCGCGATCGAGCAGCGCCTGGCCGAGGCGCAGTCTCGTCTCAATCCGCGGCGGCGCCGCATCATCCAGGCGGCGCTCGAGAACCCGGACGAGACCTTCTTTCTCTCGTCGCGTGCGCTCGCCCGGCGCTATCGCGTCGATCCCGCGACGATCGTCCGAACGATCCAGGTCATGGGCTACCGGCAGTACGCGGACTTCCTGCGGGACCTGCGCGAGCACTTCATCCAGCGGGTCACGCCGTACCGCATCGTCGAGGCGACGGCGCGCGAGAAGGGAAGCGTCGCCGACCACGTGCGTCACAGCCTCGAGCGCGACCTGCACAATCTCGACGCCGTCCGCTCGGGGCTCGATCCCACTCGTGCGGTGGACCTGGCGAAGCGGATCCACCGCTCCCGCGCCGTGCTCGTCGTCGGCGTGGACCTGGCGGCTTCGCTCGCGTGGTTCTTCGCGTACGGCCTCGAGGCGCTCGGCTTTCATGCGGAGGCGCCGGTCGGCAGCGACGGGATCCTGCAGCACAAGGTGCGCACGCTGACGTCTCACGACCTGGTCGTCGCGATCAGCTTCGGGCGCTGTCTCCGCTCGACGATCGACGCGGTCGTTCAGGCGAAGGCCCGCGGCGCGGCGACGTTCGGCATCACGGACAGCGACACGACGCCGGTCGCGCGAAGCTGCGACGCCTACTTGCTGGCTCCGATCTCCGCCTCCACCTTCACGGGCTCGTACGTGGCGCCGATGGCGGTGCTGAACGCGGTGCTCGTCGCCTGCGCGCAGCTGAAGCCGAAGCGGTCGCTGGCGCTTCTGAGGCAGACCGAGGAGGAGTACCTGTCGGGTTCGCGCTGGTACGACCAGGCGCCGGCGGACGTGAGCTCCAGCCGGCCCCGTCGAAGGAAGCGATGAAATGACGCCGCGAGACTGGCTCGCGCGATTCGACGCGCGGCGGGACCGGCTGACCGCCGACCTGGAGTCCCTCGTGTCCCGCGAGAGCCCCTCCGACGATCCCGAACGGGTCTCCGCGCTTGCGCGCTGGATCCGCGATCGGCTGGCCGCCGCCGGCGTCAGCGCGGAGACGCGTCCCTGTCCCGGAAGCGGCGACGCGCTGCTCGCGCGGGTCGGGAGTGGCGGCGGGGGCGCCCTGCTGCTCGGGCACCTCGATACGGTGTGGGCCGCGGGAACCCTGAACGAGATGCCGTTTCGGGTCGACGGCGACCGGATCACGGGTCCGGGAGTCTTCGACATGAAGGCCGGCATCGCGGTGGGAGTCGCCGTCCTCGCGGAGCTCGCGGCGAACGGAAGCGGCGAGGCGTCGCTTCTGCTCGTGCCCGACGAGGAGATCGGCAGCGCGGCCTCGCGCGCGCTGACCGTCGAGCTCGCGCGGCGTCACGAGCGGGTCCTCGTCCTCGAGCCGTCCCGCGAAGGCGCGGCCAAGATCGCACGCAAAGGCAACGGCGCGTTCGAGCTGCGCTTTCGCGGCCGCGCGGCGCACGCGGGGCTCGAGCCGGAGCAGGGCGCGTCGGCGCTCGCCGAGCTCGCCCGCTGCGTGCTGTTTCTCGAAACGGTGGCCGACCTCTCGAAGGGAACGACCGTGGCGGGCACGGTGGCGCGAAGCGGCGACCGGATCAACGTGATTCCCGAGGATGGAACGCTGCGCGCCGACGTGCGCGTGTGGACGCAGGAGGAGGCGGAGCGCGTCGCGAAGGCCATCGGCGCCTACCGGCCGGCCGACGCGCGCGTCGCCGTCTCGGTCGAGGGATCCATCGACCGACCGCCGCTCGAGCCGTCGCCCGCGTCGCTCTCGATGTACGAGCGGGCGCGTCGGATCGCGGGCGAGCTGGGCTTTCCGCTCGAATCGTCGCGCGTCGGCGGCGCTTCGGACGGCAACTTCACCGCGGCGGCCGGCGTGCCGACGCTCGACGGGCTCGGGCCGATGGGAGGCGGCGCCCACGCGCGCGGCGAGTTCGTGTCGCTCGCGGATCTGCCGCGCCGCGCCGCACTGATCGCCGCGCTCGTCGAGAACGCGTGACGCGGATCGTCGCGTCCCGAATGGACGCGCGAAAGGTCGTCGCGTCTCGAAAGGACGCGCAGAAGATTGCGTCCAGGAAGGACGCGCAGAAAGTTGCCGCGTCCGGACGAACGGTCACCATCCGGCCGCTGCACGAGCTCCCCGACTTCGCGGCCGCGCAGCGCGTTGCGCAGCGTGTGTGGGGCTTCGACGATCTCCAGGTGCCGTCCACATTCGACCTGCAGGTCGTCGGGCACGTCGGGGGACTGACGGCCGGCGCGTTCGCGGGCGAGGAGCTCGTCGGCTTCGTGCACGGTCTGCCGCGGACCGACCTCGGCTTCGCGTGTCATCACTCGCACCTGCTCGCGGTGCTCCCCGAGTTCCGCGGCCGCGGCGTGTCGGTCCGCCTCAAGCTGTTCCAGCGCCGCTGGTGCCTGGACCGCGGGATCCGGCGGGTGACCTGGACGTACGACCCGCTGCTCGTGACGAACGCGAGGCTGAATCTCGTGCGTCTCGGCGCGCAGGGGCGCGTCTACCTGCGCAACGTGTACGGCGAGCTCGGCGGTCTCTATGGGTCGATCCCGACGGACCGCTTCGAGGTGCTGTGGCGTCTGGACTCCGCCGCCGTCGGGCGGGCGGCGCGCGGCGAGGCGGCCGAGCCGCGGGACGCGGACTCGCTGCCTCGAGCGACTCCGGGCCGTCTTCCGCGCGCGCGGCGGATCGCGGTCGAGATTCCGGCCGGCGCCCCGGGGCTGTACGCGGCCGATCCCCCAGCCGCGCGCCGAGCCCGGGTCCGACTGCGGCGCGTCGCGGAGGCGCTCTTCGGGCGCGGCTACGAGGCGGTCTCCGTCGTCTCGATCGCGGGTGGCGCGCTCTACGTCTTCGAGCGCTGAGAGCGGCGCCCGGCCGGCCCGCGCCGGCTGCAATACTTGATGCGATTGCCGCGCCGCGGGCGCACCGGCGGTCACCGGAAGCGGGATTCTGCCCTGTGTCGGCGTATTGACAGCCGCGCAACGCATGATGCATCCTCCGCCTCAACATCGCGTGGGCCTGCCGCGCGGGCCGTTTCGGGCCGCCGGCGGGGGAGGAGGTTTCATGAGCCGTGTTCCCAGAATTCTCGGACTGGCCGTCGCGGCGGTGCTCCTGGCTGCCGGCCTCGTCGCACAGGACGTCGGCGGCACGATCTTCGGACGAATCGCGGATCAGTCCGGAGGCGGGCTGCCCGGCGTCGCGGTCTCGGCTCGCAACGTCGACACGGGTCAGGTGCGTTCCTCCGTGAGCGACGCCCAGGCGCTCTACCGGCTCGTCGCCTTGCCGGTCGGAACCTACGAGCTCACCTTCGCGCTGCAGGGCTTCGCGACCGAGGTGCGGTCGGGGATCCGCGTGCTGGTCGGCCAGCAGGCGGAGATCAATCCGAGCCTGAAGGTCGCGCAGGTCGCCGAGACGGTCTCCGTCAGCGCGGACGTGCCGATCGTCGAGACGACCAAGAGCTCGATCGGCGTGAACATCACGACCCGGCAGATCGACGAGCTGCCGCTGCCCGAACGAAGCTTCGCGAGCCTCGCGTTCCTCTCTCCTGGAGTCACGCAGAGCGTCACGGAGGCGACCAACATCTCCGCAGCCGGCAGCAACGGCGCCGCGAACACGATGCTCATCGACGGCGTCTCGAACGACCTCGACGCCGTCAACGACTTCCGGGGCGACTTTTCGCCCGACGCGATCGGCGAGTTCCAGGTCATGTCGAGCCAGTACGCCGCCGAGTACGGACAGGCGTCCGGCGCGATCATCAACGTCGTCACGCGCTCGGGAACCAACGACTGGCACGCGCGCGTCGCCGCGTATTACCGAGCCGACTCGCTCGCCGCGAGCGATCCCTTCGCGCAGATCGACCCGAACACCGGCGAGAAGGAGAAGACGCCCTTCGATCAGGAGATCCTGAGCCTCTCGGGCGGCGGACCCATCGTCAAGGACAAGGCGTTCTTCTTCGCCTCCTTCGAGCAGACCTGGCGCAACGCGACCGCCGTCGTCGGCCTCGACCCGAACCTGCTCGAGTCGCTGGGCCTCGGATCCGACACGGCCTTCCCGCAGGACGTGCGCGAACCGCGTGTCGTCGCGAAGGTGGACTACCACCCCACGACCAGCCAGACCCTGATGGGGCGATTCCGGTTGGACAATCCGAAGACGACGAACAACTTCGTCGGCGAGGTCGCCGGCGGCCAGGTCGTCACGGAGCAGGCCGGCTTCACCCAGGACACGAAGAACTACGACGGGGTGCTCAACCACACCTGGGTCATCAACCAGGACACGCTGAATGACGCGCGGCTTCAGCTCGCGCGGCAGGACGACAACCTCGATCCGAACTGCCCGGGGTGCGCGTTCATCTCCCGTCCCTCATTGATCTCCGGAAAGCTGCCCAACCAGCCCCAGACGCTTCGCGAAGACCGGTTCCAGGTCCTGGACAGCGTGAGCCTCAACCTCTTCGGCGGCGATCACTTCGTGAAGGCGGGCTTCGACTACAGCCACATAAAGCTGAACGCGTTCGTGCCGCAGAACTTCGACGGCGTGTTCGTCTTCACGACCGACGCGCCGTTCAACGCGAACGACCAGAACACCTTTCCGTTCCTCTGGCAGGGCGGCTCGGGCGACCCGAACATCGCTCTCCGCAACAACATCGCCGCCCTCTACGTCCAGGACCAGTGGCGCGCGGCGAGCAACCTGACGCTCAACATCGGGCTCCGCTGGGACTACGAGGACAACGTCTACACGAAGCACGACTGGCAGAACTTCGGACCGCGCATCCACTTCGCGTGGGACCCGACGAAGGACGGCAAGACGTCGGTCCGCGGAGGGTTCGGGATCTATTACGACCAGGTTCTCTTGAACGCGCCGCTGCTCGCCACGATCTTCGAGCCCGGGCGCTTCAACTTCCAGACGATCCTGAATCCGGGCTATCCCGACCCGCTCTCGAATTCGAACGGCGTCCCCATTCCACTGCCGCCGAACATCTCGATCCTCGACCGCGACAACACGACGCCGTACAAGAACGTCGGCAGCCTGGGTCTCCAGCGCGAGCTGACCTCGGACATGGCGTTCAGCCTCGACTTCGTCTACGCGGTCAGCTACCACCTGCTGCTGCTCCGCGACGCGAACGCTCCAATCCAGGGCGTCTACCCGGATCCGAACGTGGGCGTCGCGTACGAGCCGCAGACGCGAGGACGCGGTAAGTACGAGGCGATGCAGTTGGGCTTCATCAAGCGGTTCGGCGACAGCCTCGGAGCCCAGGTCGCGTACACGCTCGCGTCGACCAAGGACAACACCGACGGCTCCCAGTACACACCGAGCGACAACCACAACATCGAGTCCGACTACGGTCCGAGCTCGAACGACATCCGCCACACGCTGAACCTCGCCGTGGACTGGAAGGGCCCGTGGGGCATCGTCCTCGGAACGAGCGGGAGCCTGCTGTCTTCGCCGCCTTACAACATCATCACGGGCACCGACGACAACGGCGACACGTACGTCACCGACCGTCCGGCGGGCGAAGAGCGCAACTCCGGGCGCGGCGCGACGCTCTGGACCGTGAACCTTCGCCTCGCCAAGGCGGTCGCGATCGGGCCGACGAATCTGAATCTGATCGTCGAGGCGTTCAACGTGTTCAACCACACGAATCCGACGAACTACATCGGCAACATGCAGTCGGCGTTCTTCGGCCGGCCGACGACCGCCGCGACGGGCGCCTTCGGCCCGCGGCAGATTCAGTTCGGCATCCGCTGGGATCTGTGAGATGAAGACCGCAATGAGATTCACGTCGAAGGCGGCCGTGATGGCCGCAGTCCTGGCCGCGTCCGCGGGAGTCCTGGTCGCTCAGCGTGAGGGCGTGACCCCGAAGGCCGCCGCGAAAACGGCGGCACCCGCCGCGCCGCCGGCCGCGTCGTCCGCGCCGGCTCCGCCCGAGGCCGCGGCCGCGATGACCGCCGCCGACGTCGAGGCGTTCCTCGACGGCCTGATGCCCGCGCAGCTCGGGCCCTCCGACGTCGCCGGCGCCGTCGTCGTGGTCGTGAAGGACGGGCAGATCCTCTTCGGGCGCGGCTACGGATGGGCGGACGTCGAGAAGCGCGTGCCCGTCGACTGGCAGACGACGCTCTTCCGGCCGGGCTCGATCTCGAAGCTCTTCACCTGGACCTCGGTGATGCAGCAGGTCGAGAAGGGCAAGCTCGACCTCGACACCGACGTCAACAAGTACATCGACTTCAAGGTTCCCGAGGCGTTCGGCAAGCCGATCACGCTGCGCGACGTCATGACGCACACGCCGGGCTACGAGGACTACGCCAAGGATCTGATCGTCGCCGACGCGAAGCTGCTCGTGCCGCTCGGCGAGCACCTCCGCACGCACCAGCCCGCGCGGATCTTCCCGCCCGGCTCGACGCCTGCATACTCGAATTACGCGACGTCGATGGCGGGCTACATCGTGGAGCGCGTGTCCGGCAAGCCGTTCGCCGACTACGTCCAGGAGAACATCTTCGACCCGCTCGGGATGACGCACGCGTCGTTCCAGCAGCCGCTGCCGCCGGCGCTCGCGCCGTCGATGTCCAGCGGCTACAAGGTCGCGTCGGACAAGGCGCGGCCCTTCGAGATCGTCGTGCCGTCGCCGGCGGGCGCGCTCTCCGCGTCCGGCGCCGACATGGCGCGATTCATGATCGCGCACCTGCAGGACGGCCGCTACGACTCCGCGCAGATCCTTCAGCCCGAGACCGCGAAGCTGATGCACGCGCGCCAGCGCGGCAAGTCGCCCGAGACGGACGGGATGGCGCTCGGTTTCTACGAGGAGTCGCGCAACGGCCACCGGATCATCGGCCACGGCGGCGACACGAACTGGTTCCACAGCGACCTGCACCTGATCCCCGACGCGAACGTCGGCTTCTTCGTCTCGTACAACAGCGGCGGCAACGGCAAGGGCAGCGGCCGGACGCTTCTGTGGAACAAGTTCCTCGACCGCTATTTCCCGTACACGCCGCCCGCGATGCCGCGCGCCGCCGACGCGAAGGAGCAGGCGAAGCGCGTCTCGGGCAACTACCTCGTGAGCCGCCGCGAGGACACCCACTTCCTCCGTCTGCTCTACCTGCTGCAGCAGACGAAGGTCGCGCCCTCGGCCGACGACCCGGGCACGATCGAGGTCTCCGCGCTCGTCGACTACAACGAGAAGCCGAAGCGCTGGGAGCCGATCGGCAACGGCGTCTTCCGTGAGGTCCACGGCCAGGAGAAGGTCGTCTTCCAGAAGGACCCGCTCGGACGCGACGAGATGGTCACGGAGTATCCGTTCTTCGACTTCTTCCGGCCGCCCGCGTACCTCGACGCGAGCCTCGTCCTCCCCGTCGCGATGGTGAGCCTCGGCGTGATCGTTCTCGCGCTGATTCTCTGGCCCCTGGGCGGGATCGTGCGCCGCCACTACGCGCGGCGGCTGCAGCTGCCGCCGGGCGAGAGCCGGCTCCGACTCTGGACACGCATCGTGTGCCTGATCCAGGTCGCGATGGTCGCGGGCTACGCGATCCTGATCATCAAGGGTCTCGAGGACCTCGACCTGCTGACACCGAAGTCGGATCCGTGGCTGCACGTCCTGCAGGCGCTCGCGATCCTGTCGCTGGTCGGAGTCCTGATCGCCGTCGTCAACGCCGTGAGCGCCTGGGGCAGCCGGCAGCGCGGGGTGTGGAGCAAGCTCGGCGAGACGCTGATCGCGCTCTCCACGATCGGCGTGGCTTGGATCATCCTCGCGGGCCGGCTCCTCCACGTGGGACCGGCGTACTGATGCGACGCCCGTCCGTCCTGCTCGCCGCGATCCTCGCCCTCGCTGGCGCCGCGGCCCTCGCGCGCGCCGGCGACGCCTCGTTCGACGTCGTGATCCGCGGCGGCACGGTCTACGACGGCTCGGGAGCGGAGGGGCGCCGCGCCGACGTCGGCATCCGCGGCGACCGGATCGAGGCGGTCGGCGACCTCTCGAAGGCGGCCGCGACCCGCGTCGTCGACGCGACGGGCCTGGCGGTCGCGCCCGGCTTCATCAACATGCTCTCGTGGTCGACGGATTCGCTGATCGTGGACGGGAAGTCGCAGAGCGAGCTGCGCCAGGGGATCACGACGCAGATCTTCGGCGAGGGCTTCTCGATGGGCCCGCTCAACGACAAGCTGCGCAAGTACCTCGAGTCGCAGCAGACGGACTTCAAATACGAGATGCCCTGGACGACGCTCGCCGAGTACCTCGCGTTTCTCGAGAAGCGGGGCATCTCGCAGAACGTCGCGTCGTACGTCGGGGCCACGACCCTGCGGACGTACGTGATCGGGCTCGACAAGCGCGCGCCGACGCCGGCGGAGCTCGACCAGATGCGCGAGCTCGTCCGCAAGGAGATGGAGGCGGGCGCGCTCGGCATCGGCTCCGCGCTCATCTACGCGCCCGGCAACTACGCGTCGACCGAGGAGCTCATCGAGCTCTGCAAGGTCGCGGCGAAGTACAAGGGCAAGTACATCTCCCACATGCGCAGCGAGGGCGACAAGCTTCTCGAGGCGATCGATGAGCTCATCCGGATCAGCAAGGAGGCGGGTCTGCCCGCCGAGATCTACCACCTGAAGGCGGCCGGTCAGCCGAACTGGCCGAAGATGGACCAGGCGATCGCGAAGATCGAGGCGGCGCGCAAGAGTGGGCTCGCGATCTCCGCGAACATGTACACGTACACGGCCGGCGCGACGTCGCTCGACGCCTGCGTGCCGCCGTGGGCGCACGACGGCGGCGAGGAGGCGATGCTGACGCGCCTCCAGGACCCCGAGACGCGCGCGAAGATCGCCGCGCAGATGCACGAGCCGGGCAAGGACTGGGAGAACCTGTGCCTGCTGACCGGCTCGCCGGAACGCGTCCTGCTCGTGGAGTTCGGCCCCGACGCGATGAAGCCGCTCACCGGCAAGACGCTCGAGGAGCTCTCGAAGCAGGGCGGCAAGGACTGGGTCGACACGGCGCTCGATCTGCTCATCGAGTCGAAGGCGTCGATCGGCGCCATCTACTTCCTGATGTCCGAGGACAACGTGAAGAAGCAGATCGTGCTGCCGTGGGTCTCGTTCGGCTCCGACGCGGGCTCCGAGGCGCCGGAGGGCGTGTTCCTTAAGTCGATGCCGCATCCGCGCGCGTACGGGAACTTCGCGCGGGTCCTGGGCAAGTTCGTCCGCGACGAGAAGGCGCTGACGCTGCCCGCCGCGATCCGCAAGCTCTCGAGCCTTCCGGCGACGAACCTCGGCCTCGACCGCCGCGGGTTCTTGAAGCCCGGCATGTTCGCCGACGTCGTCGTCTTCGACCCGGCGACGATCGCGGACAAGGCGACCTACGAGAAGCCGCAGCAGTACGCGGTCGGCGTGCGCCAGGTCTTCACCAACGGCGTGCAGGTCCTGAAGGACGGGGAGCCCACGGGATCGCCCGCGGGCCGCGCGCTCAAGGGCCCTGGCGCGGTGGCCGCGCCGTCGGCCCCGACACCCGCCGCGCACTAGCCGGCGCCGGCCGCAGTCCAGACATATTAGCAATCGCTAATATGTTGGCCGACGGCGCCGAATTCGTCCCTCCCATCTGCGCGAGGGCTCACCGCGGCAGTCCCGCGTCCCAGTGCTCGACGAGCGCGACCCGCGGCGTGCCCACGTCGCCCGCGTTGTTGGCCAGGAATCCCTTCCCGTCGGGCCGAACCGCGTAGCCGATCAGCCCGATCCGCGGGCCCAGGTAGAAGTTGCCCGGGTAGAGAATGCGGGTTTCCTTCAGCTCGAGTCGTCCGCCGACCGCCTCGACCGGCGTCACCGAGAGGTCTCCGTCGCCCGAGACGAAGTAGATGGCTTTGCCGTCCGGACTCCAACGAGGCTGCGAGCCTCCGTTGGATGAGACCTGCCACTTCGCGCCGCCTCCCGGGAACGGCGTGACGTAGACCTCGTTCCGTCCCGACTCGGTGGTGCGATAGGCGACCCAGCGGCCGTCGGGCGAGAACTGTCCGCTCGTGTCCATGCCCGGCGTCGTCACGAACACCGACGCCTTGTCCGGCTCCGCGAGCGGCATCACCCAGATGTCCGTTGCGCCGATGTTGCCGTGGTTGAAGAGGACGTACTTACCGTCGCGCGACCAGGCCGTCGGCTCAATACGATCCGGAGACCTGTAGATCTCGCGCCACTTGCCGGAGCCGTCCGCCGATACGATCCCGACGGCGAACGTTCCCGCCTGTGCCTGCGAGGTGAAGAGGATCTGTGACGAGTCGGCGGACCAGAGAGGAGCGGGCGTCACCACGGCGCCGGTGGTGAGACGAGTGCGGATTCCGCGCTCGAGCTCGTACACGTAGATGTCGTTCGCGGGATCTCCGAGCACGACCGACGCTCGCTTGCCGTCCGGAGACATCTCCGGCGCGAACGCCTCGCTCTTCTCGCCGACGCGGCCGAGCGCGTGGCCGTTCAGGTCGAGCCAGGTCAGCTGGCCACCGACGCCGGCCTGAGCCACCTGGTACGCCAGCACGCCGTTCTGGGAGGCACTCACGTTCGGCCGCCAGATGCCGGAGTCGAACTGCACGTTCTCGATCACGCGCACCGGCTCACCGATCGTTCCGTAGGAAGAGTCGAGCCGAAGCGCCATCAGGCTCGTGTCGGCGCCGTAGAGGAGCCATCCCGACGCGTACTGGCCGCCGCCGTAGGTCGAGACGACGCGCCTCGCGTCGCCCCCGTCGAGAGACCCGATGTAGATGCCGGACTTCTCGGAGCGCGGCGCGTTGTGGTTTACGGCGAGAAACAGGAAGTGCTTCCCATCCGGCAGCACCCAGGGCCAGCGGTGCGTCGTGTGGATCGTCGTATCCATCCGGGTGATCGGCTTCGGGACGCCGCCCGACGCGGGAACGCGATAGATCGGGGTGCGGATGTCCGGCGCGAACACGATGTCGCCGCTGGAAGACCAGCTTCCACCGCGAGCGTTCGCGGCCTCGCAGACCGTCGTGACCGGACCTCCCGACGCCTCGATCCGCCGCAGCTTCGCCTCCGAGAAGAAACCGATGGACCGGCCGTCGGGGGACCAGAACGGCCCGCGCGCTCCTTCCGTGCCAGTGAGCGCGGTCATGACGCCCGTCCGCAGCGATTGGACCCACAGCCTGCCGCCCGCGCCGAACGTGAGCCGGTCACCCTGCGGCGAGACCGTCACCGGCGCCGCGTCGTCGCCGATGAGGCGGAACGCGTTCTTCTCCGGCGGAAGGACGTAGGAGTACCGGGGCTCGTAGCCGGCGCCGCGCGTGCGCCGGAGCTCGTTCGCGAGGTAGAGCGTCGCGAGCAGCAACAGCCCGGCCGCGGCCCACGGGACGAGGCGCGACGCGCGGCGCGCGGGCGTCGCCGGGAGGGCCGCGGTTCCCGACCCGGAGATGGATCCGTCCGCGAGCCAACGGAGCTCCTTCGCGACGTCTCCCGCGGATTGCCAGCGATCCTCGGGGTCCTTCGCGAGGCAGGCGCGCACGATGCGGTCCAGCGCCGCCGGCGACGTCTTCTGCGCCTGCGAGATCGGCAGGGGCTCGTCGCGGAGGATCGACGAGATCAGCGAGGCCTGCGTCGCGCCGGAGAACGCCTTCAGACCCGTCGCCATCTCGTAGAGCGTCGCGCCGAGCGAGAAGATGTCCGTGCGCGCGTCGGCGGCGCGGCCCTCGAGCTGCTCCGGAGCCATGTACTGGAAAGTGCCGAGGATCGTCCCCTCCTCGGTGAGGTTCGCCTGCGTGGGCGACGCGGTCAGCGACGCGCTCAGGCCGGAGGCGGGCACGCTACGCGCCAGTCCGAAGTCGAGCAGCTTGACGCCGGTCTTCGTCAACATCACGTTGCCGGGTTTCAGATCGCGATGGACGATGCCCTGGCGGTGCGCCTTCTCGAGCGCGTCGGCGATCTGCGCCCCGTAGCGCACGGTCTGCTCGAGCGGCAGCGGCCCGCGCGCGAGCCGATCCGACAGCGTCTCCCCGTCGAGCAGCTCCATCACGAGATAGTCGATGTCGCCCTCGCGGCCCACGTCGTGCAGCGCACAGACGTGCGGATGCGAGAGCTGCGAGATCGTCTTCGCCTCTCGCTCGAAGCGCTGGCGGACCTCGGGTGAG